>CAYIZV010000001.1:0-56195 GCA_964367915.1 uncultured Neisseria sp.
AACAATTAGTTATCAAAATAAATATAATAAAGAGGCAACATCTGGACTTAATATCATGCTTGAGCCCCTATACTCAGGTATAACCCCTTCAGGAAGAGTAGAAACATCCCGCTATATGAAGGATGTTATAGTCTTATTTTTATCTATTGAGGAAAATATCATGAAAAACAAAGGTTTCACCATTATTGAATTAATGATCGCGGTTGCGATCATCGGGGTTTTAGCAGCAATTGCTATCCCTGCTTATCAAAATTATATTATCCGTGCTAAAGTGTCAGAATCATTGACATTTGCCAGCCAAGCTAAAACGGCCGTAGCTGAGTATTATCAATCTCAAGGTACTTTGCCAGGTACTAATGCATCTGCTGGTTTAGCAACATCAATTACAGGAACAAACGTAAGTGGCGTAAATGTGGTTAATGGAGTGATTACTGTAACTACTTCGGTATCTGGAGCTACTGGGACTATTGCTTTCACACCGACAGTATCTTCATCTGGTATTACTTGGTCTTGTACTGGTGGTGGTTCATTGGATAATCAATTCCGACCATCTAACTGTAAATCTTAATCAAAGATATCTGATTATTAAGGCTAGCCTCACTAAGCTAGCTTTTTTCATCAAAACTGTAAATATCAATGCTCACTATCTAATGTTGCGTTTATCTACACAGCAAAAACCTAATCTAATCACGCACTTATCAGCGACAGTCATTATTAAGGAAAATAGATTTAGCAAATAATCATTGCTAATCCATATTTACCCTACACACTTGATTATGTTAGCGTAAAATAGAGTCAGGAAGAGTGAAAAATCTAAACAAGGTTTTTAAACTTAATTTTTTATCATTTAGGGGCTTATCATGAAAAACAAAGGTTTCACAATTATCGAATTAATGATTGCAGTTGCGATCATCGGGGTTTTGGCAGCTATTGCTATTCCCGCTTATCAAAATTACATTATCCGAGCAAAAGTGTCAGAAGCATTGACTTTTGCGAGCCAGGCGAAAACATCCGTAGGTGAGTATTATCAGTCTCAGGGAACATTCCCAAGCTCAAATGCATCGGCTGGCTTATCAGGGACTCCAACAGGGACAAATGTAAGTGATATGCAAGTTACTGGTCAGGGAGTGATTACTGTTACTACTTCTATTGCTGGGGTTCCAAGTACTGCTAATACCATTCAATTTACTCCAACACCATCATCTTCAGGTATTACTTGGTCTTGTACTACAGGTGGTGGTAGTACTTTGGATAATCAATACCGTCCATCTAACTGTAAATCATAATTTATAACAACTTAAAAATAGGACTAGCCATATGGTTAGTCCTATTTTCATAATAACCGTGGGACTTTAATGACTCAAAATCAAATTCAAACATCACAAAAATATTTACCAATAATTTTAATCGCATCATTTTTTATTGTTCCATTTTTACCTAATTTTATTCCGGATACAATTACCTTATATAGTTTTTATTTACGCGAAACTGTCCCAATTATAATTGCCTTACTCCTTCTAAGTTGTTATGTTATAATCCAAACATATAACTTATCAAACAAACTTTACATTACTCCTACTCAAATAATAATTTTAGTCTTTGCATTACTGATAGTAATTCAGCTTAATTTCCTAAACTCATATAAAACATTTTCATATTTATTACTGGCTTGTTTATGGATACTTTTATTACTGTCAGTGGTAGTAACTCACATTAAATTAGGCACACGAATATTCAGCTTGATTGCGTGGTGTATAGTCTTTGGCTGCTACATCCAGTGCATCATTTGTATCCTGCAACTTTATGGTATTCACTTAGAAATAATACCGCTACGTTACTACCCCTACATGGATGGAATAATTTCACACTCACACTATGATCTACTCGTTGGCAGTCAAGAACGAATTGTAGGCTCAATCTATCAAACCAATAACTTAGCTAATTATTTATCCTGGGGAATCTTTGCTAATATTTATTTGTGGCGGATGGATAAAAAAATCTATAAAATATTTTTTATTTTCAATATCTTTTTATTTAGCACCTTTATTAGTCTAACTTTCAGTCGCGTTGTACTTGTTTATGGTCTGTTTATTATTATCTATTCTCTCGCACTTTTAAAAAAACACCCTTATTTTGCAAAACTGCTTCTTACTCATGGCATTATTTTATTATCCCTCGTGACATTTGCGGCTAAAGGTGGTTTAAATTTTGTTTATCCACACACAGAAACTAGCGTAGTTACTACTACATCATCAGCAGCCACAGTCATGACTGGTGAAATAGTCAATAATCAATCTAATAGTGCTGATCGCATTGGACAAACTTTTGCAACTTTTAAACAATTATTGAGTGGCGATCACCAGATATCTCTAGCAAGCGATAATCAACGTATTGTGCTATGGTTAAAAGGCCTCAAAATGTTTAGTGAGCACCCTATCACGGGTATTGGCTGGAGTTATTTTACGGCTAATTTATTTACGACAACGCTTAACAATGGTTTCCCACAAACTTTAGGGCAGTACGCCCTACCTTTTAATGTTCATAATCTCTTTATCCAGCTACTAGCCACTACAGGACTAATTGGCTTTGCTATTGTACTCTTCGGTTTTGTCTATTGGTTACGTTGTTGTCTGAAGCTTGATATCAAATCGCAAATTTTATGCTTAGGTATCATTGCAGTCAATATCATACATTCACAAACAGAATACCCGCTATTTTATACACCGTATCTTTTCTGCTTTATTATTCTAGCGACCCTTAGCGATCAAAAAAAATTAAAATTACAAATTAGTAAAAAATGGTTTAATTTTGTGGCGGGAATTACAGTTATCATTGCCAGTTGGCAGATTTATGTAGGATACAATAATTTTATGATTCTAGCGCAATTTAAACCCGTTGCGCACTATGATAAACAAAATTGGCTAAATAATGTTGGTCAGAAATATCAATTAGGAAATAATTTACTTTGGGATTATTTTGTTGACGTTGATCTAATTCAAAAACTAAACTTAACTAAACGAACAGATGATAATGCATGGTTATTTGATATAATGTATAATGCAACACAAAAAGTCGTGGGGTTCACACCATATCCAAGCTATACAACTAAACTGGCAATTATGGATCAAATTATTGGTAAAAATCAAGAAGCCAAACATTTGATTAATGATACTTTAGATAACTATTTTCCATTTCGTGACTATGTAAAAACTCAGATTATACTGTCAACTGAATCAAATAATGAGGTAACGGCTTCATTACTCAGTTATGTTAAAGATTATGAAACTACACATAACACTAAAATTAAATAAATTGCCAATTGTGATACCAAAGTAGGTACTTTATAAAATATCCACGATCAACAAGTAAACCACTAAGTAACGGATAAAAAACAACAAATAACAAAATACAGGCTATCACATATCCTACAGTCAGATAATTCAGCCGTTTATTTTTTAATTGTAATGCTTGGCTAAGTAAGTACCCAAGCATCATGATACCAAAAACACTGCTGATATAAAAATAGTAGATATAACTAACTCTACCAAATAAAGCATAAGGCAAAAACTGTAATAGTGTCGCTGATAACAGAAACAATGGCATGAATTTTCTGACTTTAAGTACGTGAATCAACATTAGCAACAAGGATGGATAAAATAACCACCAGATTAAAGGGTTTCCCATTAAAAGCCCAATAGATGATAAATTACTTCTTGTGTCTAGCCACCGATAAACCAGCTGTGGCTGTATTATCAAAGGCCATTGCCACCACATTGAATCACCACCGCCATTTGGAACATGGTTAACCATATGAGTATGAAATTGATACATTACGGGTTGCAAAGAGCTAACAAATGACCAAAAATTGTTTATTCCTGAATTTTTAGAAAATGGATAAAAAACAGTTGGGTAGTAACAACTAAAATACAAACTTACAGGTAATAAAATAAATAAAGCGCAGATATTCAGTATAGTAATCAACTTAACTTGCAATGAATCACGATAAGCATAAACAAACTCAAAATAAGTAATCACCAGCAAGATTGTCATAAGTGAGTACAGTGCTGACCATTTAACACTAATCGCCAATGCAATGCTTAGGGCGCAAGGTAGTAAATACCTAAGTGTAGCATTAAAACTTTCACCATTTCGTCTAGCTTCGGCATAGCAATATAAAAAGAAAATACTTAAAATGGCAAAAAATGCCAAAGTTGACTCTAACGATGCCATCCTCGTAATCATAAAATGCATAAAATCAACACTAAGTAAGATGCTGGCAATCACTGCCGAGCTTCGTGATAGAAATAACTTTTTTGTAAAGACATAAACTAGCACCACTAGTAAAATTCCGGCTAAATCCGGTACTATGCGCCAACCAAATGGATTCTCACCAAATACCTTCATTCCAACACTAATCAAATACATCCCTAACGGAGGATGAACCTTTATTAACGCTGGTAAATGATGGTTAAATTGATAGGCAGTAGTTACATAATAATACTCATCCCAAATAGCACTCGAATGCCAGATGCTCTGATAATTTTGTGGTTTATCTAGACTGACTAATCTCTGATTAGGAATTGCGTGTTGTGCCTGAGTTAGAGTAAAATCAGTGACATAATTGCTGCCATTAAATAGGGCTAACTGACGTAATTCAATTACACCTGACTCAGCCGTTAAGCTAATTTGTTTATACTTGGCATCTGGATCATTTAATTGTAGATTATTCCACATAAAAGTCCCGGGATCAATCGTAATACTCTGGGTCTGATTATCGCTACGTACATAGCTAAATTTAACAGCACCACTAACGTAACCCAGTGCATAATAAAATTGATCAATCTGGGTTGGCGTAGCGAAATTAATCTCAATCCCTTGGGGTGCTATTAGAGTCACTGGTGTATTTGGTTTAAGTCTATTACCAAGATTAATAAAACTAATACCTGCATAAATAGAACTAATAATAACGATAAGTAAATAATCAGTCTTATCTAAAAAAGATAATATATTGTTATGTTCTAATGGATGTTTCTTAATCTGATACAGATAATAGATCAGCACGGCTAAAAAAACACTGACCGTCAATGATAATTGAATAATAGCTAAGGACATAAATTAGTTCCGCTTAAAATTGCCAAGTTTTAAACCACAGCAAAAAATGATAAACAAAATCACGGTTAATATTAAGCCCGCTCAGAGCTGGGAAAAATATAGCAAAAAGCCAGATACAAAGCACAACATAGATAAAAATTAACCAATTAATCATTTTACTGTTTAATTTGAGCATAAGCATTATTAGATACGCAAAAGCAATAATTACCAACGGCAATACTGAGTAAAAATAATAAATATAGCTCAAACGATTAATAAAAATATAAGGAATGTATTGAGCAGCTATTACCAATAGAAGAAAGTAAAGCTCTACTTTTCTGAATTTTGGAAAAATTAGTAAAGTCGCTAATATAATAACTGCCACAGAGCCTCCCCACCACACTAACGGATTACCCAATAGTCCTACTGATTGTGATAATTTACTCACAGGGTCAAGCATGACAAATGCCACCGACATTGGTTGCAATACTAACGGCCATGTCCACCATTTTGAAGCATAGATATTATGAAAATCCAAAGCCTCATGAGTATGAAATTGATACATGTTTTTTTGTGTTTCCAGCATGAAACTGGCAAAATTCGTTGCATGTTTGATTGTAAATAATGGCACAAAACTAAGGCAATAAATACTCAGCGGCAAGACGACTAAAAACAATAGATATTGGATAACTATCGAGAGCTTAACAGGTTTTACCCCATTAGCTAAATAAGCCCACACTAATACCACTATAATCGCAGGTAGGGAAAATAATCCAGACCATTTACAAGCAATAGCAAGCCCAGCAAACAAACCCACTGCAAAAATATTTTTCAACTCAGCTTTATCACCATAATTATTTAGTTTGCCTTGCAAATACTGAAATAAAAATAAATACTCACATAATAAAAATAGCGTAACAAATGGTTCGATGCTTGCCATCCGCGAAATCACGAAATGCATAAAATCGGCACTTAGCAAAATTGCTGCAATCATCGCGGCATAACGATTACCAGTTAAACGCTTAGTAAAAATATAGATCAATGGAATCATTGCAATGCCGCTACAATTTGACAAAATTCGCCATCCAAATGGATTAAGCCCAAATAACAATATACCCAGTGCAATAATCAGCATGGCAAGCGGAGGGTGTGCCTGTGTGACAGTGCCCCACTGATTTAAATATTCTCGCGCGGCTGCAGCATAATAATACTCATCAAAGACGGCAGAATTAAACCAAACATTAGTTAGTTGTAGTTGCGATAGTTGGCTTTCTAGGATTGAACTATAATCTTTGCCAGAGGAATCATAAATCTCAACTGAGGACAGCATTTGCTGTTTTTGCGCATTGTACAAGGCTAAATGTTGAATTTCTACACCACGCTGAGTATCTCTATATTCAAGAAGGGTGATATTGGATGGCTCAACTGTAAAATAAAAAGCATCGATTGGCACTGGAGAATTAAAATGGTAATTATTCCATTTTAATTGTGGCTCATCCTTGATTTCTGGATCAATCCTTGCCAACGTGAGCAAACTCTCACTATGCATAGTTTGGGCTTGAATCAATAATGCACCACTAAAAACGCCAGTTTTAATATATAGATCTCCGTCTATCTGAGCCTGAGTTGGTTTCATAATTAAATGCTGGGCAGAATTAGTACTACTCCAGATTGTTTTATCGGTTGATTTTTCACCAAAATTAACCAGACTCAGCGCAAGATAAGTGATAACTATAATGACAAGAAATAAATAATCATAGCGATCTAAACTCGGTGCTAATTTACCCTCATCGCGTGCTAAAAGATAATAGCACCCCAGAAATATGCACCCTACCGTTGTCGTAATAATTAACATTACTTGCCATGAAAGCATTCAGATACCAACTCAAAACAATTAAATTTGAAATCTATAATAAAATATACGATTTGAGCTCATGTTATTAGCTATCCCCAATACATCTTTAGCTTGATGCTGTTATAATCTACATTCAATAGCTTTAACATCGACAAAGCTACTAACATCATCAAAAATTATGATCTGTCCATGATCAACATCTTTTTGTTGGTAACTAGCTAAGGTTTGTGTAGCATCCTGAGTATCACATACAATACAATCTGCTACGGGAATGAGACTCTCAGTTAGCAATTTGCGGAGTGCAGATATTTGAGCTGCTAGTTGATTAGAAAGTAGGAAAACTACTGTAGATGGGATTAGTGTTTGAGCATTGATTAATCCAATAACTCGCTCCAACTCCTGTTGATTAGCTATTTTTACGGCGATTACGTTGTTTTTAGCATTACTTAATTCATAAAGCTTAAGGTATTTAACTAGTACTCCCATTGCATTGTAACAGCTGATTAAAAAGCCCTCATAGCCATATTTAAAGCCTTTTTTAAGCAAATAGCTTTTGACAAAAGCCATAAAAAAACGAAACGGTATCGTCCATAATTTTACTTTTTTATGTCCCAGCTTATTTACGGCATAGAGATCGGCATAATGCTCAAGTTTTGCCATTAGTTGACGAGTATTACTGTAGGGAAAATGATAGATAAAAGAACTTTTATCACTTAGAGTTGTAACGGTTAAATTATTGGTTTGGATACTTTCATGTACTTGATTATCATTAAAGCTGGTAATTTTGCGATTATATAAGCGAACAACATAATCATTGTCCCAATTACAGCCATCAATCAAACGTCCAGCGTAATAATTCTTACGATAAAAGCGGTAAACTTTTTGTTCACTTAATTGCTGTCCAAGTATTTTTTGGACTAACTCAGGGCTAACAATCTCGTCACTATCAACAAAAAACACCCAATCATAACTAGCTAAGCTTGCACCAATATTTTTTAGTGGTCCAAAACCACAAAATTCACGTTGATAAATTTTAACATTAGCAAACTTTGCCGCAAGCTCCATAGTTTGATCAGTAGAGCCATTGTCAACAACAACAACCTCGGGAAATGCTTGTAAGACACCCAAACAGCGCTCAATATACTTGGCGCTGTTCTTGGTTAAGATCACTACTGAAATCATTTTAATCTCTACTCAAATTGCTGCAGGAATTTAAGCTCATCGGCAAAACCGCTTTTAACCTTAACCCAAATTTCGAGATGAACTTTGGTATCAAAGAGTTTTTCCATATCCAAACGTGACTCTATTGAGATTTTTTTTAATTTTTCGCCACCCTTACCAATAATCATCGGCTTTTGATTTTCACGGTCAACAATAATTGTTGCAAAAACCCGACTAAGTTTATTCGTTTGCTCAAATTTATCAATTTCAACCATCAAACTATAAGGCAGCTCCTCACCCAGTGAGCGAAATAATTTCTCACGAATAATCTCACTTGCCATAAAACGACTACTTTTATCGCTAAGTTGCTCCTCAGGATATAAAAAAACACTCTCAGGTAAATATAATTTAGTTGCTGCAAGTAATTCATCCATGCCGTGATCATGTTTAGCTGCTACGCTCAATACTTTTTTAAATGGATATTTCCCAGATATTTCTTTAACAAATTGATTTAACTCGTTACGATCCTTATATTTATCACGCTTATTAATAACTAAAATCACTTTTGCATCTGCTGGCAATAAATTTAATACCTCTTCGTCACCAATGTTAAAAATCCCCGCCTCGACTACATAAATAATTGCATCGACATTGCTTAAACTATTAACCACGCTTTGATTTAATGCCTGATTGAGTTTGGTTAAATATTGCTTTTGAAATCCTGGAGTGTCAACAAAAAGATATTGAGTGTCATCCTTGCTATAAACCCCAGTTACCCGGTGGCGGGTAGTCTGCGGTTTACGCGAAGTAATACTGATTTTCTGTCCAATCAGATGATTCATCAGTGTTGATTTACCAACATTTGGACGTCCAACTATCGCTACAAAACCACAAAAAGTTTTAGATTCAATCATTGAAAGGCATCTCATTCAGTAACATTAGTAAATTATTTGCGGCACATTGGCTGGCTTGTTTTTTACCTTTACCTTCGCCATAAGCACGGATATCAAGTTCTTCAATCGTACATTCAACTCGAAACAACATATCATGTTCAGGACCAGTCATACCAACAATCTCATAGCGAGGTAAACGAAAACGTTTGGCTTGAATATATTCTTGTAACTGAGTCTTATAGTCTTTGGTTTTACCCTGTTGTTGTTCACGTAATGGATAATAAAATAAACGTTCAATAACCCGACGGCATTTCTCAAAATTACTGTCTAAAGTGATTGCTGCAAAAATAGCTTCCAACGCATCAGCTAAAATTGACGGACGTTGTCGTCCTCCGCTTTTAAGTTCGCCATCACCTAAATACAAATAATGTCCAAGATTAAGCAGCTCAGCTATCTCAACTAGTCCATCTTGATTCACCAATGCTGCACGCATTTTGGATAATTCACCTTCAGATAAATCCGGGTAAATCTGATATAAGTTGAGCGCAATTACATAATCCAAAACACCATCACCAACAAACTCTAAACGCTCGTTATTGATTTTACTGTAGCTGCGGTGTGTAATCGCCTGACGTAATAATGAAAGATCATGAAATTCATAACCTAATTGTTCTTGTAAATCAGAAATATTTGCCATTATTCAATCTTTGTTCCGACACGGGATAAATCACGGAAATTCATCCATACATAAATAGCTTTACCCAAAATTGCTTTATCCGGTACAAAGCCCCAATACCTACCATCCAGACTATTATCGCGATTATCTCCCATCATGAAGTAATGTCCATCAGGTACATGACAGGTAAACCCTTCATCATTATATTGGCAATTTTCTTTACCCGGAAAATCCTGCACCATCTCTAAGATAACTGGTGGAACTTGATCCCAGACAATAATTGGATGCTTAACTCCAGTTAAATTCTCGATTAAGCGCTGATTGTGAATCATTACATCACCGTTAGGTCCTGCTTCAGTATAATCATAAGAACCATCATTTTGATAACTTAAATTTTGCCCATTAATTCGCAAACGTTTATCAACATAAGTAATCGTATCACCAGGTAAACCCACGACACGTTTAATTAAGTCACGGTTAGGTTTGGTTTGATCTTGAAAGACTACGATATCACCACGCTCAACTTTATTAATCGGAATAACAACTCGATTGGTAATTGGCATTCTCAAGCCATAGTTAAATTTACTCACCAGAATAAAATCACCGACGGTTAAATCAGGACGCATCGAGCTACTCGGAATCTGATATGCTTCAAACAAAAAAGCTCTTAACACCCACACAGCCAAAACCACAGGAAAAAACTCGCGTGAATAATGTACATAATGCGGTTTCATCTGCGTATCGCTACGTGATTTGCTCCAGATAAGCTTATCCAGTAATAAAACTACTCCACTTACGACTATAAACAACAGCAAAACAGTTGCAAAATCAGTAAATTCTGAAACAATACCAACACAGCCTAAGATAAATAATAAATAACCATTTTCCATAGCCTTACTTTTATTGTCACCACGTGCACGAACAATCATTACGATACCAATGACAATCCCAACGATCCCTAAATAGAACCATTTCGATAAACCCTGAGCTTCCATATTGCCCCTTTAAATTACGAATAAAATTAGCTATGAACCATACCTCGCATAGCCAAACAGTGCATAAATACTCAAACTGATAAAACACACGTCTGTGGAAATACTGGTAAGCGATCTACAACGAAGCTTACTAGTTGTAAGTAAGGAGTAAATCAACAACCCAGAATAATAAATCTGATTGAGTAAACGTGTGATTTTAGCATAAAGACCTCTAATAACATCAAGCATTTTAGACGCAGTGCAGCATACGCCGCATATAAAAGAATAATTCCAAGCAAAAACATAGTCTTTGTACGGTATAATCAGGGGTTAACTATACCCATTTAAAGGACGATTCATGTCAGGAATTCTAAACATCGCAGTTCAAGCAGCTTATAACGCAGGAAACATCATCCAACAGGAAAGCCGCAATCTAGAGCGCATCAAGGTTGAACGCAAAGGAAATAATGATTTTGTCAGTGAAGTTGATAAAAAAGCCGAACAGATTATTATCAATACTATCTTAAAAGCATTCCCATCGCACAATATACTCAGTGAAGAACAAGGTGAAGTAGATAATAAATCTGATGTTACTTGGATAATTGATCCAATTGATGGAACGACGAATTATATTCACGGGCATCCGCAATACTCAATTTCAATTGCCGTAAAACATGAAGATAAAATCACGCACGGTATCGTTTTTGACCCTAATCGTAATGATATCTATACCGCAGAGCTGGGCAAAGGAGCTCAATTAAATAATGGACGTTTACGAGTGTCAAAAACCAGTAATTTAGCAGACAGCTTACTCGCAACAGGTTTCCCTACCTACAATATGGATTTATTAGAGCGCTACTTGTCAATTTTTAAAGTAATGCTGGAATCAACATCAGGTCAAAGACGTGCTGGTTCTGCCGCCCTTGATTTAGCTTATGTTGCTGCCGGAATGGTTGATGGATTCTGGGAATTTGCACTAAAACCTTGGGATATCGCGGCAGGCTATTTACTAGTAAAGGAAGCTGGTGGTTTAGTTTGTGATTTTGATGGCGGACAGGGATTTATGGACAGTGGAAATATCATTGCAGCTAATCCAAAGTTAATTAGTCAAATCTTAAAAATCATTCAAAATAGTTAAAAGCCTTACTACGCATGAACAAAACACAGATTATAGAGACTCATGGGATGGAGTTAGCGCAGCACACCCCGATGATGCAGCAATACCTTAAAATTAAAGCTGAATACCCTGATATGCTTCTATTTTATCGGATGGGCGATTTCTATGAAATGTTTTTTGAAGATGCGGAGATCGCCTCTAAAATATTGGGGATTACTCTAACTCAACGTGGTAGCAGTGCTGGTTCACCCATCAAAATGGCAGGGGTTCCCTACCACGCGGCAGAACAATATCTAACACGTTTAGTTAAAGTTGGCAAATCAGTTGCAATTGTTGATCAAGTTGGCGAAGTAACCGGCAAAGGTCCAGTAGATCGCCAAGTAACCAAGATAATTACTCCCGGCACACTTACCGACGATAGCTTGCTCGATGAAAAACAAAACAATTTAATTATTGCATTATTTCAACGCAAGCAACAGTTTGGCTTAGCCTGGATATCGTTAAGCAGTGGTTTGTTTATGATTTACGAAGGAAACAGTGGCGAAATTTACAATCAGATTGAACGCCTACGCCCTGCTGAAGTCATTGCGCCAGAAAATTTAGTTAATGAATTACAAACCCAAAAGCCTAATCTGGCATACAAAATCATTCCAGACTGGCATTTTGAACATGACCTTTCCAAACGAAAGCTTTGTGAGCATTTTGCGCTACAAGATCTGGATGGTTTTGGTATTTCGCATGCCAAGCTGGCAATTTGTGCTGCAGCGGTATTGCTTGACTATGCCAAACAGACTCAGAAAAATAATTTACCACATATAAACAATATCATTTTAGACCAAGAAGAAAACTATTTAATTCTGGATGCAATTTCGCGCCGCAATCTCGAAATAAGTCTGACTATGCGTGGTGAAACTTCGCCAACTCTATTTTCAGTAATGGACAAATGTGCCACTCCAATGGGTAGTCGTCTGCTGGATAATTGGCTAAATAATCCATTACGCCAAATGGTGCAAATCGAAGAACGTTATGCAACTGTCGCTGCTTTACAAACACACTATAAGCCATTACAGTCTATTTTACGGCGTATTTGCGATATTGAGCGGATTACCTCGCGAGTAGCCTTACGTTCAGCCCGTCCACGGGATCTGGCAGCGTTGCGTAATAGCCTAACAATTCTACCTGAATTAGATATACTTACTGAATTACCTCAAACCCGATTAATTGAAGGAATTCGTAATGCAATAATTGCCGTAAATAGTGAGATTAGCGGACATTTACAACGTGTATTGAAGGAAGAACCTAGCCTGCTCTTACGTGAAGGCGACGTAATTAATGATGGATTTGATCAAGAATTAGATTATTTGCGCGGCATTCGCAAAGATGGTAGTCAGTTTCTAATTGAAATGGAAGCCAAAGAGCGAGAACGTAGCGGGATCAGCAATCTAAAAATTGAGTATAATCGTGTACATGGCTATTTCATTGAGATCTCGCGAATTAACCTTGATAAAACCCCAGTTGAATATCGCCGTACACAAACGCTTAAAAATGCCGAGCGCTTTACCACTCCAGAACTCAAAGCATACGAAAATGAAGTTTTATCGGCGCAGGATAAAGCCTTGGCTTTAGAGAAAAAAATTTATGAACAATTACTTGACTATTTAAACCAATATATAATGCCATTGCAAAATCTTGCTCATTCACTGGCTGCTTTAGATGTCATGACTTGTTTTGCCCGTGTTGCATTGGAGAATAATTATTGTCGTCCCGAGCTTAGCCCCGATAACCGACTGGTAATTATTGAAGGGCGCCATCCCGTAGTTGAGCAGCAGATTGATCAATTCATTGCCAATGACCTCAAGCTGAGTTCCAACCGAAATTTCCTTTTGATAACTGGTCCGAATATGGGCGGTAAATCGACTTATATGCGCCAATGTGCAATTATTACCCTCTTGGCATACTGCGGTTCATTTGTCCCTGCTAAAAGTGTGCAACTTGGCGATATTGATCGTATTTTTACCCGAATTGGTGCATCAGATGATCTTGCAGCGGGCAAATCAACTTTCATGCTGGAAATGTCCGAAACTGCCAATATTCTCAATAATGCAACTGCTAAATCCTTAGTAATTATGGATGAAGTTGGACGCGGAACATCGACCTTTGATGGATTGGCTCTTGCTTATGCGATTGCTCGTTATCTAACAGAAAACAGTGGTTCTTACACCTTATTTGCCACACATTATTTTGAGTTAACCGATCTGACTAACCATTACGCCAATATCGCCAATGTTCATCTCAATGCTGTAGAGTACAAAGATCAGATTGTCTTTATGCATCAAGTCGAAGAAGGCCCAGCAGCAAAAAGCTACGGGATTCAAGTTGCTGCACTAGCTGGAGTGCCGAAAACGGTGCTATCTTGCGCCAAGAAGTACCTAACTCACCTTGAGCAAAATAGTCAGAATCAAGCCCAACTAGACTTATTTAGCTTTGATGAAATTATTGAAGAAGCTGTACCACAACATTCAGTTGCCGAAGAAAAAGTCTTGCAACAGCTGCGACAAGTTAATCCGGATAATTTATCCGCCAAACAGGCTCTTGATTTACTTTATGAATTAACCAATGTAATTGACGGTTAATTGCTATGCGAAACAAACTAAACTTACTACTGATTAGTCTTGTTATCGCCATACCATGCTACGCGCTCAATGTTGGAAGCACTCCTGATTTAACTCCCGCCATCTACCTTTGGCTAGCATTATCCATTTTAATGTCAAGAAGTTTCGCCATTGTCAAAAAAATCGGGTTACCGTTGGTAACCTCTGAAATACTGGCAGGTGTTGCTTTAGGTAATCTGCATTTTATCGGAATTCATACATTTGCGGGTATGGAAAATAATGAAATTATCAAATTTCTTGCAGAAATTGGTGCAATGATCCTAATGTTTGAAATTGGGCTTGAAACACAATTGGAAGATATTAGCAGCAAAATTGGTAGTGGCATAAAAATTGCTTTATTTGGTACTTTACTTACTTTTATTGGCGGTTATTATCTTACCGACTTGTTTTATCCGGCAGCTCCACAAGGCTCGCGAATGCTAATGGGTTTAATTGCGGCCGCCACCGCCACTGGAATTTCTGGTAAAGTATTTAAAGACTTAAAGATAATCAATAGCGTTGAAGTACAAACTGTCTTGACTGCATCGTTGATTGACGAAGTAATCAGCATCATGTGTTTTGCTGTACTCTCTGGGATTCTCATTACTGGCAACTTTAGTAGTAATGAATTGGTTATTTCCGCAGCTAAAACTACATTGTTTTTTCTAGTTTCAATCACTCTAGGACGACGGATTACTCCACTTCTTACGAAACTTTCGGTCAAGATACATGCAGGAATCAGCATGAAAATTGGTATTTTATTTATGCTTTGTACCTTTTACACCTGGCTTGCCAGCGTATTAAACCTTGCGCCAGTAATTGGTTCATTTATTGCGGGTTTGATTATTAATCCAGATTATTTTCGTAATTTCTCACAGGCAAAATTTCTGCGTGACTTTAAATATATTGCTCAACACACTAGCGATGAGAATGCCAAGCTACAAATTATCAAAACAGTAAATACTTACGAACTAAAATCATTAGATGAATTGATTAAACCCTTATCAAATATCTTTGTACCAATATTTTTTACTTATATTGGCTTAATTTTTCAGATTAAAGATCTTGCTAATCCTAAGATTTTATGTTTTACTTTGGCTTTTGTATTTATCAGCCTGTTAGGTAGAATTATCAGCGGGTTTAGCGAAACTAAGCGCCTAAATAAATGGGTAATTGGTCTAGGTATGACACCTGTGGGTGAAGCAGGGTTAATCTTTGCTATCACAGGTACTCAGCTAGGTCTAATCAATAATGAAATAATGTCCTCTGTCATACTAACCTTAGTCTTAGTAACTATATTAAGCCCCATTCTTTTAAAATCAGCAATTAAATACCAAAATGTCAAACGAATCCATTAATATACTCATAGTATATCTTGAATCCGAAGATTGATAAAAAAGATGGTTAGTGTAACTAGAACTACACAAGAAGTCTTTTTTAATATCCAACAAAGTTCAAGATTCAAATACGAAGAGTATATAACTGGTTAACAAACAATATTTCAACTATGGTAAAATGAACTGCTTATTTATTGGGTATAAGATAATTTTATGTCCAAAGCAAGCGCTTAGGTAAACAATATCACTCTATTTTATTGAGCATGGAGCCCTAGTTTATGAAAAATATTATCTGGTTTGAACACTTACGTATGACGGATGTTGCCGAAGTCGGTGGAAAAAATGCATCATTGGGCGAAATGATTTCGCAATTAGATAGCAAAGGAATAAGGGTTCCTGGCGGCTTTGCCACCACTGCCGAAGCATATAAGCGCTTCTTGGAAAGCAATAATTTAAAACAAAAGATTGATGCTGCTTTAGATAAATTAGATGTCGATAACGTTATTGAGTTAGCCAAAGCTGGTAAAGAAATTCAAAACTGGATTATGGAAGCACCGTTTCAAGCTGACTTTGAGCACGATCTGGAGCAAGCTTATACCGAAATGATGTCTCGCTACGGAGACTCCATTTCAGTGGCAGTACGCTCTTCTGCGACTGCAGAAGATTTGCCGGATGCTTCGTTTGCTGGGCAACAAGATACTTTCTTAAATATTCGTGGATTTGACAACCTAAAATCAGCAGTTAAGCAGGTATTTGCTTCACTATACAATGATCGTGCAATTGCTTACCGAGTGCACAAAGGTTTTGATCACTCATTGATCTATTTGTCTGCCGGTATCCAAAAAATGGTTCGCTCAGACGCTGCTAGCTCAGGTGTGATGTTTACAGTAGATACTGAATCAGGCTTTGACAAAGTAGTTTTCATTACTTCAAGCTATGGATTGGGCGAGTGTGTAGTACAAGGAATGGTCAATCCAGATGAGTTTTACGTATATAAGCCAAATTTGAAAGCTGGACGTCCAGCAATCATTCGCAAAAATGTGGGTAGCAAAGCCATGAAAATGGAATTTACCAATGCCAGCGTGCCGGGTAAATCAGTACAAACTATCGGCGTACCAAGTCATGAGCGTAATTTATTCTCAATTACTGATGTTGATGCAACTGAGCTAGGTAAATTTGCGATGATTATTGAAGAACATTATGCACGCCCTATGGATATTGAATGGGGTAAAGATGGGTTAGACGGCAAGATTTATATTTTACAAGCCCGCCCAGAAACGGTTAAATCCCAAGAATCACAGCATGGTAAACAAACACGTTATCATATCCGTGAGCGTGGTCAAGTTTTGGTTACTGGTCGTGCAGTTGGTCAAAAAGCCGCGACTGGCGTAGTACGTTTAGTTAAAGATCATTCCGAAATGCATAGTGTTAAAGCTGGTGATATTTTAGTAACTGATATGACCGACCCAGATTGGGAACCAGTTATGAAACGTGCGGCTGCAATCGTTACTAACCGTGGTGGAAGAACATGTCACGCGGCGATTATTGCCCGAGAACTAGGCATACCTGCCATTGTTGGCTGTGAAAATGCCACTGAAGTACTCAAAGAAGGTCAAGAAGTTACCGTTTCTTGTTGCGAAGGCGATAGCGGACATATTTATGCTGGACACCTGAATGTCGAAGTGCTTGAGCTTGATGTAGTCAATATGCCAAAACTACCTGTAGATATCATGATGAATGTTGGTAATCCGGAATTAGCCTTTAATTTCTCAAGTATTCCTAATTTTGGAGTTGGTCTCGCACGCCTTGAGTTTATTATTAACCGCCAAATAGGAATTCACCCTAAAGCATTATTAGAATTTGATAATTTACCAGAACCGCTAAAATCAACGGTAGCAGATAAAATTGCTGGTTATTCAAGCCCAGTAGATTTCTATGTTGACAAATTAGCCGAAGGTGTTTCAACTATTGCCGCGGCATTTTATCCAAAAAAAGTAATTGTACGTTTATCTGATTTTAAATCAAATGAATACTCTAATTTAATTGGTGGTAAACTGTATGAACCAATTGAAGAAAATCCAATGATGGGCTTTAGAGGTGCATCGCGCTATATCGCTCCAAGTTTCCGCGATTGTTTTGATTTAGAATGTATGGCAATCAATAAAGTCCGGACAACTATGGGTCTAGATAACGTTACGATAATGATACCTTTTGTACGAACAACCAATGAAGCCAAAGAAGTAATTAGCTTGCTAGCTGACAATGGCTTGGTACGCGGACAAAATGGTTTAAATATATATATGATGTGTGAGATTCCTTCCAATGCTATTCTAGCTGAAAAATTTTTAGAGTATTTTGACGGTTTCTCAATTGGTTCCAATGACATGACTCAATTGACATTGGGGATAGATCGTGATTCTAATGGTGCGATTGCAGCTTCCTTTGATGAGCGTAATGATGCTGTTAAAGCGATGCTGCACCTTGCAATCAGCGCTTGTCGCAAACAAGGTAAGTACGTTGGAATCTGCGGTCAAGGTCCATCCGATCACCCTGATTTTGCCAAATGGCTGATTGATGAAGGAATTGAAACCATTTCACTAAATCCAGATACCGTGATTGATACATGGTTGTATCTGTATGAACACTTGAATACTAATGTTTAACGAGGAGATCTTTGTATGACTAAACGAAGAGTAGTAGTAACTGGAATCGGAATTGTATCACCTGTTGGTAATGATTTAGACAGTTCTTGGAAAAATATCGTTAATGGTGTAAGCGGGATTGATCACATCACCGCGTTTGATGCCACAAACTATGCAACCAAATTTGCTGGTGAAGTAAAGAATTTTTCAACTGAAGGTTTTTTCGATGCTAAAGAAGCACGACGTACCGATCGCTTTATCCAGCTGGGTGTTGTTGCTGGAGTGCAGGCAGTGCGCGACTCAGGACTCGATGAAATGGCAGATTTAAATAAAGAGCGGGTTGGTTTGATAATCGGCTCTGGTATTGGTGGTTTACCGACGATTGAAGAGCATACTATTATCCTAAAAGAAAAAGGTCCACGAAGAATTGGTCCATTCTTCATACCTGGAGCACTTGGCAATATGATTGCTGGTCAGTTATCAATTTTGTACGGCTATAAGGGTGTTAGTTATGGAATTGTTAGTGCCTGTGCAACTAGCAATCACTGCATTGGTGATGCTGCTCGTTATATCGAATATGGCGACTGTGATGTAATGTTAGCTGGTGGCGCTGAAGCCAGTATTTGTGGAACTGGTGTTGCCGGCTTTAATTCATTAAAAGCTTTATCTACGCGTAATGACGACCCTAAAACTGCCTCACGCCCTTGGGATAAAGATCGTGATGGTTTTGTGATGGGTGAAGGTTCTGCGGTATTGGTTTTAGAAGAATATGAACACGCAAAAGCGCGTGGTGCCAAAATTTATGCTGAAGTTGTTGGCTATGGAGCAACATCTGATGCTTATCATATTACTTCTCCAACCATTGATGGTCCAGCACGTAGTATGCAAATGGCATTAAACAATGCTAAAGTTGATTTAAATCAAATCGGCTATGTTAATGCTCACGGTACCTCAACCCCAATGGGAGATATTAATGAAAGCAATGCAGTTAAACAAGTATTTGGTGAGCATGCTTACAAACTATCAGTTAGCTCAACTAAATCAATGACAGGTCACTTGTTAGGTGCTGCCAGTGCAGTTGAAGCAGTATTTACGATTATGGCAATCAAAGACAGCATTATTCCACCAACAATTAATATGTTTGAACAAGATCCGGAATGTGATTTGGATTATACTGCCAATGTTGCAAAAGCTCGTGAATTGGATTATGCAATGTCTAACTCATTTGGTTTTGGTGGAACTAATTCAACCATTATCTTCAAAAAATTCAAAGGATAGAACTGTGGCAAATTTGGTAAACTGTATTAAACTTGGCGTTGAAGCAGAAGGACTTGATTTTGCTCCAATTCCTGGTGAATTGGGACAAAAAATTTTAGCTAATGTTTCAAAAGAAGCCTGGCAGAGCTGGATCAAACAGCAAACTATGATTATTAATGAAAACCGTTTAAACTTATCTGAGGATTCTGCACGTAAATATTTACGCCAACAGCTTGAATATTATTTTTTCGCAGGAAAATAACTAATGACTGCTAAAATTACTAAAGCAGTATTTCCAGTGGCTGGGATGGGAACTCGTTTTCTTCCAGCCACTAAAGCGTCGCCTAAAGAAATGCTTCCGATTGTCGATAAACCTCTTATTCAGTATGCGGTAGAAGAAGCAATTGATGCTGGAATTACTGAATTGATTTTTATTACCGGGCGTAATAAACGTTCAATTGAAGATCATTTTGACAAGGCTTACGAATTAGAGACTGAGCTGGAATTAAAACAAAAAACCAAGTTGTTGGAAATAGTACAAAATATTTTACCCAGCAACGTAAATTGTATTTACATTCGTCAAGCCGAAGCCTTAGGACTTGGTCACGCAGTTTTAACAGCCAGCTCGGTAGTTGGCAATGAAGCATTTGCAGTAATCCTTGCTGATGAATTGATTGATGCTGCACCAGGTGCTTTAGCACAAATGGTAGAAGTTTATAACGAAACAGGTTCATCAGTGCTCGGTGTAAATCAAGTAGAGCCAAACGAAGTTTCATCATACGGAATTGTTAAATTAGCCGAAAACTCACCCAAACATCATAAAATCGAAAAAATTGTCGAAAAACCAAAAGTTGGTGAAGCTCCATCGACTTTAGCGGCTGTTGGACGCTATATTTTGACTCCACGAATTTTTACTGAATTAAAAAATACGCAACGCGGGGTTGGTGGTGAAATTCAACTGACGGATGCTATCTCAGAAGTTCTTCATTATGAGGCTATTTTTGCCCATATTATCGAAGGTAAGCGCTATGATTGTGGTTCAAAACTAGGTTATTTGGAAGCAACTATTGGCTATGGATTGAAACATCCTGAAGTTGGCGCTGAATTTAAAGCCTATCTTCAACAATTACAATTAGGTGATTGAGCTGACTGATGAGCCAAGATAATCTTATATCTTTGGCTCTTGTATAATAAAAATCTCCCTATCCCCATTGGATTACTTGGCTTCCCCCTCTTCCCTAAGCCTATCACTTGAGTTGGCTACAAAATAATCCAACATAAATGCTAAACCTTTATAAAATTCACGTTATTTTAACAATTAATAATCACGCTTTTTTTGGTTTAATGCAAGATGGTTTAACCATAAAACAGTATCCGCAATTAAGACTAACCATAAAATTGGATCATAGAGATAATCCCAAAGATTATTGGAAGATTGTAATCGGAAATAAAATCCCACCAACGCCAGTAACCACACGCACCCCATCCGTCGACCATATAAGATTAGCACAAAAATAATCAAAGCGACTATCAGAAGCATTGGAACAGATAAATAACCCAGATGGTAAACATCAAAACTAATAAAACTAAAGGTAGAAAGATAAAGAATACAACCAGTCAACAATAAAAATAAACGTTCATAACGCGAGAGGACGGCTTTTCTTTGATCGCTGAAGTCAAATTGATTCGCAATAATAGCGAGCATCAAGACACCACTCGCAATACTAACATCTCCAGTAACACCACGTAATAATTCAACTAGTGAGCTACCACGATAAAGTGGGATAAAATTTATGCCTAAGATTAGCAAACAAAATGTCAGGCAACTGAGAAATAAAGAACGTTTTGGTAATCCTGAAGAATACACCAACAACAACGCAATTGCCAGTGAATAGATCACTCTTTGAATAAATTCAATACTGGACATTATTTAACATCCTATCTAACCATTCACGATTAAATCTTACATGTTTAATATCTTTACGATCGTTGGTATACATAATGTCTATCATGTCTTCATTAATTTGAATTGATGGGTAAGAAAACTCCTTGCCTCGTTGATTTTCCAGATCATATACAGGATGCCAGTTCAAACCATCTCGTGATACGGCTAATTTTAGTTGGCTACGATCATCTTGATTGTAAACCATTATTAACCGACCACTGCCTAAATTAGCGGCAACTAAAGAAGAGTCTGGATTAAATAAATTAGTTTTCTGCGGCTGTGACCAATTTAGACCAGCATTTAAAGAGAATGAAGCATATAAATCTCGGGGCTCACCTGGCTTATTTGCATTACGGAAGTAAACCCAAGCTTTTTCACTGCTTAGCGGCACAAGGCTTGGTTGAATCATTTTATCTTTAGCTGTAATTCGAATTTGTTCAACGAATTTTCCATTATAGTTAAAACGCAATAACTCAGGATATTTACGTCCAAGCTCCATATAAACGGGAAGATAAAATCCACCATCACTAAGTGCTACAGCAGGAGTACGCACTAAAGTGCTAATATTAAAAAAAGGACTGATAACAATACGCTCCGGCTCGCTCCAACTGATACCACCATTGGTAGAAGTCAAATGATTTAACGCACTACCCGACCAACCACCAATACTTACCGAAACAACAAATAAATGTAACACACCATTTTCAGCACGATAAATTACTGGGTTACCAACTTTTATTACATAACGGTGGTTAGCTTTAGCAATCATTCGTGGATCAACCAAAGCTGTCGCCATACTCCATTTACCATTATGATAGGTTGACCGCCAAATTTTTACATCTGGACTCCCCTCTTTAGTTCCTGCAAACCAGAAAGCTAATAAGTCTCCGTTAGGTAACATTGTAAATGAAGAACTATGAGCAGCAGGAAGGTAGGCGGGTTGAGGAATAATTTGTGATTCAAACACAGGAGTAACGACAGATGAATATTGATACGGCAACGAACTTGAATCTAAGCGAAACCTGACATATTGATGATCTTCCTGCGAGTAACTGAGATAGAGTACATATGTGACCCAAATCAAAATTGCTAACGCAGCGGCCTTCAATGGTTGAAAATACATGATTTAATTGATACCTAGTTCATTTATTTCACTGACCAATTTAATAACATTATAAGTACTTTGCAAGCGAAATTTGGCTGGTTCAAGAATAATCTGCTTGTATAACTCAGGATGGTGTGGGCATGCTCCTATTGCGACCTGATTATCAATCGTATAACCAAGCACCTCAGTACAAATCTTAGCATAATGATCCTTAGATGACTCATCAAGAAAATGCACGGCTGTCACTTGGTCAAGTGATTTACCACCCAGCCTGATATAGCCGTTACTACCCATGATAATCAGGCTAACTTCAATATTACTTGGTTCTGCAGCCAAGGTAACTTCCAAAGTTCCGCCAAAGCTACCAAAATCTAATAAAGCATAGGCACTATCGTCAACTTCACTATCTTTAAATTTAGTTTTGAAAAATTTTGCAGCTGTAACTTTTGGCATGCCCAGCAGATACTGCATAATATCTAAATAATGAATACCAAATTCAAACAACACACCACCACACTCGGCATAAGTTCCACGCCAACCAGTAAAATAATCCAACGGGCGTTGCCAGCGCTGAACCAAGCTACTACTTCGAATATCACCCAATAAACCTTGTTTAATTACTTGTTCAACCAAGCCAATAGAATGATTTAAACGAACTTGCAACACACAAAATATTTCAACATTTTGTGCCTTAGCTAAAGCCTCTAACTCTAGTAGTTGCTCAATGCTAAAAGTCGCAGGCTTTTCAAGAATAACATGCTTATTATTAAGAATTGCCCTCTTCGCCTGAGCATAGTGTAAGTGACTTGGAGTAAGTAAAACTATACAATTGGTAGCAGAATCACTATACGCCTCATCTTCACAACTATATGCGTGCTGCAAAGTTAGTTCTGCTGAATATTTACTAATAGCTACTTGAGATGGATCATAATATGCGACAAAGTCATAATGTTGCAAATTTGCTTTTAACGCTGCCAAATGACGGCTAAAAATTGATCCACAACCTAAAACTGCAACTTGATACTTGGCCATACAGCGCACCCTTAAATTTTAGGTAAAACAATCCGAGCTTTTTCGTTAGCACGATAAAGAACAATCAACTTGCCAATGTGTTGAACAAAGCTGGAGTTGGTTGCACCACATAAATCCTCGATAATTGCTTCACGTGCAGCACGTTCATCACCTAACACTCTGATTTTAATCAATTCATGCGCATTTAAACTAGTATCTATTTCTTTTAAAACACTTTCCGTTACGCCATTATTTCCAATCATAACTACTGGTTGCAAATCATGCGCCAAACCCTTGAGAAATTGACGTTGTTTGACAGTTAACTGTTGCATATTATTCCTTCATTATTTATTTTAATTTTGCTACCAGTATTATATACTTAAACGGATTATAAATACTAGTAAGCAGATGATTTACTATACCTATAGTGATTTAACTATTCTCAAAAACACAATACTACTTACTAACTAATTAACTTACAGCATCAATTATTAATCAGCTACTTGAAGTTTATGCAAGATAATTCTGTTCAAGGGATAAGAGACTTGCCTTATCTGCAGCAGAGCCATAAAATTAACTCTGAAGATATTAATTTTATTTTGTAACAATATTTTTTTGCGGTGGTACAGTCGTGGAAATAAATATCTAACACTCAGCAGTATGATATTGGAAAGCTACAACTAGGATTAATTAACTTGTTCTTGTTAATAGAATATAAACAGCGACTTGAAAGCATTGATGATGCAGTTTTGGCTTTGTACCCTAACTTTGCCCAAACTATTTAACGCCACTAATAAATCATGACATATTGATTAAATTATTAATAATCAATAACTTGGTAAGCGCATGCGGTATTAATATAGGTTATTTCATTCTTTTCTAATATGCCAGCTCGTTCATGAACATGACCGAAGATGACATATTTAGGTTTTATGCTGTCGATTCTCCGTTTTAAGTATTTACACCCAACATGTCGATTAATCATGCTAATTTTATCCATAATACCATAAGGTGGTACGTGACTCACTATAATATCGCAATCACGTGGTATGGTGTAATAAATATCATCGCGCTCGACCTCAGTTTTATCAAAAGCCCAACCAAAACCATCAATTGCCGGGCTACCCCAAATTTTAATACCCTCAATAACCACGCTACTATGTTCAAGATAAATTATATCTTCAGGGAATTGTAACCATTTTTTATCTTCTTCCAAAGCAAAGTCATGATTACCTGCAATGAAGATTTTATGTTTATAGGGTAGCTTGGCAAACCAATCCATAAAATCCTGAATGCCTCCAATGCTACCATTGCGAGTTAAATCACCCGCATGAATAATCATATCGGCATCAGTTGGTAATTTATCTTCAAAATTACGATGGTTACTATGAGTATCAGATAAGCAGATTATTTTCATTAGTACCTTTCTAATAATAATTTACAATTAATGACAAGATTAGGTAGATAAAATGCTAATCATGTTTAATTATATTATTTAACTGTTCTAATTAACCACTCAATCAGATTAGAATTAATACTTAACTTGGATAAATTCACTTATTACCTTAGTATCGGATACTAGGATACTATTTTAAAGAAAATGTTCATCTGATTTTCCATTCAAATCGACTAACTCTCTGAAAAACTCACACGAATCCGTTATATGGCTCCAGTGGCGTTGTATCACCAGTCGATGGGCTTGAATAAATTTTTTAATCTGATTCCACTCTCTCGCTTTAGGCTTTTTACCATAAATCAAATTAACCAGAGGCGTTGTACTTACAACAATAAGCTGTTCACGGCTAGGATTTGGATTATAGTGAGATATCCCTGAACGAAAGAACCAAACGCGTGGGGTAATTTTTAATTCATCCCCCCATTGCAATTTTAAAGTAAATTAAGAAATTTGGTAACGATAATAAATCTTGATGATTCTTACTGTTTATAAAATCATATTCAAACGTACTTCTGCCATATCCTCTATCAAAGAGATATTTATCTCTAATTACAGGCTTTTTACGTTTAACACTACGAAACTTTTTCTTCATTGGGGTATATCCAAAGTAAATTAACTAAATTATTATTGGTTTAATGGTTTTTTAGATCAAAAACTTCACTTCTGGGTTTTTAATATTGTCTCTCAAAAATTGGATTATTTCATTGCATAATTTCAACGCATATTGAGCTATTTCTTCTTGGTTTTCTGGATCAGATAGCCATTTGTAATCAGCAAAAGTCATACTCGGTTTGCTAAATAAATATGATTGACCATCTTTATCAGAGCAAAAAGGGAAAAGAAAAATATAATTTTTTTCATAATGATAACCTTTTACTGGCTTTATATCTTTCCCTGAACTTTTCGTCAAATATTGACAAAGTAGTTTATGAATGGTATTAGCCTCCTCAATAATTTCCCAATCGAATTGAGCTTTATGTGGCCAGACACCATTTAGTAGTGGAACAACACCAAGCTGGAAATCTTTATCTCTTGAATATGTTACTTGTATATTAATACCATAGTCTCTAAAAGAGCATACTTCAATGAAAGATTTACCATATTTATTCCTAAATTTATTATTCATAAAATCAAGTAAGAAATCATGAATCCGATCCATACTATTCACGACATTAGCAATTTGTTTAGCTGCATTAAAATTTTCTTCAGAATCTAAAATTATGTTTGATATTTCCATTTCTTTGCCCTTATTACTACATTGATTTGTTAACTGTTTAATTAAAGTACGATATTGAATTAGTGTTTCGCGAATAATTGGTAATGACGATGATTTTTCAATACATTCATCCAACCACTTTAAGATATGTTCACGATAAGATATACAAATAATATCATCAAGCTCTAGATTACCAAGTGATTCTTGAGTTGGTTTGGTACCGTCAAGTGTCAAATAAACGATCCTTGCCTTTTTATATGCTTGCGCATAACGATGTAATTGTAGATATTGATCTCCTGCATAGATTTTATTTTCAATAATAATATTTTTCTCTGGATGTTCAGGATACTCAATTAAAATATCAATCCTACCTCCTTGATCATAGTCTTTATTAATCTCTCCAATATATTTCTCGGTCGTAATTTTTGCCGTTGTGTCAATATGATGATCATTAATCAAATCGAGCTGTTTAAGAAATAAATTCAGGTATAAATCTTGTTGTCCATGACTACCCTGTGGGTTCAGCAGCTCCGTTATAAATAATGAATGGGAATTTTCAGCACTCCCCAAACCGAGTACAGAAAAAACATTAAAATTTTCACCAGTTAACTTTGCAAACTGATCGTATTTATTGCTTATGTCTTTTATTCGTTGTAATAATAATTCAATTTTCATAATTTTCATCCTAAAGTATTTTTCTGTGCATAAGTCACAGTTATCAGAAAACTTATTTCACAAGCAATTGTTTTAAATATGCCACACCATTAACGGCGGTTTGCTCAATATAAGTGAAATTAGGTCGGGCTATTTTATGGGGTTTACGAGGATCAATCAGATAGATTGGTACATCTGGGCCAACAAAATCCACCAATCCAGCAGCTGGGTAAACTGATAACGAGGTACCAATGACTACCAAAATATCCGCAGACTCAACCAAATTTGCCGCATTGCCAATCTCTGGCACCGCTTCACCAAACCAAACAATATGCGGACGAAGTTGTGAACCTAACTCACAGACATCGCCCACCTCAATTGCCTTATAACCAATATCATAAATCAAACTGTCATCTTGCGTACTTCTGGCTTTAGTCAATTCACCATGCAAATGTAAAATATTCTTACTGCCCGCGAGTTCATGAAGATCATCTACATTTTGAGTAATGATTTGGACATCATAATATTGTTCTAATTCAGCTAAAATATAGTGACCAGCATTGGGTTTTACTCTTGATAGTTGACTACGACGGGCATTATAAAAACGTAGCACCAACTCCTTATTCTTTTGCCATGCGCTAAAGTTTGCAACCTCACAAACTTCGTGTTCCTCCCACAAACCACCCATATCGCGAAAAGTTTTTAAACCACTTTCAGCACTCATCCCAGCACCAGTTAGCACTACAAGTTTTTGCCGCATATTCCCTCCCTCTAGTTAAGCCTGAATTTTATTAGACTGTAATTCTACTTATGCATCAAGAAGTATAATAACACTCCGATAACAACAGCCATGAGAAGCTTGAATAACCATTTTGGCATAAATCTAGTTGCAAATTTTTCCAGATACTCATAGGCTACATTGCCAATTGATGCACCAAACGACCGAGCATAACAACGGCTACAGTAGCCATTTTTGTCTAATTCTGCAACTGTTTGCTTGCAACCAGAACAATATTTACCTTGACTCATATAATATCTCCCGTTTAACCATAACCACTTTATTCCATTTTATATTTAATTCAATAGCTTACCCGGGAAGCCACAAAGACCTAATAAGCTTTTTTCTTGATATCAGTTTTTTCAACAATTTTGACTAGCTCAAATTTCTTTTTTGATTCATTCCACACATTAATAAAAAACTTTTGTTCTTGTTTATAATTTGGCGTATTTTCGATTTCCGTTTCATTGCACGCCCCTTTTACAAATAAGCGACTAAATGCGGTATAGCTTGTCCCCTCATCTACGGTATCACTTGAATAACACCCTGTTGATGAAGTATCTTCACCTAACGGTAAATCATAAATTTTTCCATCGCGAACATCTACCATAACTCCAGTAATACAACCCATACCGCAACCCCAGATAGTTGTAATATAGTAACCGGCAAAATCTACTTTACTAGTTTTATAGCTTGAATTAATACGTGTTTTATAGTACTTAGCATCGGGACTGCTGTTGTAATTAATTTTAGCTTTTTGGGTTACTAGGTTTTTTGTACTTGGATAACTCTCAAAAGAATAGCCCGCGATAGTTTGTGCATTGGTATTTAATGTAACCAAACATATTGCCAATATTAATATTAGTATTCGCGTCATTTTATAACCTCTTATGTTTATTAAAATCTATAACTTATCGCAGGGTGACTTTACTGCAATTAGCACACCATATTCTTGATATAAGTTGACAGAACTCTTAAACACAAACCTGCCGCACTATTATATCGAATTGTCTCAATTCAGTTTGTCTACTTTTGTGGACAAATAGCACTATCTACATATTTACCTCCTATCCCGCTATAAAAATCTAATTACTCTATTTTTATTTAGCATCTTTATAAATATTATTCAACATATTCACTAATAAAACCCCATAGTTAGAGCTTGCTAAATCCAAGAATGGATTTTTATCCAGATATATATACGTCATTAATTATTTCATTTCCAAGTTTTAGCTCTACATGCACACCATTTTGCCAAAAATATTCGATACCGTTGTATGATAATTCAAAAGTATCATCTTTATTCAGCAACCATTGAAACTTATAAATCATCTTGTTGATATTTACAGCAAGCAGCAACTGCTGTGTTTGCTCATCGTTCTCTCGTAAATCGGCGGCATATCTATTTTTACGTTCAATTAACTCATTCTCAAAAAATGATTTCATATGTTCACTATCAGCATTTTGGGCACGCTCTTGCCATTTAGCAATGTCATCATCCAATGATGCAATTGTTGCTTCATGTCGTTGATTTATATTATTCTTCAGTGCTTCCACAATCTTATTTGTATCCTTGACATCACATGTAAATTCAACAATGTCAGCGCCATTTGAGGTTTTGACTAACATCCATTTACTCGATTTATGATCACACATCTGCCATTGATCAAAGGCTTGCCCTACCGAAATAGATTTATAATTACCCAAGATGCCATTCTTAACCAAATTAATCTTGGATTGTTCAGACGAAGTACATGATACCACCATTATTATCACAAACATAAGCAAATATTTCATTACGCTAACTCCCTCTAATTGTTATATTCGTCAATTTTAAGTTTAATATTGGGCACGATTTTTGTTAAATCGCCGCTAATACAATTTTTTGGTTATCCCTCAGTTCGTCACTAGCGTGATACAATGCTTCACCGTTTTGTTGAACCGCAGCTAGAACTATTCCGGGATCTTTTTTAAGTTGAGTATCAGCATAGTATAATGAATTACCGTCTTGCTGAACCGCCGCCAAAACAACCTTTCGGTCACACTTGAACTCATCACATGCATATTGCAAAGCATTGCCATCTTGTCGCACCGCTACCAAGACAATTTCTTTATCTCGTCTAAATTCATGATTTAAAAAAGCTAAGGCAAGACCGTCTTGCTGAACTGCCATCAGAATAATTTGTCGGTTCTGTTTTAGTGTGGAACTGGCATAGTATAGTGATTTACCATTTTGCTGTACGGCGCTCAAGACTATCTCACGATCATTTTTGAATTTTGGGCTAGCATAACATAGCGCTAAACCGCTTTGTTTAACTGCTACCAAGATAATACTCCTGTCATTTTTGAGCCGAGTACTTGCGTATTGTAAGACTTTGCCATTTTGCGAAACAGCAGCTAAAACAACCTCTTTATCATCTTTAAGTTCGTCACTAATATGTTCTAAAGCATATGGATTATATTTGAGTCTCATCAACACAATTGCTTTATCATTATTTTTAAGCTCTCGACTAGCATATTCCAAACTAAAACTATCATATTGAGCAACTCCAAGAATAAAATCTTTATCGCTACTTAATTTCGGATGAAACTCAAATAATTGAAAGCGATTTCTCTTAACAGCAGCAACAATAATCTCACGATCATTTTGAAGCTCTTCGCCGATATAAAATAATGCGCGGCAAGTTTGCCCAATAGCAACCAAAGCCATTTCCTTATCATTCCTGAGTTCATCACTGGCATATTCTATCGCCACTCCATCTTGCCCAATTGCTGCCAAAACAGTTTCTCGATTACTTCTTAATTCATTGTTAGCATAGCGTAATGCGCGACCATTCTTCCGTACTGCAGCCAAAACAAATTCTTCATCGTCTCTAAATTTATCACAAGCATATTTTAATGCATCAAAATAGATTGAAACTGCGGCTAAAACAATTTCTCGATCACACTTAAATTCGACACCAACATGTTCTAGCACACCACCCCGTGTAATTGCGGTTAGAACAACCTCGCGATCCTTTTTTAATCTGTCACTGGCATAGCGTAATTCATAGCCATTTTCCTTCACTACCGCTAGGACAATTTCTTTGTCATCTCTAAACTCATCCTTGACGTAACTTAGAGTATGAGCGCGTCGAACCGCCGCCAACACGATCTCCCGATCACTGTTTAATTTATCACTTGCATAGCATAATGCATAACCACGTTGATTAACGGCGAATAATACCAATTCTTTATCATTTTTGAACTCATCGCAAACATATTTCAGTACAGTAGCATTTTGCATAATTGCAGCTTTGATAAAATCTTTGTTATTTCTTAACGCCGGATTGATATATTTCAATGCTTGAACGTCTTGCTTGATTGCGGCAAGAATAATTTCTGGGCGATTTCTTAAATTTTCGCCAACATATTCTAATGCATAACAATTTTGCCTGACTGCCGCCAACACTATTTCTCGATCATTTTTCAGCCTGACACTCGCATGATATAATGCTTTACCATCCTCTTTTACTGCTGAAATAACCAGCTCTTTATTATTCCAATCCATATTACTTATCTCTTGTTTTATTAACAATTATAATTATATTGGTCAGTGAGTTAATAAGCTGAAATTGCGTACCCCTTAAACTCTGAGAAATAATTTTTTTGCTATTTATATTACTGACTGACTTTGGTAGATTATCCTGCTTATTCATTTTTAGTTTCATTTAAGATTGTTATTTATCTAAAATCAGTTTATACATTTCTTTTATCGAATATTTGCTTATGCAATTAAGGTCAAAACAGAGATAATCATAAAACATTGAATCCTCACCCAACAGGTAGTATCTTTCTTTAAAATCTAACACTAACAAATATTTATGCCTATCATACAAAACATTGTACTCTGCGTAAATTAACTGGTCATTTTCATGCTTAGTAGAATCAACTATCCGTTCCAGTGTAATTTGTTCATGGCTAAATTTGTCTAAAATAGATTCAACAGATGAGATTTCAACAACATCAGTTATCATTGCAATGGCCAAAAAAGTTCGCGCTAACTGTTTTTTCCTTCGCTTATTTTTGATGTTAAAAAAGGCGCTATTATGCGACACTGCTGTCGCACTATTTAAACGAAAACTGGTTTCACCAGATAAATACCACCAGCTTGTAAATAACTCAAACCCCAGTGCATTCCTAAATATCCATTGATCCTCAATATGAATATCCTTTTTCCCCCATGAAAAATACGTAGTTTGGATCATATTTGTTTGATATTCAGCCAAGGTCATACCAAGTTCGTTAAGAAATGGAAGAATATCCCTTTCTTTTAAGCGCTGGAGCCAGATTGGTAATTTAGCGTGCCAGTCATTGTGCATTAGGTTTACCGCTCGTTCCCATTCATCCGGCATAATTTTGATAGTTTTCACTTCCTCATCAAATTCATTTCTTGCGAACCGATATCGATAATCACGTGATCGCGGTCGGTTAGCCAGAAAGTATTGGCGTTTAAATTTCTGATTATTGCGCTTTATCATTATGCAATTCCTTATTTTAAGTGTATGATGAGCGGATGTGACAATCAATTAAAATAGAGGTTTCTCAATTGCGCACTACCATTAAATTTTCCAGCATCTCATTGATTAAGGTCTATAACCCCATATAATTTCATCCAAAAACTAATCACTATTACTGATATAGTTCAGCCATTTTTAATGCACCATTTTTAAAATATTCTCGTAAAGATAGCGGTTCTAAAATTTCAGCATCCCCCAAAAACTTTGAAAAGTATAATTTTGCCCGTTCTTCAGAACATTCAAATTCGAAGACATCACCATCTTGATTTAAAATTTCTGGGCGATGAGTAATATGGTGCTGATAGATTGACTGCCCTTGCTCTGTCAAGCGAACTTTTACTACTTTTAAGGACGATAAAAATGGATCAAAATTAGCTATCACTTCTTCGACCAATACTGGATCGTAATGCTCAAAAACATCTTTATCATGAACCGAGACAGCCTCAATATTACATAACCGGAAATTGCGATATTCTTGGCGCTTATGGCAAAAAGCAAAAACATAATTACGGGTTTCATTTGCTGAGTTTAAAATCGCATATGGTTCAATTACTCTTAAAGCATTTGCAAAGCGAATGGTTAATTTACGTTGGCTTTGTATCGCTTGTTCAATTTTAATTACTTCTTTATTGAAAATAGACAATTCACGCATATAGCGAGGTTGGGTACAATAACGGGTAAATATATTCCTAAAATAATCAGCTTTATATTGGACAGCTAAATTAGTTTCTGCATCAATAAATAAATTAATATTTAACTCATTTAAAGTAAATTGTAATATTTTATTTTTGTTATTTTTTTGATAGCTCAACGAATTATTGTTATTATCAAAATATGAGTAAAATATCCGATTACATAAGTTATTTTTATTTAATCCAAAATCATACATATCGGTGTTAAGAAAATCCACGATATAACGAGGAACCGTAAATTTTACTTTTTCATTAAAGTCTTGCATACTCTCCCTAACTTACTTAATTATGTTTTAATTACATGATTGTACTGGAAATAACATTGTATATACAACAGCAAATAATGAGCTCCAAATGATTCGTACAACCATTGATTTAATTATATTTTATTCAAATAAAATTCATACTTCTGCTGTAAATTTGATATATTCAAAAATAAATAAACGTCAAAAGCTTATAATAAATTCGAGAAATAAATATATAGATTACGCGTATCATATACTTATAGTATTTGATTATTGGACGCGAAAGATTGATAAAAAAGACGATGCAGCATAGACAGAACTAACATAAGGAGCTTTTTTGAAGTCCGGCAAAGTCCAAAGTTCAAAAACGAAGAGTATATTTTGAAATATTTATATTTAGCAATACAAATACTAGAGGCTTAATACTAAGTTTGGTATTAAATTAATTTTTTCAATGTGTTAATACTATGAGACTCTAACTTTTAAATTCAAACTATTTAAGATTCAAGTTAACAGATTGGAGAAGTGGTAATTACAAACAATAGACAAATACCAAGATCAAGAAAGATGCTGGTATTTGTCCGCTGAAATTAAAAAAATTTAACCACGTATAGTTAGTTTAAATCAAAACAACTACACATGAAATTGCGATCACCATGAGCATCATCAATCCGATTTACAGATGGAAACACCTTACTATTCTCAAGATTGCTCATAGGGAAGCAAGCAACTTGTTGTGAGTATGGTTTATCCCAAGTCATTAAATCAGCCAAAGTATGTGGTGCGTTTTTTAATGGATTATTAAGTTTATCAAAACTACCATTTAACACTTGTTGTACTTCAGCATAAATTGAAGCCATTGCACCGATGAAACGATCCAGCTCCTCTTTTGATTCACTCTCAGTCGGCTCAATCATCAAAGTACCCGGGACAGGGAAAGACATAGTCGGTGCGTGGAAACCATAATCCATCAGACGTTTGGCAAAATCTACCTCAGTAATTCCACTTTCTGCTTTTAATGGACGTAAATCAATAATACATTCATGCGCAACTTTCTGGTTTTGCCCGGTATATAAAATCGGGTAGCCAATTTTAGCCAAATGATGTGCCACGTAATTGGCATTCAAAATCGCGGCTTTAGTTGATTGTTCAAGACCATATTCACCAAGCATCGTGATATACATCCAGGAGATTGCCAAAATTGATGCACTGCCAAATGGAGCACTGGAAACAGCACTGCGAGTTACATCAAATGTAGCATCAAAAATTGGGTTTAACGGCAAGAAATCAACTAAGTGTTGTTTAACCCCAATTGGCCCCATACCAGGTCCACCGCCGCCGTGAGGAATAGCAAAAGTTTTATGCAGATTCATATGCGAAACATCAGCACCCAGCTCAGCAGGTTTAACCAACCCCACCAAAGCATTCAGATTAGCGCCATCCATATAAACTTGTCCACCATTGTCATGAATAATTTGACAAATTTCTTTGATACTACCTTCAAATACGCCGTGCGTTGATGGGTAAGTAATCATTAAACATGCCAAGCGCTCGCGATATTGCTCAGCCTTAGCCCGCATATCCGCAACTTCCACATTTCCTGACTCATCGCAATTAACCACGATAACTTCCATACCCATCATTTGCGCAGTTGCTGGATTGGTACCGTGCGCTGAACGCGGAATCAAGCATATGTCACGAGTACCCTGTCCAAGGCTAGCTTGATAGCGACGAATTGCTAATAAACCAGTATACTCACCTTGAGCACCAGAATTTGGTTGCATACACACATCATCAAAACCAGTGATATCTTTGAGTTGTTGTTTCAAACCATTAATTAATGTTATATAACCTTGAACGCTTTCCCTCGGTGCAAACGGATGAATATTTGCCATTTGTGGCCAAGATAATGGCTCTAGCTCAGCTGCAGCGTTTAATTTCATGGTACAGGAACCCAGCGGAATCATACTATGGACTAAAGAGATATCTTTATTTTCCAAATACTTCAAATAGCGCATCATTTTAGTTTCACTATGATAATTGCTAAACACTTCATGAGCTAAAATTGCATCTTGGCGATAAAGAGCATTTTGATTAGCCAATAATGTTTCCGCATCAGAAAGAATAAGCTCTTGATCATTACAAATCAAGCTTACCAAATCTTCGATTTCAGCAAGAGATGCACTCTCCCCTACGGAAATAAATAATTTACCATTGTACTCACCAATTGCATAACCATTATCATTCAATTTAGTCATAAGCGCCACAGAATCATCGTGCTCAAAGCTAAGCGTATCAAACAAACAATCTTGATTAAATACTTTAACCCCATAATGACGTAAATTATATGCCAATAGATTAGCGAAATAAGTAATGCGTCGAGCAATCGTTTTAAGTCCATCAGCACCGTGATACGTTGCGTAAAATCCTGCCATATTAGCAAGCAAGACCTGAGCGGTACAAATATTTGAAGTCGCTTTCTCACGACGAATATGCTGCTCGCGAGTTTGCAACGCCATTCTGAGTGCTTTTTTACCACGACTATCAACCGAAACACCGATGATGCGACCAGGCATCAAACGTTTATAAGCATCTTTTGTTGCCATATAAGCTGCAGATGGACCACCAAAACCGATAGGAATACCAAAGCGTTGCGTAGAACCAATTGCAATATCAGCACCTTGTGTTGCTGGTGATTTAAATAGTACTAAAGACATAATATCACAAGCCATAACGACAATCAATTTTGGTGCATGTTGTTTCCAGGTGCTAATTTGGGCAGTAAAATCTTTAGTAGTTCCATACAAATCTGGATTTTGGATAAAACAGCCAAATCCTTGAGTTGCGTCAACTTGACTAATATCTGTTACCACTAATTCAATTTCCAGATACTCTGCCCGAGTTTGCATAACACTTAAAGTTTGTGGAAAAATATTTTCATCCACAAAAAATTTATTTCCCGCATTTGGGTTTACCCGCTTAGCCATCGCCATAGCTTCCGCTGCAGCTGTTGCTTCATCCAGCAAAGATGCATTAGCTAAATCAAATCCCGTTAAATCAATTAACATTTGCTGATAGTTTAATAACGCCTCCAAGCGACCTTGCGAAACCTCTGCCTGATACGGTGTATATGCAGTGTACCAACCTGGATTCTCAAAAACATTGCGCCGAATCACCGATGGAGTAATCGTATCGTAATACCCCAAACCAATATAGTTTTTATAGACAATGTTGGCATCCAAAATTGCTTTAATTTCAGACAGAGCCTGATCTTCGCTCAAACCAACCTTTTGAGTAGTTTTAGTTTTACTGATTAAATCAGTTGGTATAACCTGATTAATAAACTGATCCAGATTATTACAGCCTAAATCATCTAGCATTGCGGCTTGTTGCTGCTGACTAAGCCCAATATGACGCTTACAAAATTCATTCATACTACGTATCCTAAATTATTTTATTTCAAAAACTAAACGTATAAAAAAACCCCGTTCAAAATCAAACAGGGTCTTCGATGGTGTTTAGCCAATCAGTGCTTTATATTTATCAGCACTCATTAAGCCGTCTAATTCTGCCACATCTGCTAATTTTACTTTAAATAGCCACCCTGCCGCATGTGGTTCAGTATTTGCCAAAGTTGGATCAGCAACCACAGCATCATTAATTTCGACTACTTCACCAGCGATTGGTGAATATAAATCTGAAGCTGCTTTCACTGATTCGACTACGCCAATTGTATCACCTGTAGCAATGCTTGTACCAACAGCTGGTAATTCCACATAAACTAAGTCACCCAAAAGCTCTTGAGCATGGTTAGTAATACCAACACTAACGACATCATCATTTTCAAGTCTAACCCATTCATGTGTATCGACAAATTTCATATCATTGCTGTACATAATTGCTCCTTTAAGCATTAATTAAACATTTTTTTGCCATTGCGAACGAATGGCAAACTAATTATTCTTACCGCCTCATGATTCCCACGAATATCTACGGCTGCTGCCTCTGCTTCAACTGCAGCACTAATTCGCGCAATCGCAATCGAAACTTTCAGGCTAGGTGAAAATGTACCGCTAGTAACTATTCCACATTCTACACCATCAACATAGACCTTTTGCCCATCGCGAAGCACTCCCTTACCCTGTAAAACCAAACCAACCTGTTTGTATTGGTCAGTTGAAATTTTGGCTAACTGATAGGCTTTTTTACCAATAAAATCACGCGTTTCATCACTTAAATCAACCACCCAATCCATACCACAGGCAACAGGAGTGATTGTTTCATCCATCTCATGTCCATATAAATTCATGCCAGCTTCTAAGCGTAAGGTGTCCCGAGCACCAAGTCCGCAAGGGACTACACCATGTTCCACCAACAAGCCCCAAAATGCGTTAGCTTCTGCGCGAGGCAACATAATTTCTAAACCATTTTCTCCTGTATAGCCAGTTCTAGCATAAAAATAACTATTATCCTCTACCGCAACAAACGGTTTAAGCTGTTCTAATCTGTCTTTCATATGCGGATGCGCTGCAATAACTTTTTTAATCGCATTCGGACCTTGCACCGCAAGCATCGCCAAGTCGCGGCGTGGAAATAATTCCACTTTAAAATTTGCAGCAACCTGTTTAATCCAATTCAAATCTTTTGCCTCAGTCGCAGCATTAGTTACCAAACGATAACCAAACGGCATTAGATAGACAATCAAATCATCAATAACACCAGCCTCACGATTAAGCAGTCCTGAATATAAAGCTTTACCTACTCCAAATTTATCCAATTTTGCAACATCATTACTAATTAAATGACGAAAAAAATCTTTAGCATCAACCCCGTGGATATCCGTAACTACCATATGCGAAACATCAAACATTCCCGCATCAGTACGTACTTGCTCATGTTCTTTTATTTGCGAGCCATAGTTTACTGGTAATGCCCAACCACCAAAATCAACAACCTTACCATTGCTATCTAAATGGCTTTGATAAAAAGGAGTATAGTTCATGTACTAGCCTTAAAAAATTTGAATCGCGTAATTATACAACTTTTCTTGTTCTTGTGAACTAGAATAAAGTATTTTCCAGCCGCTTTCTATTGTGCACCTGCACAATAGATATTATTGGTTATATTACACTATTGTGGAATACTTAGGTTCGCAATCGCCGAAGCCGTCAACTGATTATAAGTAGGATTTTGTGGAACTCCTCTTACATTAAGAAATGCTTTATCTAGATGTTTTAAAATCGTAGGTTGATTACAAATTTCAATATCACTCAGATTATTAATTAGCTGCGCATAAATTTTATCATCTAAGGCATTAATTTGCTTACGCAATGAATCAATCCCCGGTGTAACTTCAGGGTCTGGTTGATTTTCTTTATTGGCATTCCAACGTTCAAGCCAATAATCCTGAATAAATTTAGCTTGATCCATTTGAATCTGTGCAAAAACCATTAAGTCTCCACTATCAATTTTATTTTTCTTGGCAATATCCTGAGTATTCTGTAATACTTTTAATTCACGTGGGCTATCATAGACACTTTGCTTATTAATGAATTTATATGCTGCAACACCTTCCATCAATGCACTTCGCGCAGCCATGGTAGCAAATAAATCATCAAGTTTTTTAGTGTTGCATTCTCCCGCAAATACGTTTTGACTGAATGCGATACAGCATAAAGAACCAATAAGTAATTTATTCAGTTTTGAAGTTACAAGCATATTATTTCCCTATAAATATAAAACAATCAGTATGATAATACATTAATTCAATTTTAGATAAATTAATTATACCACTAAAAATGATATTATGACTGTGGTAACGCGCCTTTCTGCATTATCTATTAGCAAATTTTCATATTCTCACTTTATCAAATATTTTATGCTTGTATCCCAGTCAGTCGCTAATCATATACTATAGAAATATCATCAATAACACAAATTAGTTATTGGTTTGTTTTAGCCATACAGCAAGCCCTTGTGCATTAATTTGCATATCCATTTCAACCAAAGCCAATACTTCGTCTGCACTCAATGGTAAACCCAGAGACTTAGCTTCAAGTACAATATATTGTTTAAGTCTATCAGCGATTTCTGCAACCACATCCTGTGCTCCAGCAGACTCGTGAGCGATTGCTACATAATCTGCAATCATCCGTCGTAACTCATTGGCTATCTGTTCAATATTACCAACTTGCCCAAAATGTGTCAAATAAATATATTGTGGCGCATACGACTCAATTAACTTAATCGAATTAACCATTTTCTCTGGTGAAAAATTAACCGGAGTAGTTGTTGGAAAAACAAGTCTTTTATCTTTAAAGTTAAGCTCCAGATAGGCAACACCAAAAATATCACCACTAAAAACCCCACCAGTTTTACCATCAATAATGATATTATGATGATTAGCGTGGCCAGGCGTGTCACGACAAATTAATTCACGCCCATTCAAGTTTATTACCAAACCATCTTCAGCACTAATAATCCGATTTACATCAATTGGGGCTAGTTTACCATAAATTTTATCGACAAATTCTTGGCCATAAACACCCACTACCCCAGCCTCCAAATAGCTTGGATCCACCATATGCCGCACCCCTTTGGGATGGACAACCAGTTGCGCATTGGGAAACGCAGCCATATAACTACCAGCACCACCAGCATGATCAAGGTGAATATGGGTAAGTAAAATATATTTTACTGCTTCAGGAGTTAAATTTAATTCACTCAAAGCCTCCAAGACATATTTTAATGATGGTGCATTTGCAGTTTCAACCAGCGCAACACTATCTCCTTCTACGATCATATAAACTGCAGCCAAATTGTCACGCAAATAATGCGCATCCAATAAATAAATCCCATCGTTATAATTTTTCATTGATTAACTTTCATAGCATATTTGTCTAATTTCGGATTAAATTACATAAACAACATTTTAGTAAACCTTACTTGCTTGATCTACTAAGCCAAATCTTTAAATACCCATAAATTAGCGGCTTTAGGTTCACAAACTATTCCATGACTATTTGTTATAATTTGGATTGATTCTTGAAATACCGATGAAATATTATCTTGCGGCATAATAATTTCAATTACCGATGATGTCTCTCTAACGCCTAAAATCATTCGTTTGATATCCAGAAACAACGGCTGTTCTTGATTGTTTTCAATAGCGTAAATTTGCGGCAGCCCAGTTGAAACAGATTTGACTTCAACATCAGACAAAGATGTTCCAGTCAGTACTAACGGTTTCATCCAAACACTATTACTACTACTTGGACATAATAACAAACTACAACTAGCTTCAAAAAACTGTTCCCATTCTTTCGCACCATACCAAGCTCTACAAGCGATTCTTAGAGGTAAGCATTCTTCAAACTCAATACTAATATTTGCATCATTATTAAAATTCAGTATGTATTTACTTGCAGTAGTAAATTTTTTATTACCTGCAGAATCTATTAAGAGAATTTCTTTTTCCATAATTAAATTTCCTTTACAAAATTTTAGTGCAAGCTATACCCACTAGAATTTCTGCCGAATTAACTCGCATAAACCACTATGACTAAATCCCAAAACTTTGGTATTCGTTATGTCGTGCTTAAATAGTTTTTTAAGGTAATCCAGAACCTGCTCTTGCTCTGCTTTAGTCATATTTTTCAGTAAGTCCAGTAAAATAATTCCCTGCAGATTACGTAAACAAATTTGTTGATAAATCGTATCCAGCACCAAAAAATTTAATTGACTACGCCCAAGCTTCGCTTTGTCGCTATTGATATCAATCAAGTTAATACCCGATAAACAATGTATTTCCAAACTCGCCCCATTGTTTAAACTATAAAATGTATTTGCCAGCAGCTCCCGATAGGTAGCTAACTCGCGCTCCATATTTAGCCAAGGATTGTATTCAATAACATCCAGTAGCCAACAATCCTGATAACTTAAAAGCTGCTCATTAACCAGTTTATCGTTAGTCGTAATAAAGCAATCTACTACTAATGGTAAAGAACGAAGTAATTTTAAATAATTTGGAACACCGGCAATAAGTTCACCGTTCTTATTAAGCGTTTCTAATTTATTCAGCTGCCCTCCAATATGTTCAACCTCAAGCATGACTGGCTCAATATCAGAGAGTTGTTTAACACTACTACGGAGAGTCCATTTCGCCGGATGACAAAGCATCGCTTGAGACAGTGCATCACGATTATGGATAGGAGATCGCGAACAATCAACACTAGCCTGATTAGATAGGGTAGCAACTGCATATTTACCTACAAGTTGTACACTTGTGCGAAATTTAGCCTGCTTACTCTCATCACCAAGCCAAGTTAATTGCACTAGTAGGTTTGCACCATCTTGTAATCTAGTACCTTTTGCCAAATTAACAAACCCTATTTGCCCCGATGCATATTCGATAAATGCACTGTGTTCTGCGTGATTAACTTTGATTATTTTCGCGTTGAATACTGCTTCGCTGGCAAAACCATCATAATCTTGCGTAACATAACTTAATTGACCTTTAACATACGCAAATCCGTAGATAACTGAACCCTGACGATAGATGACAACCTTATCTAACATTTGCGTCTAATTCTTGCAATAAATTACGTACTACGTTGAGCGGTAATCCCATAACTGCATAAAAACAACCGTCAATTTTTTGGATGTACTGCGCGGCTAAACTTTGAATACCATAAGCACCAGATTTATCTTTATAATCACCAGTTGCCAGATAAGCATGAATTTCATCATCACTGAGTTGATCAAAATGAACCCAGCTTTGGCTGGTAACCGTTCTTTCAAAATCATGATATTTTAAAGTAACTGAAGTGATTACCAGATTACGATCTCCGGCAAACATCCGCCACATCCGAAATGCATCGTCATAATCAACTGGTTTACCAAGCACCTGCCCCTGATAGATAACTTCAGTATCTGCAGTTAAAATCGGGAGAACGGGTAATTCTCTATCTAGCATGTATTGCCAACCAGCTTCCGCCTTTTCGCGACAAATTCGCTGGGAATAATCAAATGGAGTCTCCCCTTCTGCAACTATTTCGGGAATATCAAATGAGAGAATTGCAAAATCTACACCCATTTGCGTCAAAAGTTCAGCACGCCTAGGACTTTTTGAAGCCAGATAAATTTTTGATATACTTTTATTAACCATATTTATATTCTTTATTTAAGATTTTTTTGTGAAATAATATTTGACAACGCTAGTGTTCCCAACGTATAATACCGTTCTTGAATAAAACAAAGCCTCAATAGCTCAGACGGTTAGAGCGACGGACTGTTAATCCGCAGGTCGTAGGTTCGATTCCTACTTGAGGCGCCATCTCCAATAATTCCTACACTATCAAAAACAAACTTCAAACTCCATAACATGTTGGTATATTTAGATATATAGACCTTTATTTTATATTGTACTTTATATTCAATCATAATCCAAAGATTACCCTGTAGTTAATTCGCCGACTAGATTTTCACTCATTGCATTTTTAATTGTTTCTTTACTCATCTTGCTTGACATCAAAACCATTAATTTTGCCAGTGCAGCTTCAATTGTCATGTCACAGCCACTCACAATTCCCAAATCATGTAAACAACTGCTCGCATAATCATTGGAAACCCGCCCTTCATTAACCTGAGTTATGTTGACGATGATAACTCCGCGGGAAACTGCATTTTTAAGTGCTTCAACCAGCTTTAGGTTACCCATTGGAATATTGCCACTACCATAAGTCTGCAATACCACGGCATCCAGTTCAGTATTATTTAGCGTATCAGCAATAAAATCAGTCGTAAAGCCCGGACGCAAGCTCAGATCAAGAATTTTAGCACTTTGCGGAATCACAGGTGCGAAACTAAAACGCGTTGCTTTTAGCCAACGCTTATTAAACCAGTTAATCTGAATCCCAAATTCTGCCAAAGGCTCTTCATCCACCGAATCAAAACCAAAAAAACGATAGGTACTCATCTTTTGTGCGCGACAACCACGCAACAGCTTATTATTGAAAGCAATTGCAACTTCATGTAAATCATCACGACTAGCGGCAAAAAGTGCATCAATCAGATTGCTCCAACCATCACTGCGACGATGAACCAATGGTAACTGTGACCCTGTCAAAACCACTGGTTTATCCAGACCACGCAAGGCAAAGGCTAGCACACTAGCTGTATACGCCATGGTATCTGTTCCATGAATAACTACGAAACCATTATACTGATCGTAATTATCCGAGATATCTTTAATAATACGCTGCCAGTGTTCAATCCTGATGTCAGACGAATCAATTAGCTGTTCATATTCCAATAAATCAACAACAACATCTTTAACCGGATCTAACGTTGCAATCTGCGACTTAAATAATCCAGCTACTGGCTCTAATCCATTAGGCGTATAATCCATACCAATAGTACCACCAGTATAGATAATCAAAATTTTACGCATACTATTTTTCCTTACGATAGCTACTTTACATAAGCAATTATTTTATTCTTAGGCTAGAAATAAAGACTTAGAGGAGCAGAGTGTACACCTAAGTACACGAGGCACCGGAAAAGACTTTATAACAACGCATAAGGATAAAAGAAGCAGATTATGCAAGAGATCTATTTTCCTGTTGCAGAAACTACTGTATATTGCTGGTTATATTTATCCCAAAACTGCTGGTTTAAGACATAGTTGTATTTCTCGCCAGCATAGTATAAATTAGCACTGAATTCACCCGGATTGCGTCCAGCTTTATCAATCTTCACCCCAAAAAAAGCCAAGCTCTTTGAGCTACGATAATTTTGAATGTTACCAAACCGAAAAATACTGTCATCTGTTCCAGCCGATTGATCCAAAGCAATATTCTGCATCGCTTGCAAACTGTTACTTGATTCTTGCGCCGCCAGATATAATGCACGGTTTAAACGTGTAGTACTTGCCAATAATCGTACGTTTTCTGTGGAAGTATAGGGATAATTTTTAATTAATTTTTCATCTTGATAATTATTCGTATGAGCATATACACCACGGTCAACTAGTTTATAGCTAAACTTATGGTTGGGTGCAACTTCAATTGATAAAATATTTTTTGCATCCGCAACCTGATAAAACACCGGATCAGGAAATTTGGCAATTAATTTTGGCAAATCAGGAATTACATCCTTAGCGTTAGTGTAATTTTGCAAAATATCTTTACTAAAGTCATCAGCAATGCCGCCTTTAGCCAAGGCAGAGTATTCCACAGTTACTTCATTGAATACTGCCAGATTTTTTTCATTAATCCCTGCTGACACAAAATCAGGTACATCCTGCCGGGAAAGCGCCAGATATTTTAACTTGCCTTTTTCTGCAACGACTTCAATCACTTGACGATCTGGGTTATTATCACGATTTTTCGCCATCAAGAGCGTATCATCAGCGCCATTAAAAGTAGCAAAAGTCGTACAGGCAAAGCTGGTGGCAATACCACATGCCGATAATATAACAATTTTTTTCATAGATAATACCTCCTTTAATGCCAAATTACGCTGTAAACAACCAAAAACAATATTTGCACAGCAGTTACCGTCAGACCATTTTTAATCATTGCTTTTACATTTTGACTCTCGGCAAATCCCATTGCCGCAAACATATTCGCCCCGGGAATTGCAAAATTGGTAATCCGCGTGGCAAGTAACATACTGAAAGCAAAAGTAATTATGCTCAAATTCATTTCCAGCGCAACAGGCGAAAACATTTCATGTAACATTTTAATTACTGCAGCAGAAGCAGCGGGCATTCCAAATGCTCCAGTAATCCCAATAAGTATAGATAGGACAATTTTACCGCCAAAATGCTCAAGTGGTACAAATAATTTCATCAAAGCATCAAAGCCTCCGGCTTTTTGTACCAAATCCAGCATCGGACCAAGCAAAAAGAAAATAAAGAATAAATGGAAATTTTTCTTCATTCCTTCAACCAACAAATGAAAAACCTTACCAACACGTAAACCACCAACTATCCCAGTTAAGATTGATAAAAACAACATAACAAAAATCACATAGGAGGTTTTTGCCTTAAAGATTAAACCATACGCAACACAGGCGATAAATGCCAGAATAAAGACCACCGTTGCGGTATTTTGGCGCTTGGTAGGCACAAAACGCTCTTCGGTTTCATCATGTGGAAAAGTCTCATGTGCATACTGCACTTGCAGACGCGATGCCATCACCCAAGTGACAACAATCGTTACCAAGGCAATTGGAATTGAAGCATAAAGTAGCATTGAACCATAGCTAATACCAGTAACGCCTAATAATGCAACCACGGGCGGCGCAAAAGGTCCTAAAATCAAAGCTTCTTCACCTGCTGCCTGCATCAATACTGCCATACTTGGGCGCGAGAGCTTGACGCTTCCGGCAATCGGGCGTAAGATTGGTGCTAAAATCGCCAAACCCCCAGCCAAAGTTCCAAGTACAGCAACAATCACCACTGAGGAAGTAACAATACCAATTTTAACCCGTCGTTGAGTATTAACCCCGATACTATAAACAATCTTGTGTACCATGGTATGGCTTACTTTAGTTTCAGTCAATATTTCACCCAAGCCACGCCCTAGCATAATGATTAGCCCGACCAAAGCCATAAACGAGCCCAGTGCTGCTTCCATTGTTTTACCGATTTCAATCGGTGAGGACAAATTAAACAAGAAGCCCAAAATGACCCCAATTGCAGTTGCCACCAAAGGATCAACATTACGAAATACCATAATCGTATAAAGCACAATAACCAGCAAACTTGATAGCTGTACAAAGAAATGCCAATCCATATTATACTCCAATCGTTATAACAGTTTCCAGATCACCCAAATGCGTAATTCCTAATCCGGGTAATTCGGATAAAGATAAGGTTGCACCATCAAGATGTACCCCACCCTGTATTGGATTATGTTTAATCATCGTGATCGGGTCTAGATCAACAAATTTAATATTACGCCGTCCAACTACAAAGCTCGCCATCGCAGCCAAACCAATCGGAGACTCAAGCATACATCCAGCCATACACGGAATATTATGCACTGTTGCCAAATCATAAATCGGACGTGCAGCATATAGACCACCTGATTTCATTAGTTTGATATTAATCCCATCGGCAATTTCACCACTGATAATTTTGGTAACATCCCGCAAACTAAAAGCTGACTCATCAGCATAAATCGGAATTCGTGAATTATCCCGCACATATTTCAAATTCGCATGATCCCAAGCTTTAACAGGCTGCTCAACCATGGCAATTCCCAAATCATTGGCTGCGAGTGAGTCGATAATCTGCAGTGCTGACTTGGCATCCCAGCCTTGATTAGCATCGCTTAAAATATGAATCGAATTACCAACTGCTTGTCGAATCGCTTTTAAGCGCGCAATATCTTCAGCGGGATTAAGTCCAACTTTAATTTTTAAGGTTTCAAAACCTTGAGAAACAAATAACTTGGCATCTTCGACCATTTCTTCAGCATCTTTAACGCTAACCGTAGTTAAGATTTTTAACTCAGGCTTACCACCACCCAAAAACTTATATAAAGGAACTTGTAGCTGCTTGGCAACTAAATCATGCAAAGCTATATCCATAGCAGCCTTGGCTGAAGTATTATTTACCAGAGAATTTTGTACAAGTAAGAGTAGTTCCTCAAAATTAGCCAGATCCTTATTCAATAGTTTAGCCGCTAATATCTGTAGCGCACCAATAATTGACTCCTGCGAGTCGCCAGTTATAACGGGTGTGGATGCGGCTGAACCATAACCCTGCAAACCATTGTCTGTAGTTATAATTACAACAATATCCTCAACATGCTCAGTACGCCGTAGTGCTGTAATAAATGGACGAATCAACGGAATACGTAATTTAGCAATTTGAATCTGATTAATTTTCATAAATTTTTCCCCTTTTATTTAGCTGGATCAACCCAAGTATTGTCCAACGCAGCTTGAATACTCATTTGCTGTGATCGCGTAGAGCTAGTTTCAGCCATTGGTTAACATCAAAAGTCGCCATTGCCTGTACCAATTGGTCAATCGAGATATTCGAAAGATAGCTTCTGTTGGCTAGTTCCACCTTCTCCAGCTGGTTTTCACCATTACCTGCATACCAATTTTTAACAATAGTTTTGTCTTGATTTGTAATATTACTGATTTCTAAATCAGAACCTTGTTTGGTAAACCACAAATCTTCTTTGTTAATACCATCTCCAAGCTTCACAATATCACTACCACCTGTGTCCTGTATTATATCAGCACTATCGCTTTTACTGAAGATATAAGTATCGTTTCTTATGCTGCCATTGAGTACATCATTGCTAACTCCTGCATTAATTATGTCAGCGCCTGTCCAGCCAAAGATTGCTATCGGCACCAAGTTTGAGTTTTACACCCCGAGCTACACGTTAGCCATGTCAATACGAAAATACGTCGTATTTATACACATAGTTAGCCAACTCAAGTACTTTCTTACTACGTTCAACAGCGTTTACACTCAAATAAACCAGAGCATCCTGAGTTAATCCAGAGGATAATATCAGTACCTCTCGTAAATCAAGCTTGAGTTATTACCTCATTAATCTTATAATATTTGCTTAATTAACGATTACACATGAAAGCAACATTAGTTATGCAAAACCAACCGGAAATTAAATACTTAAAAGATTACCAACAACCTAATTATTTCTCACAAAATATTCGGCTAAACTTTGAGATATTGGATCAACAAGTCATTGTAAAAAGCGACACCGACTACCAACAAAACACCAGTCAATTAAGCGGAATTTTAAAATTAAGTGGTAGTGCTAAGTTACTTGAGCTAAAGATTAATGATGTAGCTCATTTAGATTATACATTGGCAAATGATGAATTGGTAATTAATAATCTACCGAAAGAGTTTACTCTTTCAATCACCACCGAAGTTGATGCTTTTAATAATAAAAGCTGCATGGGCTTATATGCATCGCAAGGAAATTTATTCACTCAGTGTGAACCTGAAGGTTTTAGAAAAATCACTTACTACTTAGATCGCCCAGATGTAATGGCACTTTTCACAACTACCATTATTGCCAAAGCACAAGATTATCCAGTCTTACTTTCAAATGGTAACAAAATTTCTGAAGAACAATTAGCGGATGGACGAATCAAAGTAGTATGGCAAGATCCATTTAAAAAACCCAGCTATTTATTTGCGCTGGTTGCTGGGAAATTTAGCAAAATTGAGACAGTTTATACTACTCAATCAGGACGAAATGTACTACTTGAAGTCTATAGCGAACCAGAGTCGATTAATCAATGCCAACATTGCTTGGATTCACTAGTTAGGTCTATGCGTTGGGATGAGCAACGGTTTAATCTAGAATATGATCTTGAGCGTTATATGATCGTTGCCAGTGGCGATTTTAATATGGGCGCGATGGAAAACAAAGGACTGAATATTTTTAACACCAAATATGTCTTAGCAGAAACTAAAACCGCAACCGATACCGATTTCATCAACGTTGAAGCAGTAGTTGGGCATGAGTATTTTCATAATTGGACTGGTAATCGAGTTACCTGTCGTGATTGGTTTCAGTTATCACTAAAAGAAGGACTGACAGTCTTTAGGGATCAGGAATTTACTGCTGATTTACATGCTCGGGATGTAAAACGTATTCAAACGGTTAAAACGCTCCGTCAAAATCAATTTCCTGAAGATGCATCACCATTGGCGCATCCTGTTCGCCCTGCCTCATATCTTGAGATCAATAATTTCTATACTATGACGGTTTACGAAAAAGGCGCGGAAGTAGTTCGAATGTATCAAACACTTTTAGGACGTGCAGGTTTTGAACGAGGAATGAAACTTTATTTTGAGCGTCATGATGGCTCTGCCGTTACCTGCGATGATTTTTGTCTGGCAATGGCAGATGCTAATAGTTTTGACCTTAGCCAATTTATACTGTGGTACTCCCAAGCTGGCACTCCGACCTTAAAAATAAGCGATAGTTATGATCCTGTGAGCCAAATTTACACTTTGAATATTGAGCAACTAATTCCAGATACCTCAGATATGCAAAACAAACAAGCAATGCTGATTCCTTTAGAGTTAGGCTTGATCAGCACTGATGGATTAGCGCTAGAATTTAGTATCACATCGGGAGAAGTAATTTATCCGGAAGAAAAAGCCATTTTACTCATTCGCAAGCAACACAATGAATTTAAAATTAAAGTAGCCCAACAACCTACACCATCACTATTACGAGGTTTCTCAGCTCCAGTAATTTTAGATTATGCCTACACGCCTACACAATTACTAAATTTAGCTGCACATGATAGCGACTCATTTAACCGCTGGGAAGCGATGCAAAAACTTTATCAACAAGCGGTGATGGAGTTGTATCAAAACCCACAAAACACGAATGCAGAGATTTTTACGCAATTAAGCAATGCTCTTAGCAAAACCTTACAGGATAAACAGCTCAATCCAAGCATTCAAAACTTAATTAGCGGATTACCTAGTTTTGGTGAATTATGTGCACAATTAAAATCCGTTGATGTTGCTAAATTAAATCAAGCTCTATTGGTACTTAAGTCTTATCTGGCAAACTCACTTGAGCCACTTTGGTTAACAATTTACCAACAGAATCAATGCACTGATTACAATTTTAATGATGCTGGCAAACGTGCATTGAAAAACACTGCACTAGCCTATTTACTAAATAGCCAGAATGCACCCCAATACCTAAGTTTGGTTGAGCAGCAATATAATACAGCTGACAATATGACTGATAAACTCGCTGCATTAATAGCGATCAATGACAGCAATGATAATTTACGGGCTGAATTACTTGCTCAATTTAACCACGAATACCAAAATTATCCATTGGTTATGGACAAATGGTTTACACTACAAAGCCAAAGCTTGCGTCCTGATACCTTAGAGCAAGTTAAGCAGCTAACTACTCACCCACAGTACGATGACACAAACCCAAATAAACTCTATTCTTTAGTTCGCGCTTTTACTGCGAATAGTAGTCATTTTAATAGTGCGGATGGATACCAATTTATTGCCGCTGAAACACTTCGGGTTGACAAATTTAATTCTGGGGTTAGTGCAAGAATTGCGCATGGATTTAGTATTTTAACTAGTTTGGCACCCGAATATCAACAATTGGCAAAACCAGTTTTAAGTGAAATATTAGCCGCGGAAAAATTATCAAACGATGTTTATGAACTAATTTCCAAAACTATAAGTCAATTGTAATCTAATGCTACGCACTTTGTTATTCCCACCCGAGCTAAGCACATGTTTTTGCAGAGGTGGGAATCTATGCACTATATAATTCTTTGTTATATCCAATTTTTGGATCCCCGCATGCGCGAGGATGACATATATTAGATAGATTTAGATAGATGCATAACATCAATTATAATTTTATTAAGAGGATAATACTATGAAAAAAATTGCAGTTGTTTTGGCAGGTTGCGGACGTATGGATGGTTCTGAAATTCATGAATCAGTGTTGACATTATTATCTATTGAACAAGCTGGCGCAAGTTACCAATGTTTTAGTCCAGATCTGCCGCAGGCTCACGTTACCAATCATTTGAATAATGAAACGACTCATGAAACTCGGAATATGCTAATAGAGTCAGCGCGGATTGCTCGCGGTAATGTAAAAAAACTTGAAGAACTAAGCAGCAATGACTATGATGCCCTAATCATTCCGGGAGGCAATGGAATTGCTGCCAATCTCTTTACATTGGCGCAAGATGGAGCTGATTATAAGGTCAATTCAACACTTAGTCAAATTGCACAAAGCTTCACAGCCTCTGGTAAAGCGGTTGGATTTATTTGTATTGCGCCAGTGATGATTCCAGTAATTTATAATTTTCCGGTAAATATGACTATTGGTAGTGATGAAGGAACCGCGGCACTGGTGACTAAGCGTGGTGCAATTCATCATTCATCCACAGTAGATGAAATTTGCGTCGATGAAAAATATAAAATTGTTTCAACCGCAGCGTATATGCTCGCAGGTAATATCTTAGAGGCATACAGTGGCATCAATAAATTAGTACACAAAGTCGTTGAATTAGCGTAAGCCATTTAATTCAAATGCCTAAGTATAATTATAATTTAAAATTCATCAAGTCTTCGCTGCTAATTTTTTTAAGCAGCGTGCTTGGTGCATGCTCACAATCAGCTAAACCACTTAGCTGCGACAGCTCAAGCATTGAAGAACAACTTATTCAGGCAACCAAGCTTGACAGTTCAATTCCGTTATATGTGAACGCAAAAGTTCAGGCTATGTCCGGTAGTAAGAAGCAGAATAAACCCGCAATTTTACAATGCCAAGCAACTATCCAATACAGCCACAATATATTTCCCGAGCAAAATTTCTTAGCAGAATACTCCTACGGCGTAAACGCAGAACAGCAGGTAGTAGACATAAACCCAATTAATACTAAAAACACCATAAATTTTCAGAATTGGATTGCTAAACTACCAATCGTCACCAGCTCACAAAAAATAGCGGCAGGAAACTTAGTTGTAATCCAGTTAAGCAGTAGCTCAAAAGCAAAAGCACATAATCAGATTCAGGAGTTGGTGCTTAACCAGAAATTAATCAAACTACCGCAGGGCAAAAATTTTTCAACTATTACCATTGATAAAAAATTTTCCCAGAATAGCACAGATATATTTTTACTCTCGGCATACTATAATGATGCTCGCGACAATGGATTAAACCACAACTACTTCATAACGATTGAATCGTCCACTCAATATATTGTGAGTCAAGGCTTCAGCTATCAGGATGGTAGTTTAAATCAAAATGAATCAGCAATAATATTTTCTGGCTTCAAACAATATCCATTCTCCGAATCAAATGATTTTCCACTCTATCGACTAGAATCAGGAAATATCCAAGTAATCCGTCCGGCACATGATCTTAATTATTACCGCCACAAATTCAGCTCTCAAACAGCACATCAACTAATACAAAAAATTAAAAGTGATGGTTGTTTAAATGGTGATCAATTCTACCTATCAGATATTTGCACACGCAAGATAAGTAGCTATTGCTTTCAATTTAATTCAATCAACAATACAGCAACAAAAGACAAATCTTATTGGTTACTCAATAACATGTGTAAAACTCAAGAAATGTATCAGTAGTCGAGCATATAAAAAACGACTCATTCTAGTTGCTTATTTACTATTTGCATAACAAGAATAATATTACCTTTTCTACGTGTCAGGACATAATTCTCGTTAAGCTTCAATTGAGGATGTCGGTCTTGTTCTGCTGTAGTTACCTGACGAATAAATTCCTGAAGTCGTTTTGATGATGGCAATGGAAGGTTATGTTGGCGAATAAAATGGCATAACAGAGATTTTTGCCGTGATGAACTTAGGTTGATAATTTTAGCAATTTCAATCTGCCCATTTATCATCGTAGCGAGCAAATCATATTCGGCGATCTCATCGTTTAAGCTCACGCTTGCTTGGATCGATGCGAGACTCTGCGTAATTTTCTGTGGTAAATTGTTATCATACGCTAGCAACTGTGGAATTATACTATTACGTAAAAAGTTGCGTAAATAATTATTGTCATGGTTACTTTCATCTTCAATGTGTGAAAGTTCATGTTCCAGAGCATAATCAATTAACTGTGCTTTAGTATAAGAAAGTAGTGGTCGCCAGTAAAATTGCATGTTTTTCTTACTAACAATACGCATAGCCGCAATATTATGAACATCACTACCACGCATAAGTTGACTAAGAACTGTTTCAATTTGATCATCTTGATGGTGGGCTAAAACCATAACGTCAGCACCAGTTTCTTGATATTCAGCATACCGTAGTTTCCGAGCGCTATTCTCCAGTCCAATGCCGGCTTGTTTCACTACCTGTAACGGTGCTATCTGTAGTGGAATATCCCATTGCTGACATAAACGGATACAAAAATCACACCATTCATCAGCGTGCTTTGATATACCATGATTAACGTGGATTGCCGACAGCTTAAATTGCTGGCGCTTGCTAGCTTCATTAAGTAGATGTAGCAGCACTACTGAATCAACACCACCGCTTAGACCAACACAATAAGACAAATGACCATCTAATTCAGATGGCCATTGCTTTAGTATTGATTCAACTAAAATTCTTCTATTCTGTTTCAAGCTTAAATTTACCATAAGCCATAATTCGTTCAAAACGACGTGCAAGTAACTCATCACCTGAGAACTCACTTAGCTTTTTGAGGCTATCTTTTAAATTACGCTTTAATTTAGTCATCATTTCCCCATGGTTAGCATGTGCGCCACCCAAAGGCTCATTAACTACACTATCAATCAAGCCTAACCCTTTTAAGCGATCTGCCGTAATCCCCAATATCTCTGCGGCTTGATTGGCTTTAGTAGCATCTTTCCACAAAATTGAAGCACAGCCCTCTGGGGAAATTACCGAATAAATCGAGTACTCCAGCATATTAATCTGATCACCAACCGCAATTGCCAAAGCGCCTCCTGAGCCACCCTCACCGATTACCGTACAAATAATCGGAACTGACATTTTGGACATTTCATATAAATTTTTACCAATCGCCTCTGATTGACCACGCTCTTCAGCACCAATCCCGGGATATGCACCAGGAGTATCAATAAAAGTAATAATTGGTAAGGCAAATTTTTCGGCAATCTGCATTATGCGTAACGCTTTACGATATCCCTCAGGACGTGGCATACCAAAATTACGCTCAAGATTTTCTTTAGTATCACGACCTTTTTGATGACCAATAACTACCACCGACTGCTCACCAAATTTAGCCATTCCACAAATCAGTGATTTATCGTCTGCATAATGGCGGTCACCGTGCAATTCTACAAAATCAGTAAATAAATTATTAATATAATCCAGTGTACGTGGACGCTGTGGATGACGCGCAACCTGAGAAATTTCCCAAGCGCCAAGAGCACTATAAATTTCTTTAGTTAAGCCATCAACTTTAGTTTGTAGTAATTCAACTTCAGATGATATATTAACGGATGATTCATCCTGCATCTGGCGTAGCTCTTCAATTTTATTGCTTAACTCGGCAATTGGTTTTTCAAATTCAAGAAAATGTCTCTTCATAATATTCCCGCTTAATGTTTAACGCCTAACTGATTACTCAGTATATCAATATTTTTTTGATGCTCAGTAACTGCATCCCGCAAGGCTTTTATCCTTGCTTGATACTGTTCTGGATTATTTTGTTCACTGGGAAGCTTGGTTGCCATCCCTGATTGTAATGCTTGTTGTGAGTCTGTCAGGGCTTTTTGCTCTAGTGCCAGCTCTTCATTTAAAATTTGTTGCCGACCAACTTCATTGGTCCCTAAATTTTGACCCATACTTTGCATATAGGATTTTTTTATACTATTATCCTGAATAGCATTATTCTTAGTTGCGGTACCGTTAGTATAGCCTTTAGCCTTGAAATCATTTTGTGTCATTGGTGCAGCATAAACAGTTATCGCAGGTAAGACCACTTTTTTACCATTTTTAACTGGTTTATTAGTAAATACCGTTGCCCCATTTTTATCTTTGTATTGATAAATCGTATCATCAGCATAGCAAACCATACTAATTATGCTACTCAATAACAACAAATATTTCATTTTTAAAATAAATTAATTACTGAAATTACAGTTATCGTTACAATAAAAAATAATCCTGCTCGATAAAGTAAGGCGACGACATAGTCAACTACTTTAGGATCAAACAGATTTTCTGACTTACGGATATCTTCAATACCATCATCTTCAAAATTAGCTGTAGCTTTAGCAAATTTATCTTTGCCTATTGCCCGGAAAGTTACTTCGTTTAAAACAGTTTCAAGATAGAAGAAGCTTAATTTAACTTTTCCACGTTGCTCCAACATATAGCGCATAACTTCTTCAAAATCACCTGCGGCAGCTATAAATACTGCCAGTACAGTATAAGGGACAATATTTACCCAAAACAGCATCTTGTCGACAACTACTGAATATACCACTGATTCCTCACCACGTGAACGTAGTTTGTTACCCATTGCGGTCAATACTAAATAGCAAATCGCACCTAAAACCGAAGGTAAGATAATGAACCAGAATGTAGTTGCAAAAAATTTAGTTGCGTATGTTTGGACAAACTGTTGAAACTCATTTCCACGATTGGTTGTCTTGGCTTCTTCTTTCCAACCTAAAATATCACAACACAAGATAAAAAAGAAACAGTTAATCAGAAAATATGAAATATGATGACGACTATAAGGAAGAATCATCAATGCCAATGTTATCAATAAAAATGGAATCAAAGCAAAGATAAAATGTAAGCGAATTTCACGTACCGTTTGAAAGTCACGATTAACAAATAGATTAGCATACTGGTCAATTTTACTATTAAACCAAGTTCTAACGCCTCCCAAAACCTTCTGGCGTTCCAGAAAGATTGTTAACAATATTGCTAAAAATGACATAATCAAAGCACCTATTATAATTAGTTGTTATAAATATAAATTTGTTGCAAGTTACGATTAAGCTCAAATATATCCATACCAAATCCAAATAGAAAATGATTTGGAGCATTAACGCCAACGTGATCTGCATAAATTGGCTTATCTTTACCGATTTCTTTGTTTACCATCACAGCAATTTTACATGCTTTAGCCCCAGCATTAATTAAAAAACGCTTAATCTCGGCAATAGTATGCCCTTCATCCAATATATCATCTAGAATATACACAGTTTTACCACGAATCAACTCTTCTTTAGGTTGACGATACCAAGTGATATGACTTGAGCCATACATTGCATCACCATAACGTGAAGCATGAATATAGTCCATAATAATTGGGCTTTTTAAGCGT
>CAYIZV010000001.1:56205-130644 GCA_964367915.1 uncultured Neisseria sp.
ATCACGGTTAAAAAAACTGGAATTTCGCCTTCAATTTCGGCATCAATATTACTTGCCATTGTATCTAACGCTGAATATAATTGCTCTTCTGAAAATAGAACTGTAGAATTACTAATGATTTGTCGGGCTTTGGTATAATCTAATTGCATGTAAACCTCATGATTGTATTAAAATATATGCTTGCAGTAAATATAAATTACCCGCTATTGTAACAAAAAACGTGACTACTTGCAGATAAGTTACGTTAATTTTGTGCTTAAACAGATTCGTCATCCTAGGTCGTTGATTTGTCTCCCCCACTTACTAGGTGTGGGATTTGTCGCAAATCGCCTAGAGGTATTTCGAATTTCTTCGGATGTAGCAGGAAACAGATCACTTACATTTTAAATTCGATTAACCGATACAAAATAATAGAAGAGAAGACAACATTATGAAAAAAGCATTATTAGTAATCCTAGATGGTTTTGGCATGAGAAGCAACGATGACTTTAACGCAGTAGCCGGTGCCAACAAACCTAATTTAACCAGTTACATTCAAAATTACGCTTTTGGTAAAATCGAAGCCTCAGAACAGGCCGTTGGATTGCCTAAAGGTCAATTTGGTAATTCTGAAGTTGGACATCTAAATTTAGGTGCGGGTAGAGTCGTCCGCCAAGATATCACCAAGATTGACTATGAAATTGAAACGGGTGATTTTTACAAAAATAAAGCATTAAATTCTGCGCTTGCACAAAGTACAAGTGGTACAGTTCACATCATGGGATTGCTATCTGATGGTGGAGTTCATTCGCATCAAAATCACATCTATGAGTTAATCAAACTAGCATCTCAAACCGATAATATTCAACATATTAACCTACATATGTTTTTAGATGGTCGTGATACTCCACCACAAAGTGCATTAGCTTTCATCGGCCAGCTTGAAGATGTAATTAAATCTTACCCTAAAGCAAAAATAGCTAGTATCGCAGGACGTTATTACGCTATGGATCGTGATAAGCGTTGGGATCGTCTTGAACTTGCTTATAAAGCATTAGTAAATGCCGATGCCAATACCTCCTTTGCAACACCGAATGCTGCAATTAGTGCAGCATATACCGAACAAGTTACTGACGAATTTGTTAAGCCTGCAGTTTTTAATGGTTATCAAGGGATAAAACTAGGAGACAGTATTATTTTTGCTAATTTCCGTTCTGATCGCGCGGTTCAGCTAACTGATGCATTTATCGGCAAAGACTTTAATGGCTTTCCTCATCATGATTTAGGATTAGCGGCGTTTGTAACCATGACTCGCTATAACGATAAACTAGATTGTCTAGTTGCATACCCACCAGCTTCAATTGTTAATACTCTGGGTGAGTATATTAGTAGCCTTGGCTTAAAACAATTACGGATTGCTGAAACTGAAAAATATCCTCATATAACTTATTTCTTTAATGGTGGTGAACAACAGCCATTTACCAATGAAACTAGAATTTTAATCAATTCTCCAAAAGAGGTCGCAACTTATGATCTTAAGCCAGAAATGAGCTTACCAGAGGTAGCGAGCAAATTGGTTGATGCGATTAATTCAAATGAATATGACTTAATTATTACTAATTTTGCTAATGGCGACATGGTTGGACATACCGGAAATTATGATGCTAGTATAAAAGCAGTTGAAGCGTTAGACTTATACCTAGGCAAAGTAGTTGAAGCAATGAAAGCACACGATGGCGAAGTGTTAATTGTGGCTGATCATGGTAATTGTGAAGAAATGTTTGATTATAAAAGCAATCAACCTCATACTCAGCATACAACTAATCTTGTTCCATGTATTTATATCGGGCGTGAAGCTTCTATTCTTGAAGGTGGCGCACTTAAAGACGTTGCACCGTCGCTCCTAGCAATGATGGGATTACCACAACCACAAGAGATGACTGGGCATAGCCTGATTGTTTTTAAATAAGGTCAACTAATGATGCGTAAACTAGTTTTGCTTGGCGCTGTTATGTGGACTGGATTGAGCTATGCGGTAGAATCTTCTACCGTTAATAGCAATATCAACGACCTCAATACGCAAATCCAGCAAATTAATCAAGACCTTAATTCAAAACAACAAGAGAAACAGAAAATTGATGCAGCATTAAAAGATTCACAAGGTGCGATCTCAAAAACTGAAGCGATTTTGCAAAAAATTCGCAAACAGCGTGACACTGACATGAATCAACTGAATCAATTGGCAAATACCATACCGCAAATGACGGCAACAACAACTGCTGCCAAAACGCAAGTTAATGCTTCGATCAGCCAAATTTATCAGCAAATTCAGAAAATTCAAGCGTCACAACAAAGCATCATTTCTGGAAATGACAGCCTAGATCAAGAGCGAAAGAAAGTTTATCTATTAGAAATACTTAAACAACAACAGGCTCGCTATCAACAGTTAAATGACAAGCTTACCCAACTTGATAACTTGAATAAAAAACTGCAACAAGAAGTAGATAATTTAAATAAACGCTTGGGTACAACTAGCCAGCAGCATCAGCAGTTGCTTGCGGTGAAAGATAAAACAGTTCAGCAATCATTGAGCGTAAAACAACAAATCGACACTGAACGCAGTAAGCTCTCACATTTAAAACAACGTCAAGCAGAACTAAATAAACTATTACAACAATTAGCTCTCGCCGAAAAAAAACAAAAACAGGCGGCAGCTAAAAAAGCTGCTGCTGAGGCAAAAGCACGTCAGATAGCCGCTGTAGCTGCAGCAAAAGCAAAAGCCCAGACAAGTAGTACGGCTTCCAGCACAACGGCAACTAGCAAACAAGAAAATATTGTAATTGATAGCAGCAATGACAAAGCTGATGTAAAAATCACCGACAATGATACCGCAGCTACGCCGCAAACTGCCCCAGCTGTAAAATCACAAGTTGTAGATAACAGCGCTGAAGATAATTCGCCATTTATGTCACGTAAACTTGCTCGTCCAATTAGTGGAAATATCGCCGTAGGTTTTGGACAGATGCGTGATAGCGTGAAAAATAATGGTGTTTTGGTTCATGCTAATGACAATACTCCAGTCTACTCAGTATCGCGTGGCACAGTCCTATTTAGTGGTGAACTTCCCGGATTTGGACAAATAATTGTAATTGACAATGGTGATAATTATACGTCAGTTTACAGTGGAGTATTATCCAAAACAGCAAAAGGCGCCACAGTAACTGCTGGACAACTAATCGCGAATAGTGGTACAGAATCAAACCAACCAATGGGTGGCATTTATTTTGAACTGCGTCGTTTAGGAAAACCAGTTAACCCAAGCAAACTATTTAATTAACTAGATACATGGAGAGTGATTATGCGTCATGAAACTGACTCAATGGGCGAAATTATGGTGGCTGATAATTGCTACTGGGGTGCACAAACAGAACGATCAAAAACGAATTTTCCGATTGGTGTAGAACGTTTTAAATTTACACGCCCATTAATTCGTGCTCTTGGTATTTTAAAAAAATCAGCGGCAAAAGCAAATATGGATCTTGCCGAATTAGATGCTTCCATCGCCCAATTAATTATTCAGGCTGCTGACGAAGTAATTAGTGCAAAACTGGATGCGCACTTTCCACTGGTAGTGTTTCAAACCGGATCAGGTACTCAATCCAATATGAATGCCAATGAGGTAATCTCAAACCGAGCAATAGAAATTAGCGGTGGCGTAATGGGCAGTAAAACTCCAGTTCATCCTAATGATCATGTCAATCGTGGTCAGTCGTCGAATGACACCTTCCCAACAGCAATGTATATTGCAGCCGCGGAAGAGCTGAGTAATCATTTATTTCCGTCATTAACTAAGCTTCGTAATACCTTGGATGCCAAATCGCAACAATTTGCCAATCTGGTAAAAGTAGGACGCACTCATTTACAAGACGCTACACCAATAACCTTAGGACAGGAAATAAGCTCATGGGTTGCGCAGATTGACTATGCAATAATTAACTTGCAACAAGCTCTCAAAGGAGTTCTTGAGCTAGCCATTGGAGGTACTGCAGTTGGTACAGGGCTAAATGCACATCCTAAATTTGGTGATTTAGCAGCAAGTTATATTAGCAAGGAAACTGGTTTAGCATTTACTTCGGCTAAAAATAAATTTGCAGCACTATCTGCACATGATGGCTTAGTTAACGTTTCAGCAGGATTACGCACACTGGCTGGCGCACTGATGAAGATGGCAAACGATGTTAGATGGCTGGCAAGTGGTCCACGCTGTGGTATTGGTGAAATAACCATACCAGAGAATGAGCCAGGTTCATCAATCATGCCAGGTAAGGTTAATCCAACCCAATGTGAAGCAATGACCATGGTCTGTGTTCAAGTTTATGGTAATGACGCCGCCGTAGCTTTCGCTGGAAGCCAAGGTAATTTTCAGCTTAACGTATATAAACCAGTAATGATACATAATGTTCTGGAAAGCATCCAGCTACTCTCAGATAGCTGTTTAGCTTTTGAAGAGCATTGCGCCTCGGGTATTAATGCTCACTTAGCAGTCATTAACTCTAATTTAGCTAAAAATCTAATGCTGGTAACTGCGCTAAATCGCCATATTGGTTATGATAAAGCGGCCAAAATAGCTAAAAAAGCTCACCATGAAGGTTTAGACCTTAAAACTGCTGCATTAGAACTTGGTTTTTTAACCGCAAGTGAATATGATCAGTGGGTAGTTCCACTTGATATGACGCACTCTTAATACCATGATAAAATATGACAAATAAGATTAAAATTGGCGTTCTCATTTACGATAAAGTACAGCCTCTGGATGCAATCGGTCCATGGGAAGTATTTGCAATATGGCAGAAGCTAAATCCCACTGTATCATTATGCCTGATTTCAGAATCAGGCACTTATGTTGAGTGTGATAGTGGAATAATTCTAAAATCTCATTGCAGTTTTGCGAATTGCGAGCCACTTGACTATCTGATAGTTCCAGGTGGCATGGGACGGCTTGAGCAAGCAAATAATCAACAACTGATTGACTTTATTCAGCGACAACACCAATCATGCAAACTTATATTATCAGTATGCACAGGGGCTTTTTTGCTAGCAAAAGCAGGGCTTCTGATACATCAGTCAGCTACTACTTATTGGCGCGCAATTGAAGAACTTGCACAAGATAAAACAATCAAGATAGTACCACAGCGAATAGTCAAATCTGGGAAAATATGGACGGCTGGAGGCGTGAGTAGTGGGATTGATTTGGCTATAGAATTGGTAAAAGAAATTTCTGGTTCAAATGATAAAGACAAGCTACGTCTGATGCTAGAATATTTTCCACCATCTAGCGCTACATGCAACCTTTCATTAGCCAACGAATTACCTGCTTATGGAAACAAAATCAGTAGTACCCAAGAGCTACCTGAATACATTACACGACAAGCGCAATAGAAAATTTATAGTAATAAGTTAATAGCAATTGATTATATATGGATATTTATTTATCAAAAATTATTAGACCAAGAACGTTTCTCCCTTCGCCAATTAGATAATTGTACGTACGACACAAAGCAGGAATTGGCATAACTTCAAACCCTATTCTTTTTTGCTGCAACAAAAGCAAAAATTTACTATCCGGATAACTAATTTTGCTACCTGTACCAAAAATAATCAAATCTGGTTTGTAGCCAAGCAAAAATTCACAATTAGCTTCATTTAACTCAGTGATTGATTTCAAATGTAATGGTTCAATATTGTGTGGCGAAACCAAAATATTATCAGAATATTCTATTGTATTTATTGTAACACTGGAATCAGAATAATGTGAAAATTGGTTACCATTGCCATCATGTAGATTAACTTGCATAGATTAACTTTTAAACAAAAGAAAACTCAAGCATAGCTTGAGTTTTTATATTATTGCTGGAGTTGTTTGGCAACTTTTTTAGCAGCTTCACTATTAGGAAAACTTTTGATTAGCTTTTTAGCAGTGGCATTAGCCGCTGTAGTATTCCCTAATTGAGTTTGAGAGATGTAAACTACTCGCATAGCATCAGGAACGTATTTGTTGTTTGAGTTAGTAGCAATGAATTTATTTGCTTCACTAATAGCCTCTTTAAATTGACTATTTGCTACATACGCCACAGACAAGAAATAACGAGCACTGGCAGCAGAGTTTTTATCACCACTTGCAATAATTGCCTGTAACTCAGTGATTGCCGGAGCAATATTATTGGCTTGGATTTTCTTAATTGCATCCTGTAACTGAGGATTCATCGTACTTTGCGGAGCTTTAGCACCACGAACAACAGCAGGAGAACCACCACCAATAGCACTCTCCAAGGCCTGAACTCGTAAATCAAGAGATTGCAATTGTTGACCTGCATCACCTTGAGCATTGCCTTGACCTTGCTCCAAGTTAGTCACACGACCATTTAACTGGTTAATCTGACTTTGAAGATCATTAACCTGATTGAGCAAATCCAGCATTTTCTGATTAGAGACTTTATTATCTAGAACACCAACATTTTGTTGGATTTGATTCAAGCGTTGATTAGTGTCCGCTATCTGCTGACGTGCTTGATCATCAGCACAACCTGTTAGAAAAAGGTTTGCTGACAATCCTAAAATCGTCAACAAACTTTTTTTCATGGTTATTCAACACCTTGAGCAACAGTACCATTGTAAACGCTACTGTCAACCATTGGTAAACCATTGCTATCTTCAGAGTAACCAGCTGGTTGAGCTGCTTTATAAGTAATATCAGCACGACGATTCATAGCACGAGCTTCTGAAGTATCGTTAGCATATTTAGCTTTTAATTTACCATTAGAAGTAGCCTCAACTTGAGCTTTGCTAGCACCTGTAGCAATCAAGGCTTTTTTAACTGCATCAGCACGTTTTTGACCTAATGACAAATTGTACTCAACAGAACCGATATCATCAGTATTACCTTGTACTTGTACTTTAGCAGCAGCATTTGCAGCCAAGTAGCTTCCATTAGCTTTCACAACACCAGCGTAATCATCTTTAATATCATATTTATTGAATGCGAAGTATACGCTATTGTGATTAGATACAACTGGAGCAGACGCAACTGGAGCTGCAACTGGAGCAGATGCAACTGGAGCTTCTACTGGAGCTTTGTTAGAAGAACATGCTACCAATGCACTACCAGCAATAACCAGAGCTAATAATTTTTTCATATTTAAGTTTCCTTTCAGGGGTTAAGTAAATTTTATAAAGCCTCTAAGCGTGATTATACACGATTTTATTACGGCTGTAAACATTAAGATTATCACATTCCAGAACTAGAGGTTGGTTTATTATTACCACTTTTGCCGTCGTTATTAAACGTATTTTGTTGCGGGAACATGTTTGCGCTAGATAAACGCGAATTTACAGTTGGATTATTAACCGGTTTACTGCCACTTCCAGCACTATTAGGATTTTTAACTTTGCTAGTGGTAATTGCATTTTGTTGTGGGAATTGTGCACCACTATACAACATTGAATTAACCGTTGGGCTATTTTCCTGATTTGAATTATCAGTATTATTATTATCAAAACTCTTAGTTTTATTTTTAGAATGTGTGCTCTTTGGATGGCTGGAGCTATACTTTTGTCCTGCTTTACCAGTTAGCTGATTTTGTTGTGGGAATTGTGCACCACTATATGCAAAAGAACTAACAGTAGGACTATTTACTTGCGCAGAACCAGCGGTTTTGTTTGCATCAAAACTAGTTTTTTGATTGTCACCTTGGCTTTCAGCCTTGCTATGTTCAGCCTGCACGTAGCCTGATGTTGAACCTGAAGTTGCGGTTTCATCTGCATAAACGCTAACGGCAATAGATGACAATGCTAAGATTAATATTTTATTTAACATTAGAATGTTCCTTTACTACATTTAAATAACGTGATATTATACTACAAAATCAACTTTATGCCAAGTTTACAGTTAGTTAGAAACTTTTTGACCAACGTTGATCAATAACTTGTCCATAATTTAAATTATTTAGTTTAGTTTGAGTCGTCCCAGTTATATTACTGATATATACACTATTATCACTAGAGAACATAATTAATTTATCATTTGGTGCAAAGCTTGGTGCAATATCATGATTTGCATTCTGACTAATAGGATAAGCCGACTGCGTTACCAAATCCAACACATACGCTTGCAATACACCACTATTACGATTTATAAACGTAATTTTGCTTGCATCATTAGAAAAACGCGCAGTTGTATTATATTTACCTAAACCATTAGTTACCCGCATTGGAGCTGAACCATTTAAGTCTGTCATGAAAATTTGCGGACCTCCATCATGATCAGAAGTAAACACAACCTTTCCTGTATTAGAAATGTCAGCTTCAGTATCAATAGTTCCAAAGTTAACCAAAGGAATCGCGCCACTTGCTGATGTATAACGTTGATTGTTTACCAAATAAACATGCGAACCATAATCTTTACTTAATGTAACTGCTAATTTTTGTGAATTAGGCGTAAAAGCGGGTGAAGAATTTGAGCCATTGAAGTTCGCTACCACATAGCGCGTTCCTGCTTTAATATTCTGTACATAAACCACAGGCTTTCCTGTTTCATAAGTAACATAGCTAAGATAGTTTCCACTATTATCCCAAGCCAAAGATGTAATTGGATGCGCCATTGAAATTAAAGTTTTAGGGTTATACCCATCATAATCTGCCAAAACTACAGCATACTTACCAGCGCCCTGTTGAACAGCCAAGGCTACTTTAGAGGTAAATGCGCTAGGTGTATTGGTTAATTTTTTATAAATATTATCATCAATTGCGTGAATTGCTTTACGTTGGAATTTCTTATTGAATGCTGCCGTTTGGCTCAATAAAACTTGATTAGTTGTATTATTAAGCAATTGATATTCAATCTGCATTTGCCCACTTACCGGATCACTACTAACACTTCCGCTAATGGTATATTGAGCACCACTCTCAACTGCATTACTATTAACATAATTAAGAACATTAAACTCACCAGTAATTTTAAAATCACTAGTTATTTCATCACTAACCGAACCATCCTCATTAGTAAAATTAACTACTGCAAGTTTAGGATTTCCTGCGCTATTTCCACCGACAATTTCAATATTTTGATCGGCATAGGCAAAACTAAAACCCACGCTTAGGATTAGTAATAATTTTTTATTTATTGAAAGATTAAGCATTTTCATAGACTTGTAACTCCTTGATTTATTGAGGTCTAAAGGTTAAATTTAAAATTCTGAAGTCGACATAATTGGCATTATCCGGCAATGGCGGAAATACTTTAAGTCGCATAATTGCACTTTGAACATTCTGATCATATTGGGCATTACCGCTTGATTTAATCAAACTTACGCTGCGAACGCTCAAATTGGGATTTAAAACAACTTTAACAATTGCTTTGGCTTTAGGATTTACATCATCTGGAATTAATACAAATGGACGCACCGCATTAATTACCTGATCAGCATAATTCCCGATCAAATTATTGCTATCGCTGGTACCATTAGGATTACCACCCAGAGCCTTCCCTTTACGTACCGAGGTAGTATTCTCAGACAATACATCACCAAGTAAATCGTTTACCTGTACTTTTTTATTAACTAGTTTAGCTTTGTTATTCGTTGGTGCTGGTGCTTTAGTATTATCTGTATGTTCTGCTGCTTTGGCAAGCTTAGGATCAACTTTTGGCTGTTCTGCTTTAGGCGTCGGTTTAGGCTGTGCCTGATTCTGTTGTTTGACATTAATATCTGCAGGCGTATCCATAACTTTAATCGGAGCCGGTGGAGCTTTTATTTGCGGTTGATAAGCTTGCACGTTCTGATTAGGCATCGAAACCAGGCTAACTTCAATTCCGTCTGAACGCGATGGTACCAAAATCGAAATAGGCTTACCAAAAATCAACAACAGCACAACCACTCCGATATGTAAAGATAGCGATATTATTGTGCTGGCTTTTGTTTGCTGTTTAACCATTTTTTTGTTTAACTACCAATGCTACTTTCTTGATCCCGGAACTATATAATTTATCAACAACCGAAATCACTTTATCATATTGAACTTCTTTATCTGCAGAAATTACCACAGGAGTGTCATCAGTTGCCATCGTTACCGCTTTACTAACCAAGTCGGTCAGCGATGCAACAGGAATATTTTTATTATTTTGAGTTATTGTATAGTTTCCACTTGAATCAATATTTATTTCCAAAGGTTGCTTGGTTACCTGTGAAGCTTTACCAACACTTGGTAGATTAATAACACCAGGTGTAAACATTGGTGCCGTTATCATAAAAATAACCAGTAATACCAACATTACGTCAATATACGGTACTACGTTCATTTGACTTTGTAATTTATTTCGTCTAATTCTACGCTTCATAAAAATCCTTTTTTCGCGCCAGAGTCATTCCATCCCCGATTGCCAACATACAAATATCTACCCGATCATCATGATAAATTAGATCATTTAGTTCTTGTAGCACTCTAACATAGTTTTTACGTGGATTATCTTCCAAGACTTGACCATACATTAAGACATTATCAATTATAATCAAACCGCCTGGCCTTACCAAACGCAAACAAGCTTCGTAATAATCCACATACTCCGACTTATTCGCATCAATAAATGCAATATCATAAACATGACCAGCTTGTTGCAAGACTGCTAGGCTCTCCGCTGCTGGCGCAATTATTGTGCTGATTTTTTCTATAACACCTGCGCGTTGCCAGTAAGCATTAGCAGCTTGTAAATGTCTATCGCTAATGTCCAAAGCCGTTATTTTAGCATCATTAGGCATCGCCAATGCCATCCATAATGCACTATAACCAGTAAAAATACCTATCTCTAAATAACTTTTGGCAGACATAAGTCTTGCCAGCTGTGCCATAAATGCACCCTGATCTGGGCTTATTAACATTTGTGAATTACTTAACTTGTCACTTTCTAATCTAAGCTCACGTAGCAAAACATGTTCACGAACGCCATAATCTACACAGTATTTATGTAGATCTGGTGTTAAAGCTCCCTTTTGCATTTATTTATTTTGATTATAACTAAAATAAACATACGCGTCATGTTTTACTTCAGACTCAGCGGCATGTTTCATCTCATTCTGATCGCGGAACTCAGTATCCCACCAAGTACTGCGCAATTTCATTTGCTGCTCATGATTCCCTGGTTTATCTAATAAACCATTAATAAAAGTCGTTGCTTCAGATACATATTTAGTATTTTTCATTAGTTCCCTTTAATTCAAAAATTAATTATATTTGTACTTAAACACATCCACAATACGGGGTTTTATTTCTTTACGCCGAGTATTCTTAATCGCTCATCTAAAAATTCCCCAGCTGTTTTTTCAGCAGTTAATTTTACATCATCACGAGGATGTAAAAACAGTGGAATTGAATACCTAGAATTATGACGTGTTCCGTTAAGTGGATTAATTACCTGATGTAATGTCGATTTATAACAACCTTCCGTTACTGTTTCGAGAATATCGCCAATATTTATCGACAACATACTAGAGCCAACTGGAACATCAAGCCATTGCTCATTAGCACCTTTAACCTGTAGTCCGGATTGCGATGCCGCAATCAGCACGGTTAAGAGATTATCTTTTACTAAATACCCTACCGCAGTTTCTGATACTCTCATTGGAGAAAAACCATTCTGAATATCATTATTATACAAATAGCAAAAAAACAGCCCATTCCACAAATAAGCAATGTTTAAGAACAATACACTACTTATGAAATAATAATTCCACCACCCAAACATTGTTTGCCATCATAAATCACTACTGACTGCCCTGGCGTGATAGCCCATTGCGGTTCAGTAAAGCTTAGCTCAATACAATCTTCATTTATATAACTTAGTTGGCATGCCGCATCTTGCATCCGATAACGTGTCTTGGCAGTGTAATTACCTGAAGCAGGTAATAAACCTTGTCCAAAACTAAGCTGGATAGCATGCAAAGTTTGCTTTAATAGCATCGGATGCTGATGTCCTTGTACTACAATTAGTTCATTGGTAGATAAATTCTTATCCGCAACAAACCATGGATCACCTTGTCCACCAATACCTAAACCTTTGCGCTGCCCTATGGTATAGTACATTAAGCCTTGATGTTCACCAACTATTTTACCATTTGGAGTCACCATTTTGCCAGACTTAATCGGCATATATTGCTGTAAAAACTCTCTAAATGGCCGTTCACCTATAAAACAAATCCCTGTACTATCTTTTTTACTAGCATTAGGTAAGTTTAGTTCAGCCGCAATCCTACGAACTTCAGGCTTACACATCTTGCCTAAAGGAAATAGTGAATGTGAAATCTGGTACTGATTAAGCCGATAAAGAAAGTAGCTCTGATCTTTATTGTTATCCGTAGCTCTAAGCAATACTTCACCATGCTGAGACACTTGCTTATCAACATAATGCCCAGTTGCTACATACTCTGCCCCTAAGTTTAGGGCATGTTCCAAAAAAGCTTTAAATTTTATCTCAGAATTACATAGAATGTCTGGGTTTGGAGTACGTCCCGCCTGATATTCGGCTAAAAAATAACTAAATACACGTTCTTTGTATTCTTTAGCAAAATTAACAATTTCTATTTCAATACCTAGAATATCAGCAACTGCAATAGCATCCATACTATCTTCTTTGATAGTGCAATAACCATCATTATTATCATCTTCCCAGTTTTGCATGAAGATACCGATCACTTCGTAACCTTGCTGCTTTAATAAATACGCAGCAACCGAAGAATCAACCCCTCCAGACATTCCAACTACTACTTTAGTCATGTCAATCCAATTTAATCTTATATACGTGAAGTTATGTTATGAAGCATACTTAACGAAAATAATTTCCCACTCAAATAATCATCAATACATTGCATTACTAATTGACTGCGATGCTCACTTATGCGCTTTTGGATAGTGGTTAAATCATACCAATCCGCGGCAATTACGCCATCATCATCTGCTGCAGGACAAGGTACTTGGTCATAATCAAGCAAGGTACCTGAAAAACAAATTCTGAGATAAGTCTGCTCTGGATTGGGATTATATAAATATACCCCAACAATCCCCGTGGGTACAAAATCCATTGACGACTCTTCTTTTACCTCGCGAACTATTGCTGCAAGCAAATCTTCATCGGCTTCCAAATGACCTGCTGGCTGATTAAGCTTAATCCCTTGTGAAGTACTATCGCTAACTAACAAAAATTTATTCTTATGTTCAATTACAGCCGCAACTGTTATATGTGTTTGCCACATGACGCCCCCAATTTTCACACTACAAACAAGTATTTTATCATTATCAGATTATAAATGCTTTACTATACTCGACCACAAGTCAGAAATTATATTGCCTAGGTTAATTAAACGTAACTAAGCTAACATCCAAAGACAGGCTAATGCACCTGCACATATCAAACAGTAACGATACGCATTACGATGGTTATATTCTTATGAAACATATGTTAAAATAAAGTAAAATACGGAATTAACTTAGAGAAAATCATTATAGCAACGTATGAAACTTCAACACATTATAGAACAGCACTGGTACAATAAAGTTAACCCATATTTAGCTTTGCTGTTATTTCCATTTAGCATTATTTATGCTATTATCATTATAATTCGTAGATGGTTGTTTATACTTAAATTGAAAACCCAGACTAAAATAGCTGTTCCGGTTGTAATCATTGGCAATATTAGCGTAGGTGGAGCTGGTAAAACACCTCTTACCAAAGCATTAGCCACAGACTTAATTGCTAAAGGAATTAAAGTTGGAATAATTTTACGTGGTTACAAAGGTAGCGCAGATAAGGAATTAATTGTAAAAACAACTGACTCAAGCGCTATAGTAGGCGATGAAGCGCTGATTTATGCACAAGCTGGATTTAGAGTTGCTATTGGTCGCAAACGGGTAGCTGCAGCACAGTTGTTACTTAGCGAATACCCCGAGACCCAATTGATTCTTGCAGATGACGGAATGCAACACTATTATCTCGACCGAGATATGGAAATTTGTGTGATTGACAGTAGCAGGATGTTTGGCAATCAGCAACTATTACCTCTTGGCCCTCTACGTGAGTCAATGAATCGATTAAAAAGCGTTGATGCAATTGTAATAAACGGTTATGCCAACCAAGATAAACTTACGAGCATTTTGGCAAAATATCCTGTACCGCTTTATCATCAAGAGTTAGAATTCGTCCATTTCTATAACCCACAAACGCAGCAAATCGCAACTATCCAACAAATGAAAGACCAGCGACTAATGGCAATTGCTGCAATTGGTAACCCAATTCGTTTTTTTAACTATTTGAAAGCTCTAGGATTAAAGCTCAGTGAACAGAGAGCTTTTCCTGATCATTACCACTATCTAAAATCCGATATTAGTTCACAATATGCGATAATAACGACTGAAAAAGATTATACAAAGCTAGCTCAATTTAGCGCAACAAATATTTGGGTAACGGTAATTAATGCAAAATTAAATGATAACCAGTTACTTGAGAAGATAGTGCGCCTAACTCAAAAGGAACATAACTGATGGAAGCAAAATTATTGGAAATTTTGGTTTGCCCAATATGCAAAGCAGAACTTGATTATCATAAAAATGAACAAGAGCTGATTTGCCATAAATGTAAACTAGCCTATCAAATTGACGATGGGATTCCTGTAATGTTAATTGATCAAGCGAGAAAGATTGATGATGAGTGATTTCACTGTAGTAATTCCAGCAAGGATGAGTTCAACCCGTTTACCGCGTAAAATGTTGCTTGATGTGGTTGGTTTACCCCTAATTGTTCGAGTGGCACATCAGGCCGCAATTAGTAAAGCAAAACGAGTAGTTGTAGCTACGGATCATGAGGAAATTTTTGCAGTTTGTAGACGGCATAATCTTGACGTAATTATGACTTCTACGGAACACCAGTCTGGAACAGACCGTATTGCAGAAGTGGTTCAACAACTTGCGTTACCTGAAGACGAAATAATTGTCAACGTTCAAGGTGATGAACCACTAATTGACCCTGAGTTAATCAATCAATTAGCCAGCTTCATTGCTGCCAAACGAAGTTCAATTGCCACAATTGCACATCCGATTCTGAGTCCAGAAGAAATCTTTAACCCCAACGTAGTAAAAGTAGTGCTCAATAAAGATAATCTGGCACTTTATTTTTCACGAGCGCCAATTCCATATTACAGGGAAGGATTTAACAATGCTAATGACGTTGAACTACCAAAACATCTGAATGTATTACGTCATATCGGAATTTACGCCTACCAAGTAAGCTTTTTGAATATTTACAATCAATTACCAAGTTGTCCACTAGAACAGGTCGAGGCATTAGAACAATTGCGTGCTTTATATAATGGTTATAAAATTGCAGTTATGACAACTAATCATGCGCCAGCTGCCGGAGTGGATACTCTTGAAGATTTATTGCGTGTGCGTCAGATAATTCTAGCGCAAGAAAAATAATACTATATCAACATCACTTTAGGGCTATTAATAATTTGATGAAAAAACTCCTTCTCCTTGCTTGGTTAATTATTCCTTGTTTAAGTTTTGCAGATGACTCTGCAACTCTTGAGCATAAGACCGTTAATCCCCCGCAAAGCAATGCTAACTACGATGCTTTGCTATGGTATCGCAGCTCAGCTGAAGCTAAAGTTATTTACACGCAGATTTTTAATAATGGTTATGATCAAATAATGGACAATGTTGCAGAATCAGGCTTAAAAACACATGCTTGGGCTGTTGTTTTTGCTCTTGATGGTACGTTATTAGATAACTCTAAAACTAAAGTAGCTCAGATAGCTGAGCGCTCAAATACAAGTGAAGATATTCATCAAAATATAGAATCCTCAAATTACCATGTAGCCTTGCCTGGTGCGTCTGAAATTAGCTGCGACTTAAAAGATGCTGGCGCTCGAATAATTATCATTACTAATCGCGACGGTAGCATAAATAATAAATTTTCGAATGTAATTAGTAGTACTCAAGAAAATCTAAAACAGCAGCATATTTGTTATGATAGTATTATCTTTGCAACACACGCATCAGACACCAACAAAAACCCGAGATTCAGCGCGGTAGTTAACGGTGATTATGAAAATGTAATTACTACTAAAACTCTCCCCCCTCTACCAATCATGGGTTTTTTTGGCAGCGACATTCAAGATTTTCCTAACTTTAAACAAAATATGGCACATAATTATCCCGTAGATAGTGATTTATTTGATGACTTTGGCTATAGGTACTTTATGCTACCAAACCCTACCCAAGGCAGTTGGCTTAATAACCGCTTGAAATAAATGCCCATGAATAAAGCACCAGACTCAACTAAACAAACAGTTAAACCTAAACATAAGCTATTAACTTTAAAAGTAGCTATGGCGTTTACACTGGGATCTGGCACCATTATTTTTGGTGGTCTGCTTTATTTATTTATGAATCTTGATAATTACACTAAACAAATCAAACAGCTTGTTAAAGATAAAAGTGGTTACCAATTTGAATTCAGCTCATTAAGTACAGGCTTCGATAGCTATGGTGCACCTTATTTAAACCTCAAGGATATAAGTCTTAGGAATCATCTTCATCCACAACCATTTATCCAAATTAAGCAACTCAGCCTAGTTTTATCCTATCGTAGTTTATTTCAGTTCCAACCGATCTTTAAGTCTATCTTAATCAATGGAAGCCAATTAAAATTTGAATTTGACAAAAACGATAATTTATTGCTAAATAATGAAATATTAACCAATTTAAACACACCAACTACCACCACTACTGACTGGGAAAATATTCTCTTAGCCCAGCGAAATATCACGCTTAATAATTTTGACCTATCTTTAATTGATAGCAAACACCATATGGAGTCGGTTACCATTAGTAAGATCAAACTACAATTACTACATGGGCAAGGTAATGAGCATAATTTGACGATCAAAGCTAGTCCCGCAAATGGCAAGATGGTAATGAACTTAAATTTTGCTGGTACAAAATTATCTGATTATCACGACTGGAATTATGGGCAACTGCAAATTTACAGCATTGGACACAAAGGATATCAGATTAAATTAAATGCCAATGTTGTAGACGGTAGCGTTCGTAACATAAATACAATTTTTGATAGTAATCAGCAACAAGTTAGTAAATTAACAGGTAGTAAAACCAAATCAATTAGTGATTTTAGTGGTGAAATCAAATTGGAACGGATAGCTCCACACGAATATCAATTACACGCATCGGACTTAATGACCAAAACACCGTATGGTTATTTGTTTAAACACGCTTCAATCGATGGATCTTTTACACTCGACTCAGGAGGACATTTGGAAATTAAAAATGTCGGACTGGAAGGTATCAATAGTCTAATACGACTCAGCAAGTTTAGCGATAAGTTAAATGCACATGGCGATTTAAAAACAATTCACCTTGATTGGCATGGAACAATTTACCATCCTCGCGGACTAAACTTTGTTACTGATTTTGAACAAATAGGCCTTGATTCGAAAGAATCAAATATACCTAGCTTTAATAACTTAAATGGGCGAATAGTTGCTGGAGAATCCAGTGGTACTGTTGCACTTAGACTACAAGATACTCAGCTAAGCTATCCTAAACATCTTTGGCAAGCATTAAATATTAAAAGTCTGATCGCCGTAATTAATTGGGATCATGAATCACAAAATCATTTGCGGGTATCCTTGCCAACATTAGTATATCAAAGTGATGGAATTAACTTCAATGCAAATGCTACGTATATTCCAATAGAAAGCTCACTTAAAGCACAGATAAAATTAGCCAAACTCGATGTTAAGCAAGTCTACAAATTACTACCCAAAAGTGTAGATAAATCTAGTGTTGATTATATTAAACAGAACCTAAATACGGGAAGTTTTTATGACAGTTTAATTAACATAAATGGAGACCCAGCTAAACTTCCATTTGAATCAGGTGGCGGCACTTTAATCGTTGATAGCAAGTTTAACCATGTAAACTATCAATTTGCCCCTAATTGGGATGCTTTGACCAATATCCGAGGCACTCTCAAGGCACACAACCAAGCGATCAATACAAATATAGATAGTGCCGATTTAGATCAAATTCATCTGAATAAAACTAGTATTAATCTAGCAAATATACTAGCAACAAAATTTATATTAGACATCAAAGGATCTCTTGCTGGAAATACTGAAGACTTCATCGAGTATTTGACAAACTCGCCTTATGAGTCACAAGTTGAGCCAATTAGCCATAAAGTACATTTGAGTGGTCAAAGCCAAATTAACTTTAAATCAACTTTACCACTTGAAAAACCAGAAAAACTCAAGCTAACTGGGCAATATTTCTTACAAAATAATCAGCTCTCATTTATGACAGAATCTCAATTAGATATAGAAGAAATTAATGGAGCATTAAATTTCACTCAAAATGGTTTGGCTAAAAGCGAGCTTAGCGCCAAAGGATTAAATTCAAATCTCCAACTTAATGTAGTAAACGGTAATGAAGTAGAATTAAGTGCAGTAAATCTAGACTATAGTTATTTAGTTAAAACTTTCTACCCACAATTAAATAACGTTCTCAGCGGGCGTGCCGCGACAACTGCCAAATTTAACTTAAAAAATCAAAATTTAGAACTAAGCAGTGACTTGCAGGGAGTTAGCCTGAATGCTCCTATACCAATTGGTAAAACCGAGTCAGCCATTACACCGCTACAAATTTCAACTAATTTAAATTCTCCTCAACTGCTGATTGCACTAAATTATAATGATAGTATATTTGCTCAAGCACAATTAGATCAAGATTATAGTTTAGAGCATCTTAATCTTGGCATCGGTACAAATGATTATACCACGAGCGATGATAGTGTTAAAGCTCCCATAGTAGTTAAAGCACAATTAGAAAATGTCTATAGTGAACAATGGGCAGAGTTTATCAGTAAATTTACGAGTGCTAATAGTAAAAAAAATATTGAATCCATGTCTAGCATCGGAGAGTCAGAAAACATGTTTGAGGGAGAATCATTCAGTAAGTTAAATGAAGTTGAAAGCTCACTACTAGACTCTGATATTAAAGAATCCGAAGATGAACAACTTTTCACTCAGTCTCGTTTATTTCCAATTCAAGTTGAAGTTAATAGTAATGCTTTTTGGATTAAAAATTATAATTTGGATAAAGGTCGAGCGAATTTTTTAATTTTCCCATCCCAAATTTTTGCACGAATTTCTACACCCGATGTGAGTGGTGACGTAAATTATCTTCTTGATGAAAACAAGCTTTATTTAAATTTACAAAGATTCTTATTTTCTACGGAAAATTTCAGACCAGAGCAGGTATCCATACCTGAAAAAGAAGTGGAGTCTGAGATTGAAGATAGCGAATCTACTCCAATCTCCGAACTTACGGCTGAAGCTGTACCTCACTTACCTATTACCTATGTAAATATTGAAGAATTATATTTACAAGACCATTATGTAGGGGATTTAACTGGAACTATCTACCAACAGAACGATTCATTATTTGTAGAAAATATGAAACTAACTAACAAGTCTGCAACTACATTACTTAATCTGACTAGTCATTGCCTAGCTTGCAATGAAAGTGATGCTTATGTTGCATTAAACATCCACTCTGATATTAACAATTTTGGTTTGTTTCTAGTTAAACTAGACCAAGGCGGAGTTTATCGAAATGGACAAGGAACTTTAGATTTAGGTCTTAGCTGGAAGGGGGGATTAGCTGATTTTAATCAGGAGAATTTAACTGGTAGAGCGAGCTTAAATATTCAAAATGGTGAATTACTTCAGCTTAATCCAGGACTTTTTGGTGCATTGATGGGAGTTATAAATCTTAGTGCCATTAATATTACAAATCTAAACCATTTTAATTTCAACACCTTATTTGGTAAAGGATTTGCCGTAAAAACCCTTGATACCAATCTGTATCTTAATCATAATGATCTAAAAATTGAAAATCTTGACTTACATGGAGAAGTTGCAGATGTGAGTACATTTGGAAATTATTACTTAAACAGCAATACTATTGATACCTATCTAACAGTTACACCGCGCTTAAGTGGTACTATTGCTACCACGGCAGGAATTGTTACACTTAATCCATTTATTGGAGGTTTTGTTTACTTGGCAGAGAAACTAATTGGTGATCCGATTAATAAAGCATTAGCCATCAGTTATCATGTACAAGGAAGCGTAGAAAGCCCAACTATGACCCAAACTAAAATTAGTAATCAGCTGATCAAGAACTTTAAGTCAAGCTTTGATTTTCTAAAACCACTCCAATAAACTTTGCCGAATGTTGCCAGATATAATCTAAACTATTTTCTAACGAATGGTCACTATCCAGTTGATGAAATGTTGCAACAGGATTGTCATACGTATAGCGTTGACTAACAGCACAAGGAATAGTTGCATCATTAATACCATGAAAAACCAGCGCGGGAATCTGGCGCAAAAATCCATGATCTTGATACTTTGCTAAATCAACCAAAAATTCATAATGAAGTGGAATAGTTTGTCCATACCCATAATGATAAATTGGTAATGAACCTTGTGCTTTCCACTGCTTTAGGTTATCCTCTCCAACAATGTCATTCCAAAGTGAGTTAATTTCCAGCGCAGGAGCTAAAAGAATTAATTTACAAACCATTTGTTCGCGTTCTGCCATAATTAATCCATATAATCCCCCTAGACTTGAACCAATCAAGATTGTTTCTTCATTTTGAATTAAACTATGAATATAGGTTAAAACTTTAGTCGGCGTTAAGTTGCTAAAATTACTTAAATTTAAATCCAGAATTTGGTATTTAATACCAACATCTTGTAATTTTTTAGCAAAATATTTAGCTTTAAGAGAATTTGGACCAGAGGCAAAACCATGAAGATATAAAATTTGCATTGAAACAACCACAAAAAAACCAACCACAAAGGTTGGTCAATTTAACATTAAAAAATTATTAGTATGTCAGCCCAATAGAGACTAGACCACCCACCGAACTTTGCGGTACTAAAGCCACCCCATTAGCGGTAACTAAGCTTTGGGTAAAGTAGTAGTTGTTATAAAATGCTTGGGCACCTAATTGTAAATTGCGATAAACATTAAATTTAGCACCTAACGTCGAAGTATACGAATAGTAATCATTCGGTGCAAACCCTTGTGTAACTGGCGCTTGGCTAGCATTATAAACCCCATTTTGGTCTAAATAGACATCAAATACATCATTAATTCTATATTCTAAACGAGCACCAGCACCAAAACTCCAGTAATAATCCTGAGTCAAATTAGTCTGTGAACCAGCCTCGCTTAAGGTATATGATGACAAGTTAGTATTACGCCCCAAATAACCATATGGAGTAATGAGTAAGTGCTCAGGCAATAAACTAAACGCATAACCAACCTTAGCATTAATGCCACCAAATGATGGTTGTGAACCTGTTGTAGTTCCTATTGCCGGAGTCGCAGGATCAGCATTTTGAGAATAATAGGTTAATAAGCTGGCATTTATATCCATCCAAACACCGACGTTAAACAGGCGCTCAACCTCGAGATTAATGTATTGGCTATTATTCACCGCACCACTCGAACCATTAGTCAAATTCCCTGAAGTAACACCATAACCAAGACTATATTGGCGATCAAATTTCTGAAACGTACTATATTCAGAAGATTCAGAATTAGCTGCGACATTTGCATCTGCAGCATAAACCATGCCACCAGCCGAGAATATTAACGTACTTAAAAGCAATTTACGCATGATGCATAATCCTTAAATTGAAATTACTTGATTTTATACTACTCAAACATCAAAGTCAAATATTAACCATTATTTAATACGCCTAACGTTCTTTTTTGCAACAACATAGTATATCAACCAAACCACCGCTATCGCTACAACTGCTCCAGCAACAAATACTTCACTATGGTGAATCCATTCAACTAATTCATCTAGGTCATGTGCAAAATAATAACCAGCGTAAACCCAAATTGGAACACTAATTAAAGCAGCGCCCCCATCCATAGTTAAAAATTTCAATAACGAGACCTTACGACTTATGCCAGCAGTAATAAAAATCGGAGCTCGAAGCCCAGGTAAGAATCTGGCAACAAACAAGATACGATTACCATAACGATGGCACTTATCTTGCATACGATTATAGATTTTTTCGGTAAAAACATGTTTGAGTAGCGGTAATTTCTTTACTTTGGGGCCTAAAAGGCGACCAAGCATAAACATTGCACCATCACCAATCAAAACACCAAACAATGATATCATTACCATCATATGGACATTAACAGCTCCTGATGCGAGACCACAAATAACACCACCAGAAACAAGAGTGATATCTTCAGGAATTGGCACACCAAAACCACAGGCCACCAAGACCAGAAATACTGCAATATAGCCATAATTGGAAAAAAACACCACTAGCTCTTGCAAAATCTCCATGATTACCCTCTAATAGTACTTGCAATCTTTTCTGCACAGGTTTTAGCCAGATCTGCATTACTAGCTTCCACCATTACCCGTACTAATGGCTCAGTACCACTAGCACGCACAACAACACGTCCATCATTAGAAAGTACGTCTTCAACTTCAGATATAGCCTGCTTAGCTGCATTTTGCCAATCAAATGATTTATTTGTCAATCGAATATTAATCATGGTCTGTGGATAATCAACCCAGTCAACAACCTGCTCTAAACTTTGCTTTAAAACTACTACGCCAGCTAACACCTGTAAAGCTGCAATTATACCATCACCAGTTGTATGCTTATCCAGACAAAGTATATGCCCAGAAGCTTCACCGCCAACTAACCAGTCACGCTTTAATAGCTCTTCAACTACATAGCGATCACCAACCTTAGCCCGCACTAATTCATAACCTTGATTCTTAAGAGCAACTTCCATACCCATATTGGTCATCACTGTTCCAACTACGCCTGGGAGCTTCTTGCCTAAGGCCTCATAAGATTTCAAAATTAAGTAAATCAGCTTATCACCGTTTAATAGGTTACCTTTACTATCGCTAAAAACGACTCTATCACCATCACCATCAAAAGCAATTCCATAGTCTGCTTTATGTTTAAGAACTACTTCAACCATAGTCTCTGGATAGGTTGAACCACAATTATCATTGATATTGATTCCATCGGGCGTACTGCCAAGTTTTATTACTTCAGCTCCAAGTTCTTCAAATACATGCGGCGCAACATGATAACCAGCACCATTAGCACAATCAAGGACAATTTTCAATCCTTTAAGATCTAGGCTATTGGGAAATGTACTTTTACAAAACTCAATATAACGCCCTTGCGCATCGCTTAAACGGCGAACTTTACCCAACTTAGGCGCAATTTCCATCTCCTGATCCAAAATAGCTTCGATTTCCAGCTCAACTGAATCCGCAAGCTTAGTGCCATTTTCAGAGAAAAATTTTATCCCATTGTCATAATAAGGATTATGTGAAGCACTAATTACAACCCCCGCAGATAAACGCAAAGTTTTAGTCAGATAAGCAATTGCTGGCGTTGGGATAGGTCCCGCCATATACACGTCAACTCCAGCATAGGCAAATCCAGCTTCTAGCGATGACTCAAATAGATAACCAGATAAACGTGTGTCTTTACCAATAATAACAGCAGGTTTTTTGCTCTTAGCTGCAAGAATCTTACCTGCAGCATAACCTAATCGTAATGCAAAGTCTGGAGTTATAGGAAACGTACCAACCTTGCCACGTACGCCATCGGTGCCAAAATATTTACGCATTCAGCTTCCTTATAATTATCTAATCTAAATCAGGCTATCAACGGTTGTAGTAGAATTTGCATCATGTGTCATGATATATTCAATATCTTTTGCATCAATAGTTTCGATTTCCAACAACATTTTTGCCATCATCTCAACTTTGTCGCGATTATCAGTTAATAACCTACGCGCAACCTTGTATTGATCTTCCAAAATACCGCGCACTGTTTCATCAATTTTCTGCATAGTTGCTTCTGATACATGCTTAGTTGAAGTAACACTACGTCCCAAAAATAGCTCTGACTCATTTTCACCATACACTACAGGTCCCATTTCATCAGTCATACCAAAACGAGTAACAATTTTACGGGCTAAATCAGTTGCTCGCTCAAAATCATTGCTTGCTCCGGTAGTCATCTGATTCATAAATATTTCCTCAGCTACCCGACCACCAAATAAAATTGCAATTTGATTGATCAAATAATCTTTCGTATACGAATAGCGGTCTTCTTCCGGTAATTGCATTGTTACACCTAATGCACGTCCACGCGGAATAATAGTAACTTTATGGACTGGATCAGTACCTGGTAATAACCTTGCAACAATCGCGTGCCCTGATTCATGGTATGCGGTATTACGCTTCTCATCATCCTTCATTACCATAGACTTACGCTCAGCACCCATAATGATTTTATCTTTAGCATCTTCAAAATCATGCATATCAACTAATTTTTTATTACGACGAGCTGCGAACAAAGCTGCTTCATTCACTAAATTGGCTAAATCAGCACCTGAGAAACCTGGTGTTCCACGAGCAATTATTGAACCTTCAACATCATTTGCAACTGGCACCTTACGCATATGGACATTTAAAATTTGTTCACGTCCCTTAATATCAGGTAACGGCACAACAACTTGGCGATCAAAACGACCAGGACGCATTAAAGCAGGATCTAATACATCAGGACGATTGGTTGCCGCAATAATAATTACCGTCGTATTAGTATCAAATCCATCCATCTCAACCAACATTTGATTTAACGTTTGTTCACGTTCATCGTTTCCACCGCCTAAACCAGCACCACGTTGACGCCCAACGGCATCAATCTCATCAATGAAAATGATCGCTGGTGCATTTTTCTTAGCTTGCTCAAATAAATCGCGCACCCGTGAAGCTCCGACACCGACAAACATCTCAACAAAATCTGAACCAGAAATACTGAAAAAAGGAACGCTTGCTTCACCAGCAATAGCTTTGGCTAATAAAGTTTTACCCGTACCAGGAGAGCCACTTAATAAAACGCCTTTCGGAATCCGCCCACCTAAATTTTGATATTTAGTTGGATCTTTGAGGTAATCAACAATCTCCATGACTTCCTGTTTGGATTCTTCACAACCAGCCACATCATTGAAACGAATCAAATTCTCTTTACTATCAATCATTTTAGCACGGCTTTTACCAAAACCAAACACACCTCCGATTCCACCGCCACCTTTACCACCAGCGGCACCTTTCATGAAGTAAATCCATATTCCAATTAACAATAGCATTGGGAACCAAGAAATGAATATATTCATTAACAATGATTCTTCTTTAGGTTTTGCTTGAAAAGTAACCTTATTTTTAATCAAATCATTTACCAACTGAGGATCGAACGGCGCAAATGTAGTAAATTTACTATCATCTTTTCTTACTCCATTAATCCACTGACTTTGCATATTGTTACCTTCGATAACAATACTTTTAACCTGTCCGCCCTCTAGTTCACCGATAAACTGTGAGTAAGGTACCGTATTTTTGGTATCGCGGGTATCATTAAATTTATTAAAAACCACCATCAGTCCAAGACCTATTAATAACCAGATCAATAGGCTTTTCAATAAATTACCATTTCGCATAAATTAGTCCAATAATTGTAAATCAAAATCCTACTTATTCGTTTAAGCAGCACCATTCACGTTTTTTAAAAAATAAGATATGTTATTATATCATACTAGCTTCTTACCTTTGCAAAGTAAGTATGTTTCACTACTCTTACTGCGTGACGCACTTGGCTTACGAATAACAACTTGTGTAAAAAGTTCACGCGCTTGTTTTACCAGATTATCAAACTCATAACCATGAAAAACCTTAATCAAACAATGTCCTCCGACTTTTAGATGATCTTTGGCAAAATCAAATACCAACTCAACTAAATAAGCCTCGCGACTTTGATCGACTTGTTTAATTCCAGATAAATTAGGTGCCATATCAGAAATAACCAGATCAACCTGACGCTGATTAATCGTTTCTAACAAAGTATCCAAAGTTGTTTGCTCGGTAAAATCACCATGAATAAATTTAAGCCCTGGCAGGGGCTGGATTTCAAGGAGATCAACCCCAATGACAATTCCATTTGACGGAATCTTAGCTAAAGCAATTTGCGACCAGCTTCCAGGCGCACATCCCAAATCAACAACGATGTTAACACCATTAAAAATTCGATCTTGCTCGTCCAGTTCAATTAGCTTATACGCAGCGCGTGAACGAAAGCCATCTTTTTGTGCTTGATTTACGTAGCTATCATTAACATGTTGTGTAACCCAAGCTTTTATTGACTTATTTTTCCTAACTTTTTCACTCATAGCGAATCACGTCCAATCAATTTAATTATTAAATGACTCAGCACATAATACCCGGTAATAATTAAGGTTGCTAAGTTCAGGTAACTAAAAATATCCTTAAATTTAATCAATGGCAATAAGCTTGGTACATTGCTAATATTCAAGATTAGTAAGGATCCAATTATTAATATATAGGCAACTATATTAACTATAAAATGTTTACCAAGTCCAAATAAATTCAAAATAAGTGGCAACCCTAAAACTAGCAATACAGCAAAAAGATAATATAAATCAAAAAATTTATAAAACACCAAGCCGATACAAATAGCAACTGCGGTGTATGCAAATAAAAACACCCTTGCTGCCCACAGATTTTCTAGATCTTCACCAGTTTTATTAAACAAAGGCACATAAAAACTCTGAATTGTTACAATATTCACGAAAGCCAAAGACTCTGTGACTGACTTATAAAAAAGTAAAATCACGAGAAACAAGGACACAAAAGCAGCAGGCAAAGAATGCTTGACCATTACCATTGCAGCACTGATATAATCAAAAGAATTTTGAGCACTATCAATTGGCTCCATATCATTAGAATTTGACATTTGTTTAGGAATAATACCACGTGCTAAACTTGGCGTGTCACTATCAACTGCTCTCACCACAAAACCAATCGAACCATCTTCCAGACGCGTTTGCTGAGTTACTAGGCGCTTACCATCACTAAGTGAACTAGAACCACCTGGTGTAGCTAATGCAAAAATGCCAGTTAGAACAAATAAACACAAAATTAACAATTGAATTAATTTACTAAATACTAGCTTTGACTTGGCCTCTTTGCCCGATTTCACATACTTAATCCGATTTAGAGGATTGATCAACACCATTAGCATAGCAGTTACAAAAACCAGCCACAACTGTGGAAGCATCGAGTAGTTTAGCTGTAAAGTTGTAAAATGATTAGCTGAAAGTTTATTTTCAGTCGCGACCCGATGCAAGTTCGCAATTAAATTACCACTACCAATGCCATGATAAGCAATAATAACCACAACAGCCACAATCAGAGAACTTAAGATTAATGCTAGAACTTGGTTGTAAAATACGCTAACCACTCCGCCAATTAATAAACAGATAAGAACTACACCTAACAAAGACAAGGTACTATTTCCAAATTCCCAACCCAAAAGATTTTTTAGTATCCAAACCATAGCACAAATTGCAATACTCGCACTAATCAACATAAATAACGCATAACAAATCAGTATAACGCGCTGATGAATATTAGTAGCAACACTTGATGTTATAGAGTTAAAAGAGGATGACCTGGTTAATTTATTTCCCAAAAAATAAGAAGCAACTAAAAAGCACGGTATAAAAAAGCATAATGCGGGAATACCTGCATATGCACCATAACTACTTAGTAATAAAAACTCAATTAAACCAAAACCACTCATGCTTAGACAAACCATCAATACATTAACACGATGGTTTTGCATAACAAGATAATCACCGCTTGATAGATTCTTGCGGCGAAAACTATATGAGATAACTGCTATTACCCCAAGTAGAATAGTCATCATTACATAATCAAGATTCGTTATATTTAATAAATGCATCCAAATATCCAATAAAAGTTACAGTTCTTATGAGTATATTATAATACGTATAGAAATCATAATAGCGAGAAACATCGCCTTATGCAAAATTTTATAATAGAGGGAGTATTATAAACCAAACAAAAAACGATGACAATAATTGTCATCGTTAATGTTTGGCTAGCTTTCGTTATTAGCCAAGTATTCCATGCCAAAACCCAGCAACCGTTGCCGTCATAAACCCAGCCATAATCGCCGCAGTTAGTGCTTTAAATCCCATTGAGGCCAAATCAGACTGTCGTCCTGGAGCCAAGGCAGAGAAAGCACCCATAGAAATACCAATCGATGAAAAGTTAGAAAAACTAGCTAACGCAAAAGTTGATATAAATATTGAATTAGCAGATAACAATCCTGCTGCTTCCATTTTACCCAGACTCATATACGCAACAAATTCATTAATCGCCACTTTTTGTCCAAGCAGACTTCCGACCTGTAAGGTTTCATTCCAGCTAATTCCCATAAAGAACGCAAAAAATCTAAAAATAAGCCCAAAAATAAACTCAAGTGACAAACCATCAAACGCTTTATTTGACATACTTTGTACCCACGCATTTAGATGAGCAATGTCACCAATCCAGAACAAAATACCGTCAATGGCGTGTACCAACGGGATTACAGCCATCAATGCAGCGCAAATCGCAACGCCAATTTTAACCCCAGTGAACGCACCATGCATAATTGCATCAATCGCGCTATCGGCCTGCATACCACCAACTTTAATATGTGAAGAATCCATAATCTTGTCATATTCTGTTTCTGGGAAAAATATTTTAGCAAAGATGATTGCTGATGTTGCGTTCATAAATGTCGCCGTTAGTAATGACTGCGCAAAAATTAGTTCTTTGGCATGATCCCCACCACCAAGAAAACTAAGGTAAATTCCTAAAGTCGAGCCAGACAAGTTAGCCAGACCAGCAACAAAAGCACAAGCTAATTCGGAACGGGTCATTTTTGCTACATATGGACCAATCACCATTGGACCTTCAGACTGACCAAGAAAGATATCAGCGATAACAACCAGACTTTCAACACCTGAGAGACGAATTGTTTTACGCAGTAAGAATGCTAAAAAAACAATAATGCGCTGCATAACTCCGAAGAAGTAAAGCAATGAAATAACAGAACCAAAAAAGATAATGGTAGGAACAACTACCAATGCAAATACAAATCCATATTTTGATTTATCAACTAAACCGCCAAAAACAAACCCTGCTCCTTCATTTGCATAATCCATGAATTTTAGCAATCCTGCAGAAAGTAGTTGTAGCATAGAGCTAACGGCAGGAACATAACGAATTAATAAAAATAAAACATTCTGCATCACAAATGCAGTTAAAACCAACTTCCAATTAATTGATTTTCGATTTTCCGAAAAACAAAAAGCAAGTGCAATCAGAAAGAAAAACCCAAGAAAGCTTTGTATAACTAAGCCTGACATGATATATCCCCATTTTTAGTTTATAAGTATTAGACACCTATTTTACCCAAAAACAATATCATAAACATTGTTAGTTTACATCTTTTTGCATTGCGCAAGCAAAAAATCCATCTGTATCATGTATAGTTGGACTCAGTTCAAGAAAATCACCAGAGCCCAAACCTAAATCTTTCAGCATAACAATTTGATCTAAGCTAACTATTTTAAAATCAGGATTAAGATTAAGAAACTCAGTAATAATATTTTGATTTTCATCAGGCAAAATACTACATGTTGCATAAACCAACCGTCCACCAGGTTTTACCAAGCGAGCAGCAGAATTTAAAATTGATAGTTGTTTTTCATTAATTTCACGTAAACTTTGTTCATCATGCCGAAACTTTAAATCAGGATTGCGGCGCAACGTTCCCAACCCAAGACAAGGAGCATCAACAAAAACCCGATCAATTTTCCCAATCAAACGTTTTACTTTCATGTCATGTTCATTACTAATTAGCTGAGGAAATATATTTGACAAACCAGACCGAGCTAATCGCGGTGTCAAATTACCCAAGCGGCGTTCATTGACATCAAAGGCATAAATTCGACCGCTATTGCGCATCAGCATGCCAAACAGCAGAGTTTTGCCACCACTTCCGGCACAAAAATCAACAACCATTTCACCCCGTTTAGGCTCAAGAAGAAGTCCCGCCAACTGACTAGCTTCATCCTGAACTTCAATAATGCCATCCGCAAATAATTTGTTGCCAATCAACGCAGTTCGCGAACTTAACTTAATTCCAAATGGTGAATACTTGGTTAACTTGGCTCTCAGTCCTGCATTTTCTAGCTCCTGCATGACTTCTTCGCGATTTTGTTTAATAGTATTAACTCTCAGAGTTAAGGGTGCAGACTTGCTCATCGCTGTAGCTAAAGTGCGAATTTCATCTAGACTATAGCGCAAGCTAAGTTTATCAATTACCCATTGCGGTAATTCAATCGTAGTAAGATCCAAATCTGCAAGTTTATCAATTTCACCTAAATTTATTGTTTTCAAATCGCGTAACTGTTGACGATTAACACCCAATAATTTTAACCAAACATAACCGATCAAAGAAAATGAATTCTTGGGGTTTACGACTTTGCTGAGCTTATTGTAATTCCGTAAAATAGTATAAATGGTCTCAGCAACAGCACTTCTATCATTAACACCAAGCTTCCGATTCTCACGAAAAAAATTCGATAATAACCCATCGGCAGGCTGTCTAAATTCAGCCACTAAAAACCATAATTTAGTACAAGCGCGTGCAACATTATCATTCACAATTAACATTATTTCTCTCTTGATGCTTTTTTATCAGCGCATCCAAAATTATTTTGGGAACATATTTGGCAACAATTTGCTGCCACCCACTGGTTCCTACAAACCCTTTAACCAAACTTGATGATACCTCAGCATAGTCACGAGGTGGAATTAAAAAGACAGTATCAATTGAAGCCGAAACGTCAGAATTAATATAACGGATTGTTTTTTCAAATTCATAGTCCTGAGCATTCCTAATGCCTCGTACAATGTAAGATGCCTGTTCTTTAAGTGCGTAGTTTACTAGAAATTCGCCACTAAATTGCCCTATTTTAATATTAGGGTATTTTATAAGCACTTGTTTCAATAAGTCAACCCGTTCTTCAGTGGTAAAAGTGTAAGATTTACCAGGGTTATCACCAACCGCAACAACCAACTCATCAAAAATTTCTGCAGCCTTATCAATCACCCATAAATGTCCATTAGTTATTGGATCAAAACTACCGGCATAAATTGCTTTAGTCACTTTTTCCACCCCTAGAAAATAGTAATACCATTTGAACACTATACTCAAATAGATTCAAAATACTAGTAGCACAGAAGTAACGCACAGCCTAGGATTATGAAGATATTTCAGTATTCAAGCCAAAACAAAAAAGCTACTTTTAACACAAAATTTCAGCAGAATAAACCAGAAAGAGTATATTGTAATCTACTTCACCGAGTTTTGAATAATATATTTTATTTTCTCGCAAAGACCTCGCAACATGCTAAACTATTGCCTGAGATTTTAACTTCAAAAGGAAATAACTATGGAACATACTCTACCTCAATTGCCTTACGCATTAGATGCTCTTGCACCACATATTTCAAAAGAAACTCTAGAATATCATTATGGTAAGCACCACCAAACTTATGTAACAAATTTAAACAACCTTGTTAAAGGCACTGAGTTTGAAAATGCAAGCTTAGAAGAAATTACTAAGAAATCTAGTGGTGGAATTTTTAATAATGCAGCTCAAGTATGGAATCACTCTTTCTATTGGAATTGCCTATCACCTCAAGGTGGTGGCGAGCCAAGTGGTGCCTTGAAAGAAGCCATTGATAAAAAATTTGGTTCATTTGAAGAGTTTAAAAAACAATTCACAGCTATTTGCGTTGGAACTTTTGGTTCAGGATGGGGCTGGTTGGTAAAAACTCCAGCAGGAGAATTAGAATTAGTATCAACGTCAAATGCAGCAACTCCACTAACGACAGCTAATAAAGCTTTGTTAACTTGTGATGTTTGGGAACATGCTTACTATATTGACTATCGCAATAGCCGTCCAAATTATATGGCAGCTTTTTGGAATTTGGTAAATTGGGAATTTGTTAGCAAAAATTTTGCTTAATAAAATTGATATTCTTGCAAAAATGCTGATTATTTAATAATCAGCATTTTTATTGGATAAAAACTCAACTAATTCTTCGATGTTCAAGGGCTGGAAGTTTTGTTCGTATATCTTTTATCCTACCAGAGTCAATTATAGCATAAATAATTTTCTCACCTTCAGCGGCAGAAATCACTACCTCACCCCAAGGATCAACCAGCATCGAGTGACCATATGTTTTGCGTCCTGTTTCATGTTCGCCGCCTTGATTTACACCTAGAAAATAACATTGATTTTCTACTGCACGCGCACGAATTAAGAGTTCCCAATGAGCTAAACCTGTTTGGTAAGTAAATGCTGAAGGCAAAACAATTACATCGACAACACCCAAAGCCCGAAATAATTCAGGAAAGCGTAGATCATAACAAATGGCCAAACCAAACTTAAAATCAAGAATATCGCAGCTGACTACGTTATCCCCATCAAGCAATATCTCACTTTCATCGTAGCGCTGTGACCCATCATTAAATTTAAACAAATGAATTTTATTGTAATGCGCAAGAGTTACACCATCAGGGGATATAACCAAACAACTATTATAAAATTTATTTGGAATATGAGAATCAAGCAATATGCTACCTGCTATAATATAAATGCCATGCAGTATAGCTATTTTCTTTAAATGCGCTTGTATTAAACCATTATTAAGTGTTTCTGAGTCAATCGTCCGATAAGGATCATCACTGGTGGTAATCTTCGCAAAAAACTCTGGCAACACGATAACTTGCGCACCATTATTTGCTGCTTCAGCAATCATCTGCGTCGCCTTATCTAAATTCTCAGCAACGTTTCGCGTTGAAATCATCTGTAATGCCGCAATTTTTAACTGCATGATACTAGATCCTAATTACCAACAGTCGCATTAACATTCTTTACAATCTGTTCTGTTACTTGAGTACGTACCACCTTAGGCTTTTTCAAACTGCCTGTCACATGATAACCAAATGTAAATAGTTTATTTTGCGGATCACCAAAAACTAACTCACCCAAATAAACCGCCACTCCCACTAGAGGATTTAGCGTCACAACTCCAGCAGTAAGCGCCACCACTACTCCAAGTTTTGGTGCAACGGAGACGTATGCATCAACTGAATTATTAGCAAAATTAGCTTTACCAAAACTACTGACATTCGCCATTGGTCCAGACATTGACAGATTCTTCAATTCAATCAATGAGGTTAAAATATCAACATTTAGTTTTAGAGAATTAAAGAAAAACCCTTTTTTGAAAATATCTTTTAAATCTCCAGTACTAAACTCAAAAATCCCCTGAAGATTGATAATGCTCATTAAGCCACCTAAAACACCAGGATCAACCTGCAAAAATTTACCAGAAGATATATCCGCATTAATAGAACCAACTGTTTGTAAGATATTAAAGTCTTGAAAACCTCCATTCCACTGTAATGATACATTAGCAGTACCGCGACCATTACCAATAATACGTCCGAGGTCTAAATTATATGCCAAGTCACCTAGATCATTAATCTGAGCGTTAGCGCGAAAATCCACAAAAGAGGCATCACGCCCGCAACCAAAGCACGCATTAGTCGCTCTAAAATTAATTACAGCTTGCTTCGAAGTCAAGCTTCCACTTTCAATAAGCAGATCGTTTCCACGCTGCATCAATTTAGCATCAAGCGTACCCAGACTATGATTTTGATAAAATAAATTAGTCACTATTAAATCTATATCTGGAAGTTTAGCTTTTGTAACTTTATCAGAACCATTAACAAAATTAATTTTATGCTCACTCTCTCCGGAACGAGGAACAATTTTATTTAATTTTTTAAATAGCATATATTTATCAAGCGTTAATTTTAATCTATCCTGTGCATAAACAAGATCGCCTACACCACTAATTATTGGCGTATACATATTGAAATAAGTATGTCGCCCATCTGCAACAACGTTTGCTGAACCAGAACCTAGGTCAATTTTACCAAATTTGAATTGATCACTAGATACCTGCACTTGTATTGGCAAAAACATTTTTTTAATTTTCTTGTCAGATAATTTAGCTCCAGCAGTTGAACTATCCAGCGCGCTTAAATCACCACTTTCATTAATAAGCTTCTCTTGTTTAATTGTTTTCAATACAGTATTAACTTCAGCAATCCACTCCAGTAGGTCAACCGTAGGTAGATCTACATTAACGGTAGTCAGAGCAGTACTATCCGCATCACTAAGAAATGAGCTTCCATTACCAACCGCAATTTGTCCTTTCGTAAGTGCGCTCTTAGCCGGAAAAAATTGTTGCCCATGTAAAGCATCACCATATTGCCAATTAATCATAGTTCCATCATTAGCCACAGGTTTTAAATTTAGCGTTAAAGACGAAGTAGCACTAGATTCTTTCGCAAGCGGCGCTGGTCCGATTAGCTTAACACCAACAAGATTGCTCTGCGCACTTAACTGTTCTAGCCCATGTTTAGCGATTACAAAATTAATTTGCGTGTCTGCTGAACCTGAAATTAACGCACTAAAAGGACGTAAATAAAATTCACTTACATCTTGATAATTAAGCTTTGGTGCAATAACTTTAAAATTCATCTTCCCATCTTTTGAAATACTGGAATACAAATTAGCCTTGCTCGCAAAAGCTTCTGCTTTTAGATCTGAAATCTCAACCCCATGTTGTGAAAAGCCTAAATCTCCATTAACTGCTGATAATTCAGGAATCGGCAAATCAAATAAGATAGTATTATTTTCAAAGTGATATACTCCTTTGACCTCAGTATGTTTTGGCTCTTTAAACGGAACTTTTAAATATAACTTAACTATACCATCCCCTGTTGCCGTTATCTTTTCAGGCAATTTACCAATTATTTCATTAACTGGGGTATTTTTTAAATACTCCATAAAGTTCGCCGTACTGCCATGTGCATGACCATCCGCAGTCAAATAAACTCCATCTGGCGCCGAGTAATCAGGAATAACTACTACCGTTGGATCTAAATAATTACCTTGAATTCTTCCTGATGCTGCCTTGACCGTTATATTGGTATTTTTTAAAATAAATTTACCATAAACATTTTCTAGAGGTGGCCAATTCTTTACATATTGTAATTTAGCATTATCAACATCTGCAGTAATATAAAACAATCCTTTTCCATCCTGAAAAGGAAAACTATCTAATGGACCTTTAAGTATCATATTGGCATTAGCACCATCACCACCAGCCAAGCCCATATTTAACCATTCATGCACACTCATTGGGATCGATTTAGGAAGATAATCACCAACTTTTGATGTTTTTACACGATCGACATGAGCGTTCATTGCCAAATAGCCACTACTACCCGGATGCAACGGATCATTATGATAACTTCCATCCATCGTTGCCTTAAAATCTTTAGTCTCTAAATCGGTTTTGTGCATGATAATATTTAACTGATTTTGCGGAGTAAGATTCCAATCTATCTTACTACTTAGTGATTTAAACTCGTAAGGAATTAAAAATAATTTATCGTATAAAAACACACTATTTTGCAAAATCAGATTCAAAGAACCATTTTTTTTGCCAATACTAACGTCTCCACTCACATGACTAAGGCTAGGATAATTTGGACTGGCGGAAGAAAAAGAAATATCATGAAAATCAGCTTGCAATTTATAGTCACTAGGTTTCGAGAAAGCACCATTCCAATTATATTTGACTGAATTAATTGTTCCATCAATACTCATCCCATCTGTGGCTTCAAAGACACTTAGTAGATTATTAATTGCGACAAGATTAGTATTACTAAGTTCCAAATAACCACTTTTATTAATGATATATGAGCCTGTAATTTTGGCATTGTCAAAGAGATATCCCGCACTGGTAACTACCATTAAGTTATTAGCTTGTATCGAATAATAGCTATTATTAAGTAATTTGACATTTATGTTTCCACCAAGTTTGGGGAAATTAACCAAGTCTGCATCAGCTAAAGCTAATTGAAAATTATTAACGTCAAAATTGGCGTATAGTTCTTGTAACTGACCTTTTTTCATACTAGCTTTTAGTGCCGTTGTGGCATTAAACTTATCGGCAGGATTAAGTCCAGGAATGAATTGACTTAACGAAGAGAGTAAATTATTTTCGCCATTAATTGACTGTACTCTTAAATCAGCATTTTCCCAATGATCCCAGTGCTCAAATTTACCACCTTGCCAACTTAGCTCCGCTTCTAACAGATTAAGGTAACTCTTACCAAAAAAATCAGCATATAGGCGATGTTTATCCCATAAATGCCGCTCAAGCCCAACTTTGATATTCTTAAACTCCATCTCGGGCAATCCATTTTTTAGATCATGATATTTTAGATTAATATGATCTAACGTTATATTGCCTTGCTTTAATAGCCACCGCTCAACATCTATCGGGCTATTTTTAGTATTTTCGAGGGTTTGTTTATCTGGATCATTTACATTAACCCCATTTACTATAATACTGCCCATTGGATCGTATTCAATTGATAATTCCGTACCATCAATATAAATTTGGTTAAAGATGGGCTCTAAATCCCAAATACTGCTATAAGAAAAGACAAAGTCCAATGATTTTATGTGAAGCTGCTGTTTTTGATTAACTGGGTTAACCAATAAGATATCTTTTATAATAATTTCGGGAAGATACGCATTATTTAGCTTAGTCTGAATTGAGCCAGTTTGTAACTTATACCCAGTATGTTTATAGATCGTTTGTTCAATTCTTGAACTGTAATTACTAAGATTGAGAAAAATATAACCCGTAATTGAGATTGAAGCAATGATGATAACTAGATAAAATATTGCTGCATATGCAAGTATTTTGACTAGTAAAGAGCGTAACGAGAAATTTTTAAACTGTAAATTCATTATGGATCTATCTTAATCTTGGCTAGAAAAATTTATTTCATATTTTATCGGAATCACCATTGAACAAAGGTGCACATTCTTCACATCTACGTCTAACAGAGCTTTCACAGATTAGAAACTTGCGTAACCAGATTCCAGACACATTTTCTAAAATTTAAACTTATAAATGTGCTAAAATAAGCTTTTAATCACATGATTATAGCATCTAAAGTGCACAGTATCATAGGATTTACCACCTTTAGAGGATATAAATAAAACACATGAAAAAAATTGCAGCCGAAATTTTTAAAGCTTATGACATTCGTGGAATTGTTGCAACACAATTGACTCCTGCAACAGTTGAAATAATTGGGCAGGTCTTGGGATCGATTGCTGTTGAAAAGCAGGTTAAAGGGTTAGTAGTTGGATATGATGGACGACTTACCAGTCCAACCTTGGCTGAGAGCCTAATTCGAGGAATCCTAAAGTCTGGGTGCAATGTTTATGAAGTAGGTGAAGTCACTACGCCGATGGTATATTTTGCCAATTATGAACTAAAAACATTTTCTGGAGTAATGATTACAGGAAGCCACAATCCACCAGAATATAATGGTCTAAAAATGGTAATGGCAGGTGAAACTCTCTCTGGTGATAAAATCCAACAAATCAAAATACGTGCAGAAAAAAAAGAGATTACAACAGGTTCAGGAATACATTACCGTGAAGATATCCGCGAAGCATATTTAAATAAAATCGTAGGCGATATAAAATTAGAACGCAGACTTTCGATAGTCGTTGACGCAGGGAATGGAGTTGCAGGGAAAATCGCTCCATTACTTTATCGCAGAATGGGATGTAAAGTCTTGGGGTTATTTTGTGAGGTAAATGGAAATTTTCCTAATCACCACCCAGATCCGTCCAAACCAGAAAACCTGAAAGATTTGGTTAATGCATTACAAACTACCGATGCCGAAATCGGACTTGCATTTGATGGCGATGGTGATCGTTTAGGCGTTGTTACCAAAGAAGGCAACATAATTTACCCTGATCGACAAATGATGCTTTATGCAGCTGATATCTTGAGTAGAAATCCGCGCGCCAAAATAATCTATGATGTTAAATCTTCTCGGTTACTCGGTAAATGGATCAAAGAGCAAAATGGTGAAGCTATTATGTGCCGTACAGGTCACTCTTATGTTAAAGCTAAGATCAAAGAAACTGGTGCACTCCTTGCCGGTGAAATGTCAGGACATATATTCTTTAATGATCGCTGGTATGGCAGTGATGACGGCGTTTATGCTGGTGCAAGACTTTTAGAAATTTTAGCACAAGTTGATAATCCATCTGAATTATTAAATGCACTGCCAAATGCAGTATCAACTCCAGAAATTAATATTGAAGTTAGTAGCGAAGGTGAACAACATCGCATAATTGAGAAATTACAAAAAAGCGCAAAATTTGAAGGTAGTAAGGAAATTATTACTATCGATGGATTGCGTGTTGAATATATTGATGGATTTGGTCTGGTGCGCGCATCAAATACTACGCCGGTACTCGTATTACGTTTTGAAGCAGAAAGTAATAGTGCTTTAAAACGGATTCAAGATCAATTTCGTAATATTTTGAGTAAACATGTTAAGAAAGTTGAGTTTTGATTTTGAATTATCCTCTTAATGGCATAGTAAATTCAACCGAGGTGTCATTTATTCATGAATAACTTATCTATAGTGCAAACTGTAGCGGTATATATCATACCGCTAATTTTCGCCATTACGCTTCATGAAGCAGCGCATGCATTCGTTGCGCACAAATATGGAGATAATACCGCAAAATTACTTGGGCGGTTATCACTAAACCCAATGCATCATATTGATCCATTTGGCACAGTGGTATTTCCTTTGATTAGTATAGTTTTGGGAGCAATGTCAGGCGGAGCTGGATTTATTTTTGGCTGGGCTAAACCTGTACCAATAAATTTTTCTAAACTAAAAAGTCCTAAAAAAGATTTACTTTGGATCGCATTGGCTGGTCCCTTATCTAATTTAGCAATGGCTCTGATTTGGGGGTTATTACTCAAAGGGACTTTATATCTGGATAGTTACTTTGGAATTCCATTAAGTCTAATGGCACAAGCAGGAATTAGTATCAATATCAGTTTACTAATTTTGAACCTATTACCAATCCTTCCTTTGGATGGTGGACGAATATTATTCTCATTGCTTCCTGTAAAACAAGCACAGCAATATGCACAAACTGAACGCTATGGGATGTGGATTTTAATTGCGTTATTACTACTTGGTGGATTAAACTATATTATGCAGCCACTTTATAGTTTACTAGTTGGTGGCATATTTACTCTATTACGTTAAGCTCAAATGAACATACACTCCAAAAACTTACTCGCAGCAATGCGTCCCAACAGCCCACTTCATCTTGGACATTATTTTGGTGCTTTACAGCATTGGAAAAAAATTCAATACGAATACGATTGTTTATTTATGGTTGCCGATGTACATAGTCTAGTTCAAAATTTCAATGAAACCGAGAAAATCTCTGATTGTGTTAACAATATGGTTATCAATTGGCTGGCAGCAGGTATAGATCCATCGCAAGCAACAATTTTTATTCAATCAAAGATCCCGGAACAATATGAACTAACTGCCCTACTTGGTGCAATTACTCCATTGAGTTGGCTAGAACGAGTACCAAGCTATAAAGAAGTAATTGATGAATTAGAACATACTGATTTGAATACATATGGCTTTTTAGGTGCACCGCTCACGCAAAGTGCTGACATCTTGATGTATAACGTTCGTCATGTGTTGGCACAAGAAGAACAGATTGCCAACCTTGAATTAGCTCGTGAAATTGCACGTCGTTTTAATCATCTCTTTGGGCGAGAAGATGGTTTTGAACATAAGGCTCAAGAGTCGATCAAAAAGCTTGGGCATAAAAAAGCTGAGTTATATGAAAGCCTGCTCTTAAAATATCAGCAAGAAGGTGATGATGAGGCATTGGAACGTGCTCGCTTTATGCTACACGATGCATTAAATCTGTCACACGGAGATCGAGAAAGATTATTTGCATTCTTGGAAAATAAAGGCAAAGTCTTCTTGAATGAGCCACAATTAATGCCGAGTCCATCAGTTAAAATATTGGGATTAGACGGACAACAGATGAGTTATCAGGCAAATAACACAATTAATTTACGCGATACACCTGAGCTTGTGGCTAGTAAAATTCGCTCGATGACTACAGATCCGGCACGCATTAGAAAAACTGATCGAGGGAATCCTGAATCTTGTCCAGTATGGACACTTCACCAAATATACAGCAACGAGGAAGTCAAATCATGGGTGGAACTAGGTTGTCTGTCTGCGGGAATTGGCTGTTTGGATTGCAAAGCACCATTAATAGATGCAATCAATGTCCATCAAAGCGAATTAATCGAAAATGCTGCCCCATACTTGGACGAACCAACGCTGGTAAAACGAATTATTACTGATGGATGTTTACGCGCGCGTGATATTGCCAGCGATAATTTAAAACAAATTAAACTTGCTATGAATCTAGATTATTAGGAAAAATATGTCAATTATTATAAAAACTCAAGCTCAAATTGATCTAATGCGCATCTCTTGTAAACTAGCAGCAGAGGTTCTTGATTATATTGAACCTTATGTAAAACCCGGAGTTACAACGCTTGAGCTGGATAAACTCTGCCATGATTACATTGTTAATGTACAAAATGCATATCCATCACCGTTAAATTATCAACCAAATCCCAAGGGACCAGCTTATCCTAATTCAATTTGCACTTCAGTGAATGCAGAAATCTGTCACGGAATCCCAAATGATAAACCGTTGAAAAATGGCGATATTGTCAATTTAGATATTACGGTTTATAAAAATGGTGTTCACGGTGATACCTCACGTACATATATGGTCGGCGATAAAGTTACTCCACAGGCAAAACGCTTGGTTCAAATTACATATGAATGTATGTGGTTAGGAATTAAGCAAGTTAGACCAGGTAACTTTCTTGGCGATATCGGACATGCTATTCAGACTCATGCAGAAAAAAATGCATATAGTGTAGTTCAAGAGTTTTGTGGGCACGGTATTGGTGAGGGATTTCACGAAGATCCTCAAGTACTTCATTATGGTAAAGCCAAAACTGGACCTCAATTACAAGAGGGTATGATTTTTACAATTGAGCCAATGATTAACCAAGGAAAACGAGCTGTAAGATTTTCGAGTAATGGTTGGACAGCATTAACGAAAGATCGCAGCCTTTCTGCTCAGTTTGAACATACTATTTTAGTTACCCATGATGGTTATGAAGTACTAACAGTTTCGCCAAATATGCCAGCTATTCCTGATTTCATGAAATAATTCTGATGACTTTGATTAATTACCACCCAAGCAATATACAAATTGCAATGGACGTTTCTCGCTCATTACAAGAGGATTTGGGGTGTAGTACTGACTGGACAGCATCACTTATTCCTAAAGATAAGTTATCAACCGCAATAGTTACGACCAATCAAGAGATGACTGTCTGTGGCGTACGTTGGGTTGAGTATTCTTTCTTATTATGTGATGAAAACTGTCAGTTGGAATGGTTTGTCGAAGAAGGTCAACATATTGCAGCAGGGACACAATTAGTTAAAATATCTGGCAACTCACGTGCCATGTTAACCGCGGAGCGTACCGCATTGAATTTTTTGCAAACACTTTCAGCCACCGCTACTACAACACGTAAATTTGTTACAAAAGCAGCAAATCCAGGTGTAAAAATTATGGATACACGAAAAACAATACCTGGGTTACGCTTAGCACAAAAATACGCGGTCGCCATTGGTGGCGGAATTAATCAACGAATTGGTCTTTTTGACGGTGTCTTAATCAAAGAAAATCATATTATAGCCCATGGCGGGATCACTCAGGTTTTACAATATGCACTTAAACAAACACCGAAGCAAATTCCTATTCAAATCGAAGTTGAGAGTTTCGCAGAATTAAAAGAAGCTGTAGCTGCTGGTGCTAGTTTATTATTGTTGGATAATATGACTATTGCAGAAATTTCGCAGTGCGTAGATTACTGTAAGTCTTACCAAATTGAGCTTGAGATTTCTGGAAATGTAAGTTTGGATAATATCCATGCTTATGCACAAAGCGGAATTCATCGAATCTCTATCGGAGCACTTACCAAAAACATTCAGGCAATTGATTTATCAATGCGTTTTATTTAACCCTGCTCAATCAGATTCATTATATTGGGTCGTTGTCAAGTTCCTCACCTACTTAGCTGCAGGTTTTGTCGCTTGTCACTTACTAATACTTTGAATCAGTTTGAGTATCTCATTTTATACTGTTTACAATTATGTTAAATTATATCAACCTAAGTCAACGTCTCATTGATGCTGACTATGCGGTGCGTGGGCGCATCGTAATCCGTGCACAAGAACTAGAAAAGCAAGGTAAAAAAATCACCTACTGTAATATTGGTAACCCACATGCTTTTGCGCAAAAACCAATGACTTATGTTCGTGAGGTTTTAAGTTTGCTAGAATTTCCAAACTTACTGAAACAAGATATTACTACACTGTTTCACTCTGATTCAATCGAACGAGCTAAATCAATTCTTAAAGCACTCCCTGAAGGAGTTGGAGCTTACTCTGCCAGTGCTGGAGTTGAATTTGCACGAGTGGCCGTTGCTGAATTTATTCGTAAACGAGATAACATCCCAGCAGACTCAGATCGGATTATCCTGACTGATGGAGCAAGTAAGGCAGCGCAATCCGTTATTACTGCAATTATTAAAAATCCAACTGATGGCTTAATGTTGCCAGTACCACAATACCCAATGTACAGCGCAACTCTAACTTTGGTTGGTGGACAAAGTATTGGTTATTACTTGGATGAAGCAAACCACTGGCAGCTCAACGAAGAAAGCTTGCTGGATAGCTATAATACTGCTAAAATGAACAAACTTAACCCTGTTGCAATTACAGTAATTAACCCAGGCAATCCAACCGGTGCGGTCTTGTCTTATGATAATATCAAAATGATTATCAATTTTGCTCGCAAGCATAATTTATCAATTTTAGCGGATGAGGTATATCAAGAAAATATTTATAGTAAAACAGCTAAGTTTCACTCCTTCGCCAAAGTTATGCACGAAATGCAGATAACTGATGTAACATTATTTAGCTTTCATTCGATGTCTAAAGGTTTTTATGGTGAATGTGGACATCGCTCAGGATATCTTGAAGTACGCAATGTACCTGATGATGTATTTGCTCAATTTGTCAAACTTCAGTCAATTAACCTCTGCGCTAATTTAGCTGGACAAATTGCTTGTTACCTAATGGTTTCACCACCTGAACCGGGTGATGCTAGCTATGACTTATACCTTGAAGAAAAAACTTTTATTTTAAATGATTTAAAAGAAAAAGCACAAATTATTGGTAGCGAACTAAATAATATTGATGGTCTAAGTGTTAATATTCCCGAAGGGGCAATGTATGCTTTTGTCAAGATTGAGTTGCCTGCAGCACACATTAATCGAAATGCAGAATCAGCAATTGACGAAAAATATTGTATGGCTTTGCTCGAAGATACGGGAATATGCGTTGTGCCGGGATCTGGATTTGGACAATTTCCGAATACGCTTCACTTCCGCACCACATTTTTGCCACCACGCGAGCAAATTATTCAATTAGTAGAGCAATTAAGGGTATTTCATAAAAAATACCTCCAACAACTATAACCCCCCTACCACACATCAAACATTAGCGTCAATTTTTTGGCGCTATTTTTCGTATTATATTCGCAAATGTTGCACTTTACCACATAACCACATTTAAATTAAGTTGATTGCTTGACTATTTCATATGTTATGTATTACAATCCCTACTTATAGAGTGGTCTTGTTTTCATTTAGAGAGACTTGAAACAAGATCGTGCTAATTAGACAATGTAAATAATTTTAACAAAAAAGGGCTTTATAATGAAAAAAATTCTTGCAGTAGTTTTAGCTAGTTCTTCAATCGTAGCAATGGCAGATACTTTCCAAGATTTCAATAATAACGTTTATGCTGGTTACAACAATACTTCAATTAATGAAGGTCAAGGCGGGACTAGTAACTCATGGACGCTAGGTTCTACTTTACAAACTAAAAACAACATCTGGGTAAACCTTGAAGCCAATGACTCTGTATACAACTCAGCTTATCTAGGTTCTAACTATGCTCAAGCGTTAATTACTGGTAAAGCTGGTTATGCATTCCAATTCTTTGGTGATGCTTCTAATGGCTTCCAAGTTATCCCTTATGTTACTTATACATATGGTACAACTATGACCAACTTAAACCAATACTATGGTCTAGGTGTTAAACCAGAATATCGTCTATTAGATAATTTGAAATTCTCAATTGATATGACTGCTTATGATGCAACTCAATCAGGTGAAGGTCCTTTAAACGATTTGGGCGCAGTATCTAATGGAACAAATCCTGCTTGGTCTGGTCAAACACAACAAGGTTGGGTTTCAGATTTCCGTTATACAATCAATCCTGAAGTTCAGTATGATATCGCTAGAACTATCTTGGTTGCTGCTGGTTATAAATATGATCAATCATTTAATAACCAACCAAATACTGGTACTGGTGGTATGTCTGATGGTAATTCAACAGTTTATGTTAAAGTCGGTTACTTATTCTAAGCTAAGGCTATTAAAAAACCGCTGGTTATCCAGCGGTTTTTTAATTTATTGGAAACATAAAAAATTATTGAAATAATTTGCCATACACCATTTCATTGATTACACAGCTAGCTTCTTCAGCCACAAGACTTGCCAAAATACCATTGTAACCACGCTTTTGAATCACCAAACGATCCGCGGCTAAACCATGGACAAAAACCCCTAAACGGGTTGCATCCAACATTTCCATTCCTTGTGCAAGAAACGCAGCAATTAAACCAGTCAGTGTATCGCCTTGTCCAGCATTGGCTAAGCCAGGATTACCAGTCGTATTTACAAAAATTTGATTATTGGACTGAATCAGGCTACCAGCACCTTTTAAAATTGTTACCGCATTAAGTTTAGTCGAAATATCCGTAATTGACATAAAACGATCTTCTTGAACTTCATTTACCGTAACCCCAAGAATTCGTGCAGCTTCCCCTGGGTGTGGGGTAATAATTTTATAACGTACTTCACGGAATTTCAATTTTAACTCAAGGTTATTAGCAATTAAATTCAGCGCATCGGCATCAACCAATAATTTACTATCTTCAATATCATCTAATAATTTATCGAGAATTTTGACTGCTTTTTCATCTTGCCCAAGTCCAGGACCAATTGCAATTGCATCAAAAGCCTGTAGATTGCGAACAATTTCTTTGGGCGACTGGCTCATTAATTCGGGCATTGAGAAATCTAATTTAAAATCATTATCCAATGCACCAAGCACAACTTTACCTGCCCCAGCCAACAAAGCAGCCCTACCAGCCAAAAATAGTGCACCATGCATTCCTTTATTACCACCAATGATGGCAACCGTACCATAACTACCTTTGTTAGTATTAAATTTCATGCGCAATAGAGGACCATAGTTAATATCGTCCAAAGCATTAAAGTTAGTGGGATATAATGCATCAGGTAATGTATATTCAGAAATATCAACTAACTCTACCACTTGAACTTCACCGCTACAGTCTAAACCATCACCAGTATGTAACCCTGGTTTATCACTGATAAAAGTCAGTGTGCAGTCCGCATGAATCGCCTCACCAAACACCTTACCACTAAATGGATTTAAGCCACTTGGCGCATCTAAACTCAACACAAAAGAAGACTGCTGATTAATTTTTTGAACAATTTTAGCTGTCTCTACATCTAATTCATGGGTAAGACCAATACCATAAATAGCATCAATAATTAATTGATATTTAGTTAAATCGCTAGGCATTCTACTTAATGGCTTTTTAAGTACAACACAACGTTCATACCACTGTTGATTAACCACTGTATTATCTTTAAATAAGCGAACCAAATCAACTTTATAACCAGCTTCAATCAGATTAATGGCTGCAGCCATTCCATCACTACCATTATTTCCACGACCTGCGACAACTAAAATACGGTCTTTTTTGCTAAACTGCGAACCAACTAATTTTGCAATTGAAAGTCCTGCTCGCTCAATTAAATTAATTCCCAAATTAGCTGCTTCCTGCTCAATAGTACGTAACTGCAGCAGATTAAGAAAGCCATTCATTTACAGCACCTCTAAAACTAAAAAGGCGCATAATAGCGCCTTCTGATTTATTTAAAAACTTCTTGTAATTCGCCAGATTCATACATTTCTGCCATAATATCCGATCCACCGATAAATTCACCTTTTACGTACAATTGCGGAATCGTCGGCCAATTAGAATACTCTTTAATTGCTTGCCGCACACTTTCATCCTCAAGTACATTCACGGTAATAAAATCTTTTACACCACAAAGCGATAAAATTTTCAATGCACGCCCTGAAAATCCACACATTGGAAACTTTGCATTCCCCTTCATGAATAAGACTACATTATTTTCATTAACTAGTTTTTTAATTTGTTCTACAGTATGTTCCATTTTAATCCTTAATAACCATAAATTTTAATAAAGTATTATAGCAAATCTACCAGCGCTTTGTTAAAGAATTATTAATCCCTAACTGATCCAAAATGCGGCTTACAATAAAATTAATTACATCATCAAGCGTCTTGGGATGATTATAAAATGCGGGAATCGGGGCAACTATTGCCACTCCCAAACGCGATAATTTAAGCATATTTTCCAAATGAATTGTCGAAAATGGAGTTTCTCGCGGAACAATGATTAAATTCTTGCGTTCTTTAAGTATCACATCAGCGCTTCTAGCAATTAAGTCATCGCCAATGCCGCCTGCAATTTTAGCCAGAGTTGCCATTGAGCATGGGCATATCACCATTGCATCATCAACACTCGAACCTGACGCCATTGGCGCAAACCAATCAGCAATTGCATAAAGCTTCAGGTTATCAGGGGTTTTCACGTTTAATGTATCAATTAACTTCAGGCGTGATTGCTCAATATTAGCACTAAGTACAATATCAAGTTCTTGCTTAAGCGTAAGTATACCAGCCTTACTAATAACCACATTAACGGAACACCCTCTAGCTAACAGCTCAGATAATAATTTAAGCGCGTATGGCATACCACTGGCACCCGTAATTGCCAGTGTTACTTTCAGTGTCATTGTTGATTAAAATCCTTTAATTTTTTGGCAATATATTGCTTATTCAGGCGCACATAATCTGGTAACCCATTTTTATACGGAGGATAATCTTCACCTTCAATTAATGGTAAAATGTATTCGCGACAAGGTTCTGCAATATGAAAACCGTCTTCACTAATAAAATCACGCGGCATAAATTTTTCTTTATTCGCAACCTTAGTCAGCGCAACTTGTTCAATGCTCCATTGATATGGCGTAGTTGAAATTCGCTTAATATATGGCATCACTGCGTTTGCGCCTGCAAGAGCCATTTCAACGCCTTTAAATCCAAGAGCATAGGCTTGTTCAACATCAACCGCAGAAGCAATATGTCGTGCTGCACGCTGTAAATAATCGGCAACCGCCCAGTGATATTTGTAGCCCAAGCGTTTTTTAATAATCCCAGCAATCACAGGTGCAACGCCACCCAATTGATGATGCCCAAAGTCATCTACCGTATGTTGTGAAGCACTTAACTCCATCCCATAGCGATCCTTAAGCCCTTCAGATACGGCAATAACACAATATCCATAATTTTCCACCGAATGTTTGACTTTGTGGATAAATCCATCTTCATCAAAAGTTATTTCTGGAAATAGAATAATATGAGGTGGCTGTTCTTCCGACTCACTCGCTAATCCACAAGCAGCGGCGATCCATCCAGCATTACGCCCCATGACTTCCAGAATAAAAACCTTGGTTGAGGTTTTATACATTGATTCAAGATCAAAACCTGCTTCACGAATTGAAGTTGCTACATATTTGGCAACTGAACCAAAACCTGGGCAGTTATCAGTTACAACCAGGTCATTGTCAATAGTTTTTGGTACATGAATTGCGTGTATTGGATAGCCCATCTCCTCTGCAATTTGCGAGACTTTTAGACAAGTATCCGCAGAATCATTACCACCATTATAAAAAAAATAACCGATATCATAAGCAGCAAAAACTTCAATCAAACGCTCATACTCACGCCGATTTTGTTCCAATGATTTAAGTTTATAACGACAAGAACCAAACGCACCACCTGGAGTATGGCGTAGTGCATCAATCGCAGCTTGAGGCTCCAGAGTAGTGTCTATTAGTTCTTCATTTAAGACACCCAAAATACCATTTGCACCGGCATACAACGTGCCAATTTGTTCAGAATATTGACGACAAGCATTAATAACTCCAGCGGCTGAAGCATTAATAACCGCGGTTACCCCACCGGATTGCGCATAAATTGCATTTTTTTTAATTTTCATCTAGTTAATTCCATCCAAATTGTTAACGCTATTATACCAGAATGACTTTAGTACAGACATTGCAAATTATCAGCTAAAAACAATTTAGATCGTATCACTTTAGGGCTAAGTTAAGGGAAGTATCATAATGTTATTGTGGTATAATTAAGTTCACAAAAGCGTAAAATACGCCAGCTAAAAAAAGGTAACACTATGAAAATATTCAAAATTGTAATTCAAATCGCAGTTTTTGTTCTGCTTTTAGTTCTTGCTATCAATAATATGCAAACGGTTGAGTTTAATTTTTTTAGTGTCTATGTATTAAAATTACCACTAATTATCACATTAGCAATTTTTGCTATTGGAGGATTGTTAATCGGCTTACTTTATGGATTTGTTAATAATTTAGCGTTAAAATCTCAAATTAACAAATTAAAAAAACAACTCGGCAAAGTTGAGGAAAAAACAACTAAAACCGATCAAATTATTTAACTACTGGGAGTTTAGATTTGGATATCTTAGTTATCTGGTTATTAATTACCCCACTTTTCTTCGCATTTGGGTGGATTGCTGGCCGCATTGATATGAAAGTAGTTCTCAAACAAGCCAAACGGCTGCCACAAAGAATTTTTGACAGCGTGGATGCGTTAGTTGATAACAAAACTGGCATTGCCAGTGATGAACTTAAGCAAGTTGTAGAACAAGAACCACAATTGGTTGAGTTGCAGTTTAGTCTTGGACGCTTATATCGTAAGCGTGGAGAAAATGATCTGGCAATTAAATTACATACTAAGCTCCTCACTTCACAATATGTTTTTTCAAATGAAACGAAAGACAAGATTCGTTTGGAATTAGCACAAGATTTTCAAAAAGCTGGTCTGATTGATCGTGCAGAGTCAACACTCTTAAAATTACTCAATAGCGAAATGTATGGTCATCACGCGCTTGAAATGCTCTTGTTGATTTACCAGCAGGATAAAAACTGGATTGAAGCAATTGATACAGCCAAGAAACTAGCCAGTTCAGATTTTAGTTTTCATACTGAAGTTGCCCAGTTTAACTGTGAGTTAGCACAAGAAGCTATTATTAAATCGTCCTACGATAAAGCAAAAGAGTTTGTAGCAACTGCTTTAGACACCAATCGTAAATGTGTTCGTGCCAATATTTTGCTTGGTGAAGTTTATTATAACCAAGAAGATTATACTACTGCAATTCAAACCTGGCAACAAATCGAGAAGCAAAACTATCAATATTTACCGCTAGTTTTGGATAAAATGTTCGATGCTTATCTGCGCATTGATAAAGTTAAAGAAGGTCTGACACTCATCAAGGGTTACGCAACGTTATTTCCACAGCTAAATCTTCATGATGTTGCATATCAAAAGTTAGCTAACTATGATACACCTGATGCAACTATTGAATATTTACGTAGCTCACTTACTCACCGCCCTAGTGCCAAAGTAGCTGCATTAGTCATTGATGCCAGAGCACATATTCTCGAAGCTCAAGAGAGTAAAAGTGATGCAGAACGTATTAAAAACCTCCTATTAAAATACAACGATAAGTTGTCTTATTATCATTGTGGTTGTTGTAGTTTTAAATCCAAGACATTTTTCTGGCAATGCCCTGCTTGTTATTCATGGGAAAGTATCAGCCCCAATAATAATGAAGGCTAACTTACACAAACTCCATCAAGAAATTATATAACCACCTAATTTAAATGAAGGCATTATAGATGCACAGACACAAGGTCATTCAACAATTATTTGCTGGCATTGTTTTGCTACTGATAGTTTGTGGGTTAAGCGCATGTAACTCAACTGGAAGTTCGTCATCTTCAAACACTACCAACTATATGATTAGTGGTGCATCATATCAAATTAATAGGCTACAAAATAATCAACAAACAAATTTACAAGTACCGCTGTCCAATTACACAACTTCGGCATTTAACGGTAGTATATTTGTTGCAGTTGGCTATTCTGGCGTAATTCTAACTTCAGTCGATGGCAGCACATGGAATGCAGTTAATAGCGGCAATGCTGACATTAGTTTCCATAACGTAGCATATGGAAATGGTAAGTTTGTCGCAGTCGGAACAGGTGGCGGAATAATGAGCTCAAGTAATGGTAGTAGCTGGACACAGATCGTTAGCGGAACAACCATTGACTTCATTGGACTCAACTTTGTAAACGGACAATTTATCGCACTTGGCTCAGCTGGTTTAATTATGACATCAACCGATGGAGTAACTTGGACACAACAAATCAGCGGAAGTGATAAAGGCTTATATGCCGTTGCTTATGGAGCTGGTAAATACGTATTAGTTGGTGATGCTGGAACACTGTTAATTTCTACTGATGCTATTCATTGGACTGCTGGCGATATAGGAACACAAAGTAATTTACGTGGTATTACTTATGGACAAAATCAATTTGTCATGGTTGCTGCCAGCGGGATAATCAAAACTTCTCCTGATGGCGTAAATTGGACATCTCAAGCCAGCGGTGTCTCATCCAATATTATTAATGTCATATATGCCGGGAATCAATTTGTCGCGGCAGGAGTTTCTGGCGTAATTCTAACCTCTCCAGATGCTAAAACTTGGACGCAGCGCGTAAGTGGTAATACCTTCTATTTGCTTGGAGTTAGTTATGGTAATGGTAAATATGTAATAACTGGTTATTCTGGGACTATCTTGACTTCAAGCGATGGAATTACTTGGAACTCACAAACTAGCAGCGTGAGTAATAAACTGGATAATGTGGCATATGGCAATGGAATCTACGTGGTGATTGGTGCAGGGGGCATTTTATTAACTTCTCCTGATGGCGTTACCTGGGCAACACAAAATAGCGGAATTAGTACTAATTTACGCGGCATTAAATATGCGGATGGCACGTTTGTAGCCGTAGGGTCAAATGGTGTAATTCTCACTTCACCTGATGCAATCACTTGGACACCGCAAAACAGCGGAGTTAGCAGCGGATTTGGTAGTGTAACATATGGCAATGGATTGTTTGTAACTGTAGGAACTAGTGGAACCATCGTAACTTCACCTGATGGAGTAACTTGGACAACTCGTGTTAGTGGCATATCAAGTTCATTATATAGCGCAACCTTCAACGGTAATGTATTTGTCGTAGTTGGTGAAGCTGGACAAATAACAACTTCTCCTGATGGGATAAACTGGACATCTCGTGCAAGTGGTACTATCAATAATTTGCGTGGAGTTAACAATAACGGCAGTAATCTCATAGTTGCAGTTGGTAATTCTGGTACAGTTGTAAAATCTACTGATAATGGTAATAGTTGGACATTAATAAGTAGCGGCATTACAGAAACTTTGTTAAATTTAAGTTATGGGAATGGTATATTCGCAGCCTCTGGCAATGCTGGAACGATTGAAACCTCAAGTGATGGAAGCACATGGACTGCACAATCAAGCAACACAACCAATAATTTATCTGGAATCACTTTTGGTAATGGATTATTTGTGGCTGTAGGTGATGTTGGTACAATTACTACTTCCAGTAATTCTCAAGTATGGAGTCTTCAAACTAGCGGAACTGCAAAGAATCTTTACACTATTAGTGCAGGTAATGGCGTTATCGTAACTGCAGGAGATGCGGGCAATATTTTAATTAGCTCCAATGCTAACTCGTGGGAAAGTGTCACTAGCGGCAGTACAAGCAATCTTTTGGGGCTTACTTTCGCCAATGGTAAATTCATTGCTGTTGGTGACTTAGGTACAATCTTGACTTCAAACAATGGGCGGACATGGCGTACAGTAACCAGCGGCATAACAAATAACTTATCAGGCGTAACTTATGGCAATGAATTGTTCGTGAGTGTCGGGAAAAGCGGTATACTATTAATATCAGCTGATGGTAGTTCATGGAGTGTTGTTAGTAGTGGCTCAGTAAATAACTTGTCTGCTGTAGTTTATGGCAATGGCACTTATGTGGCAGTTGGTTCAGATGGTGCGGTTTTAACCTCAGCAACAGGTAATAGCTGGCAAATCCAAAATAGTGGTTCTAGCACTAAGCTAAATAGTATTGCATACGGTAATGCTCAGTTTGTTAGCGTGGGAGATTCTGGAACAATCCTAACTTCAGCCAATGGCATAAACTGGAGTGCACAAACTAGTGGCACACATTCAAATTTACTAAGTATTATATTTGTAAATGGAACTTTTACCGCCGTTGGAGAAAATGGAACAATTCTTACTTCAACGAACGGAACATCATGGACTCAACTGCCAGTAATGAATGCGATAACTTTGTATTCAATCACGCCTTACTGAGTCTTTTAAAAACTATGATAAATATCATGTGTACCATTACTTGCGACTGTTTACCTTTATGCGCTTTTATTTTCGCAGGGAAATTAAATGATTAATTGCAAAAATTTAATATTATTAGGTCTTATCAGTATAAATTTATTATCCTGTTCCAGCATTAAACCTAGTGCAACAAATACTAGCAATTACATTAACAGCGCGAACATACTCCTTAAACAGTCTCAAGCAGCCGCAGCACTCGAGTCTGCCAATATGGCAATTAAACAAGATCCACATAATGGTTATGGCTATTTAGTACAAGCGAAATCTTATCAACAATTGCAGCAATTCAAATTGGCAGAAAAGAGTTATTTACGTGCAATTAATGAAGATGATGAAAACGTCGAATTTAGAACAGCCTATGCAAACTTCTTTTGTACCACCCAAAATTATTCACAAGCAGACATAAACTATCAAAAAGCACTAAAAATTGCTGCAAACAGCGAATCTGGATTAAATCTGGTTTACATCAATCGCGGTGACTGTTATACCAGTCAAAATAATCTTGAATCAGCCATTGACAGCTATTCACAAGTTCTAAGCAAGCCAAATCCTCCATTGGCAGCTTATTTAGGAATAACTTATGCATATATTTTGCAAAATAATTATCCAAGAGCAAGCTACTTTATTAGTTCATATGATGGTCCAGTCACTGTAGAATCATTACAAATGAAAATAACTGCGCTTAGCGGACTGCAAAGTGCTAACTTGAGTGCCAAAAACCGCAAGATACTAGCTAATCGCATCAAACAATTAAAACAGCAACTGAAGGATTTATCTCCTGATACAGCAGATGACATAGTAACTATTGCACCAGTCTCGAATAAACCATCAGCAACACCAGTAATAACTGTAAAATCTAATTCAATAGAAACAACATCGGCTAATATTAAGCCTGTGCCAGCTGTAAAAACTACGCCTCAGTCCACAGCTATAATTACTAAATCAACCGTTGCAAGCAAGAAAAATAATCCAGCTGGTGCTCCAGTCAAAGTTAAAACCAACTCAACAACAGCAAACTTTAAATCCAGAATCAAAACCTCACCCCATGGTAAACATTATATTGTGATTGAACCTGGCGATACGTTATATAATATCTCCGAGAAAAGCCATGTTTCCAGTACAAGATTAGTTAAAATCAATCATTTAAAAACTGACTATGTTCCTTTGGATACTAAATTTTTCCTAGATTGATAATTTTTGAAAAGCACTTATTAACAACACAATGAAAAAACTTTATTTATTTGCAGTATTCTTAGTTATTTATGAATTTACCACCTACTCTGCTAATGATATGATTATGCCAGGGATGATCGCGGTAGTCAATCAGTTTAATGCGCCACTAAGCTATGTTGCTGCGTCACTCAGTTTCTATATGCTTGGTGAATGTGCTATTCAACTCTGGTTAGGTCCGCTGGCCGAACGTTATGGTAAACGTCGAATGATTCTGCTGGGTAACTTATCTTTTCTAATTTTTACGATTATCATCGCCTGTAGCATGAGCATCAATCAATTCATGCTAGGACGCTGGTTACAAGGTAGTGGAATGGCGTTTATTGCTATGGGTTATGCGGTTATCCATGAAAAATTTGATGATAAGGGAGCAGTTAGAATTATTTCCATCATGGGTAACGTAAGTATTTTAGCACCGTTAATTGGTCCACTAATTGGTGGTGTAATTGTCAGCTATAGCAGTTGGCGCTATATTTTTATTTTAACCTGTATCTTAGGTTTTATCAGCTTGTGCGGCTTGTATAAAAATACGCCTGAAAGCACGACGCGAGTTGAAAAACTGGAGTTAAAACCAGTATTACGCCACTATTGGGAAATTGCTACTAGCTCTAATTATATGCTAGGTGTAGCATGTACAATTGCTGCTGCAATGCCTTTATTAATCTGGCTCGGACTAGCTCCCAATTTAATCCTACACAATCTTCACTTGGATTATTCTCATTATATTATTTATCAAATTATCACCATCGGTGGCTTATCGATTTCGAGTATTGCAATGCAGTTTCTGGCTGGACGCTGGCAATTTCATCAACTAATCTTACGGGGCTGTTATATCTCCTTAGCGGGAGTAATCTTTAGCTTTGTTTTTAATTTCTCTATTAATTTACTGTCTATTGGGCTGTTTTTTTATAGTCTAGGTTTAGGTTTAAGCAATGGTAGTATAATTCGGATTATCATGAGCAATAAAAATGTCTCACAAAGTATGGCAGCATCACTAATGACATTTAGTCAAACCCTACTCTTTGCTATCGGAATTCAGCTGAGTGATTACATAACTGGCAAATTTAATTACTCGGCATTTAGTTTCGCTGCTTGCTGCCTGATCGCCGGAATCAGCTCGTTGATTCTTACCAGAAAATTTGCTTTGCGTAATGCTGATCGGCAATGGAATTAATTTATGAAAAATAATAAATCAAATACAAAAGAGCGTCTATTAAATCATGCTGCGCAGATTTTCGCGGTAAAAGGCTACCATCAAGCAACAACTCGTGAAATATGTAAAGCAAGTGAAATAAACATTACTGCAATTCACTACTATTTTACTGATAAAGCTGGGTTATATCGTGCAGTAATTGCTGAAGCCTTTGCTGAATTACCTAAGCCAGAAATTGAAGCGTCAGAATTATTGACGTGCAATTCAATTCATGATGCAATGATGAAATTTTATACTATTTTACTAAGACCATTTCTTACTAACTTTGAAAGCAAAAATCCGCCATTTAGCCGATTTAATTTCATTCATAACATCATTACGCGTGAGCAATTCGAGCCAACTGGTCTAATCGATGATCTAATGGTTATACCAGCTAATGCTATTCACGCCCCACTTAATGCCTTACTATGTAAATATTTGAATCTTCAAGCTATAACAGATAATGTTCATCGCCTGTCCTTTGCGATAACGGGTATTGGATTCTCCCTTATTCACCCGCGGCATATTGTCAATCATATGGCGCCAAATTTGCTAAGCGAACCTGAATGGCAAAAAAATATGATTACACGGCTGGCTGATTACGCTGTTTCAATTATTACCTCAGAAGCAGCTAAAGCTAAATAAGTAATCCACTCCCACACCAAATCACTATCACGTAATATAAATACTACAGTATGTTATATAGCTAATTTTATTAGCATAAAATTTATATCCAATTTTCATTAATAATTTCAGGATATCTATGATAGAATCCATAATTCTAGCAATCGCTAGATTGAATATTTTATAGTACTATAGATAATATGCAACTTAATAACCCAAAACACCACATAAGTATTACATTAATTTCATCAGCTCTCATCCTACTTGGATGTGCAGTTGGACCTGATTATGTACCACTGACAACGCAAGACCTAAATGTTCCAGCTAAATGGCACGCTAAGTTACCTCATAATGGAAATAATGAGCAACTAATAAATTGGTGGCAACAATTTAATGATCCAACGCTAACTTATTTCATAGAGTCAACAATTATAAATAACCCAACTTTAGCACAATCTGTAGCCAAGATTGCTCAAGCACAAGCTAATTTAAGAAGTAGTAACGCTTCTTTTTATCCAAGTATAACTGCATCTGGGAATGCCAGCGCACAAAATAATTCATACAGCGGAACCAGTATTGGAGGTAATACTGGAAGCAGTTCACAAGATTTTATAAGCGCTGCAACAGGAGGAGGTAGTTCTTACACTGGAGGCTTAAATGCATCGTGGGAGTTGGACTTATTTGGTGCGATTCGCCGAAATACTCAAATCTATCAAGCACGCTTAGATGCAAGTGTTTCTGACTGGAATGACGCAAGAATATCTCTAGTTTCACAAGTAGCAGATACTTATGTAAGTGCCAGAGCATGTCAATCAGTGTTAATGATATATGAAAGTCAATTCAATTCACGGACTTCGACACAAAAATTAACCGAATTGCAAGTAACTGTGGGAGTATCACCAAGAGCAGATCAAGAGCAAGGGGCTGGTTTGGTAGCCCAAACACTTAGCAATATAGAAAATCAAAAAGGAACTTGCCTACAGTATAACAATGAATTAGTCGCTCTCACTGGTCTTAAATATGATGAAATTGAAACAAAAATGGCAAAAAATTATGCTCAAATCCCAATCCCAAGCTATTTGAATATATCATCAATACCAGCTAAAGTTATCTCACAACGCCCAGATATATCGTCAGCAGAAAGAAGTGTTGCCGCAGCAATGGCAAATGTTGGCTACGCAACTGCTAACCGTTATCCATCAATTTCATTGACCGGATCTCTTACTGCCAACGGAGGTACCATTTACGCAGCACAGCCAAGTTCATGGTCATATGGTCCAGCTATCACCCTACCTATTACAGATGGTGGATATTTAAGGGCTCAAGAATCATTAGCATATGCACAATATGACGAAGCTGTTGCAAATTATAAATCTAAAGTATTGACTGCCATTAAAGAAGTTGAAAATGCATTAGTTAGAATTACTGCGGCTCAAAAGCGTGAAATGGCAGCAAATGATGCCGTTAAAAACTATGGTAATTATTTCAATGCCATGAATAAAAAATATCAGATTGGCTGGCTAAATTTGCTTGATCTGGAAACCGCACGAATTAATTTGGTAAATTACGAACAGAATCTTACCACGGCAAAACTTGAAGAAACCGAAGCATGGATTGCTCTTTATAAAGCAGTTGGCGGTAATTGGAATGAATCACAACTAACAAAATTAACGATAGGCAGCTAAAAATGAAAACCCTAATCTGTTCACATAGAAATGTAACCCAAAAAATTTTTCTATTTGCCATGTTCGTATTAGCTTGTGGATGCACTAAACAGAAGTCGACTAATACAGCAAATCCTGTTTTAACGGTTTCAGTTAGCACCCCTCAGCAACAGAATATTACTAATATTGTTCATGCCAATGGATCAATCAAGGCATGGCGTGAAACCATTATTAGTGCTGAAGTCGGTGGGCTAGATATTAGCGAAGTAAATGTGGATGTTGGTGACAAGGTAAAAAAAGGTCAAGTTTTGGCAAAATTAAATGCGGCAGAATTAAATGCAGATTTATTAAACCAATCAGCAAATGTATCTGAGGCTAAAGCCAATTTGGAACAAGCCCAAACCGAAGCGCGACAATCAACACTCTTAGAAAAAGCAGGAGCGGTTAGTGCTCAAGATTTATTATCATACAAAACTAAAGCAAAAACAGCGCAAGCTAAATTGGATGCGGCACAGGCACAGCTCAAATTACAACAAATAAAACTTGGCTACACAGAGATTAAGGCACCAGACGACGGGGTAATCTCCTCAAGAACAGCAACTGCAGGGAGTATTATTCAAAATGGAAGCGAGCTATTTAGGATGATTAAAGCGGGGAAACTTGAATGGCAGGCAGAAATAAATTCTGGCGACATGTCTAAAATTAAAGTCGGACAACATGCCAGCATCACAGATAATACAGGCAATACAATTGATGGTGTCGTCAACAGAATAGCACCAGATTTAAATCAAAGTACTTTAAATGGTTTAATTTATGTTGATATCCCGCCCAATCCAGAGCTACGACTAGGTATGTATCTTTCAGGAGAAATCGATATTGGCACAACCCCATCAATAATAATACCATCATCAGCAGTAATTAACCGTGATGGTTACAATTATGTAATGTGTCTAAATAAAAATAACCGAGTTAGTAAAATCAAAATACAGTTAAACAACTACCTTAATAATGTAGCAATTGTAGAATCTGGAATAAAGCTTACCGATAAAATTGTGACCCTTGGAAGTGGTTTCTTAAATGATGGAGACCTAGTTCGTGTTGCTGAGGATAAAAGTAAATGAATATCTCTGAAGTAGCTATTAAGCGTCCAATTCCATTTATTGTGCTATTCATCCTAATGAGTATCGCAGGTCTCTATGCATTTGCTAAAATTGAAATAAAGAATTTTCCGGATATGGATTTTCCGATGGTAACGGTATCAGTTTCGTTATCTGGTGCAACCCCGGAGCAACTAGAAACTCAAGTAACCCGTAAAATTGAAGATAGTGTTACCAATATAGACTCAATCAAACATATCAATTCTACAATCACGGATGGAAATTCGACAACTAATATTGAATTTGACCTAAGTAAAAACTTGCAAGAAGCAACCGACGATGTTAAAGATGCAGTAAATAAAATCCAATCACAATTTCCACCTGGCACAACTGTGCCAGTAATATCGCGAGTAAATATTCGAGACAGCTCAATTTTAGTCTATGAAATAGATGCTAATCTGGATGCAACAGATCTTTCGTGGTTAATTGACAATGACATCAACAAAGAACTTTTGACTGTGCCTGGAGTAGGAAAAATCACTCGCCAAGGAGGAGTAGATCGTGAAATTCAGGTATTAATTGATCCAGCAAAGCTGATCTCAATGAATACCACAATCAACAATATTTCCAATCAGCTTTACAATGTTCGTCAAGATTTCTCAGGTGGTCGGGCAAATATTGGTAATCAGGAACAAACTATTCAAGGTGTCGAAAATATCCATAGCGCGACTGATCTGGCAAATTTAAATATTCCACTCGGCAACGGAAATAATATTCGCTTGGGAAATATAGCCCAAGTTAGTGATAGTACTGCAGAAATTCGGCAAATGGCTTTCATGAATGGTAAGTCTATTACCAGTTTTCAGGTTTATGCATCAAAAGGCTCTAGTGAATTGGCTGTAGCAAACTTAGTCAGGGCTAAAATTGCACAATTTAAAGAAAAGCACCCGAATATTGCAATCAAGGAAATTAGTAACAGCGTCAAACAAATAAAAGAAAACTATGATTCATCAATGAATGCTCTTTATGAAGGATGTATTCTGGCTATTATCGTGGTTTGGTTATTTTTACGTGATTGGCGTGCTACGCTTATCTCAGCTACCGCACTACCCTTATCAATTATCCCGACATTTTTGTTTATATATTGGCTGGGCTTCAGTTTAAATACAGTATCATTACTCTCGTTAAGTTTAGTTATTGGCGTTTTGGTAGATGATGCAATTGTTGAAGTTGAAAATATAGAACGCCATCTTAAATATTCCAACTCACCTATTCAAGCATCGATTAATGCTGCCGCAGAAATTGGTAATGCTGTAATTGCTACTTCATTTACCTTAATTGCAGTGTTTTTACCAACAGCTTTTATGGGCGGTATTCCCGGGCGCATATTTAAACAATTTGGTTGGACAGCAGTAATATCAATTTTTATTTCGCTGCTGGTAGCAAGGCTTTTAACCCCGATGTTTGCTGCACATTTCATGAAACCACGACCAAGCCACAATACTCAAACAGACAAACCAAATAAAATTATGATCTACTACCTAAATATAGTTAGGTGGTGCTTAGAACATCGTAAAAGAACATTGCTAATCACTGGAGGATTTTTTGCCAGCTCACTTTTATTGTTAATATTTATACCCAATACTTTTTTCCCTGCAGAAGAGGGAGATCAAATTCAATTTTCAGTTCAAGTACCTCCCGGAAGTAAAATTGAAACTTTATCCAATGTTTTGTTACAGGCTACACAGCATACTAAGAGCATTAAGTCTATTGCAAGTGTTTATGCAACTATCGGCAATGGAGTACAAAGTGGTGAGGATATTTCTACCGATGCAAGTGTCACAAATGGCTCTCTAACTTTCAATTTAATTAATAAAGATTCCCGCCCACATAATCAAAATAAAGCACAACTGGAAAAATTAATCCAAGAACGACTGAACATGATTCCTGGAGCAAGATTCTCTGGCGGAAATGGTAATGGAGAGCGCTACTCTCTAGCCATTACTGGAGAAGATAAAGAAATACTCAACGATACAGCCAAAAAAATTGAAACGGCGCTTCGTAGCTTAAAAGGAATTGGTAACATTAGTTCTGATTTTGACTTATCGCGTCCAGAAATCAAGATTAAACCTGATTTTAACAAAGCTGCTAAATTAGGTGTTACGGCAAAAAATATCGGTGAAGTCATTCGTGTCGCAACCTCTGGAGACTACAGCAATAATTTGGCTAAAATTGACCTGAATGATCGTCAAATACCGATTAGAGTACGGGTAGATAAAAAAGCAACTCAGACATTGAGAGCATTAGGTAATTTACGCGTAAATGGAAGCAACGGAACAGTACCACTGGCAAGTATTGCCGAAATAACATTGGGCAATGGACCAATTAGCATCAATCGAACAGATCGTAGTCGGATTATAACTTTCAATATTGATTTACAAGGACGAAATCTTAGTGAATTGGATAATGAAATCCGTAAGTTACCTGTCATTCAGCATCTACCTAATGGAGTGAGCAGAATTAACTCTGGTGATATTGAACGAATGCAAGAAATGTTTAGCGGTTTTGTTTTAGCCATGATTTCTGGTGTTATTTGTGTATATTTTGTTTTAGTAATTCTCTTTAATGATTTTAGGCAGCCAGTCACCATTCTTTCCGCGTTACCACTAGCAGTTGGAGGAGCTTTGGGGAGCTTGGTATTATTTGGTTACAGCTTGTCTATGCCATCATTAATCGGTATTTTGATGCTGATGGGAATAGTTACCAAAAATTCCATTTTACTTGTAGATTATATCATTATTTCTAAAAATTCTGGTAATGATCAAGTCAATGCGATTTTGGACGCTTGCCAAAAACGTGCACGTCCAATTATCATGACGACAATTGCGATGATTGCAGGAATGATCCCTGTTGCTTTAGGTTTAGAAGGTGATTCCAGCTTCCGCGCACCAATGGCAGTAACTGTAATTGCAGGTCTAATCACTTCAACTGCATTAAGTTTGTTAGTCATTCCAGTAATTTTTGACGTAATTGATAAGTTGAGATTTAAAAAACGCAATATACAATAGTATATTGCGTATCTAGCATTTTAAAAATAGGTGTAAAAAGCGAGTTTCTGCACCTATTTTAGATTTTGAGTATCTATCTGCTAGCTGATATAACACATATCTATCAATCACTAACTCCAAGATTTACCACTAAATATATCTAGTAACCAATATGACTGTGGGTCTGATGGACAGAGGTGTGGACCGCATTCAATAAATGTACTTAAAGTATTTACGAGCAATGTAAGAAATAATACGCTAATGATAATCTTATGAATGGCTATAGTTTTTTCTCGTTTTTGATTTTCATTACCATGTAATAAACCACCCAAACATCCATATATAATGAAAACCATACTTACAATGAAATTCCAAGTATACATGTGTAGCCCAAATACACTAGAACCAAATCCACCGCTATTAGGAACTACGTGTAGCAAAACTTGCAGTAAGCTTATCCACGAATTTATTACTGCACTCAGAATAATCATTAAGTAATTGCTCTGACTGCGACCTCGCACTAGATTTATTACCAGTCCTAAACTAATCGCATACAATCCCATACGCTGCATTACGCACAACGCACAGGGCAATTCACTATCCATGAACTGATAAGCAAACGCCATCATTAATATAAAAGTAAGCCCAATGATTGCAATACTATCAAGTGTGTCCAAAATATTATTTTTATTCATGATTCATTAATCCTATAGTTGAATATTAATATAGCGGATTGTATGTGGAATAAAAAATGCAATCCATAAAACAATGAATAAGCCAAATAAAAAATAGGTGTTCTTACATTTTTTATTAAATATACAGATAAAAATAAATATCAGCAGTAAGAAAAATAGTCCAGTCATGATTTTTGTCCTTATTAATTTCTTTATGGATTGAATTATACCAGTCAACTGTACAGTTGTGAAATAGATAAAATTTCTAATGCTTTTATTATTTTTTCAGAATGGAGCATTTCAGTGGATCATTACAGGTAAAATAGTCAGATGTTTAGAAACAAAAATCAGTAGCTCTTACTAAATGGCAGCGAAAAATATTAATTTGTACATTTCTCTCCTGAACTCAGGCATAGTTGAGGTGGGTAAACTAAATTCTAACTAATCAACCTTATATTTATGCTATAATCCCAGCGCTTAATCATTTACTCTGAAAGGTCATTAGATGCAAAAAATTAAAGTTGCAAACCCAATCGTCGAACTTGATGGCGATGAGATGACGCGAATCATTTGGGCGTTTATTAAACAAAAATTAATTTTACCCTATCTTGATTTAGACATTAAATATTACGATCTAGGTATTGAAAACCGCGATAAAACTGAAGATAGAGTATCCGTGGAATCAGCGGAAGCAATCAAAAAATATAATGTTGGTATTAAATGCGCAACGATCACTCCTGATGAGGCACGTGTAAAAGAATTTAATCTAAAAAAAATGTGGAAATCACCTAACGGAACTATCCGCAATATTTTAGATGGAACAGTGTTCCGTGAACCAATCGTGTGTAATAATATTCCGCGCCTAATTCCCAACTGGACAGCTCCAATTGTAATTGGACGTCATGCTCACGCCGATCAATATAAAGCTTACGATTTCGTTACCAAAGGTAAAGGTAAACTAACCATCACCTTTACACCAGAAAACGGTACTCCAGAAGTGCACGAAGTATTCAACTATGAAAATGATGGCGTAGCGTTAGGTATGTATAATACGGATGAATCAATCCGCGGTTTTGCCTATGCCTGCTTTAATATGGCACTGGATAAAAAATGGCCTTTATATTTATCAACTAAAAACACCATCCTGAAAAAATATGATGGGCGCTTTAAAGATATTTTCCAAGAAATCTATGAAAATGAATTTAAAGAAAAATTCATCAAAAACCGGATTACTTACGAACATCGTTTGATTGATGATATGGTTGCATCTGCCCTTAAATGGCACGGCAATTTTATCTGGGCATGTAAAAACTACGATGGAGATGTTCAATCGGATATCGTTGCACAAGGTTTCGGATCGTTGGGCTTGATGACTTCAGTCTTAGTTACTCCAGATGGTAAGACAATTGAATCAGAAGCAGCACATGGAACAGTAACACGTCACTATCGCCTGCACCAACAAGGTAAAAAAACCTCAACAAATCCAATCGCATCAATCTTCGCATGGACTCGTGGTTTAGAGCACCGTGGTAAATTGGATGGTAATAAAGATTTGATAGCTTTTTGCCACACCCTAGAAAAAGTATGTGTAGAAACTGTAGAATCAGGCAAAATGACCAAAGATTTAGCTGTTTGTATTCATGGCGATCAGTTAAACGAAAGTCAATATCTTACTACTGAAGATTTTTTAGATGCAATCAGTAAAAATCTTGATAAAAAACTTAAAGTAAAAACGTTTAAACTTTAATTATTGTTATAATTATTTTTTACAAGCCACTGTTAACTTCCCTGTTATTCAGTGGTTTTTTATATTTCACGTAATCTCACTTATTAATCTAATCTAACTGATAAATCAACTATTAAGCTTCATATCTTGAAATTTTACCTGAAATATCCGTTTCGGATTATGTAATCCAAAAGACCTATGCTATACTCAAATATTAACTTTAAAATTAACTCGGTTCATCTACTTATTGGCACTAAAAATGAATTACTTTTCGTGGCTTCAAAAATTAAGATTATTAATGCTATTGATTGCTACTACATGTATTATTGCCTGTAGTAGTTCAAGCAACTCTGCAAATTATGGCGATAATGCCTCTACCAAAACGATACCAGCAATCACAATTAATAACACTGAAATAACCCCATTTTTTGCTAATAGTTCAACTTCAACTGTAGTTTATATACACAATAACACTAATGAGCAAATAAACGGCATTAGTTACGCAGTGACTGAAAATTCTGCACACTTACCATCCATAGTAAGTAATGCAGGAAGTCAAAATACAAAAATTAGCACCATTACTACTGGTGTCAACATCAGAAGTTCATCAGGTTGCGGTAATATCTCTTTGCTACAAAATCAAACTTAGAACCAGTAAATTAAGAACTCAACTTTATATTTTTATAATTACAACGATAAAATGGACAGTAAGATACAAAATGAATAAACTAACTAGAACCAGCCACTTGAATTTTAAAACTATTATAATGAACTGTTTTATAATAATCATGCTAGCCGGATGTAATAGTGCAGCAAGCGGAAACTCTTCAAATAATTCGCCTGATCAACAAACTATTGAAGCTGCACTCACAATTGATAGCGCGGGAATAATACCCGTTTTTAGTAATATACCGACATCTACTGTGATCTATGTTCATAATAATAGTACAACCACTATTAGCGGAATTAGTTATAGCTTAGCTAACAACAACTCAAACAGAACATCATCTCAACAGAATGCCGATGAAAACATTGATGGTGGTCAGTGCGTTGCAATTGCTGCAGGTCAAAGTTGTGCACTTAAGATTACCACACCAAGCTTAAATACACAACAAATCCAAGGTTCAATGTTACTCAAGGCTAGCTATGTTTTTGCGAATAAAGCCAAATCATTTAGCCAATTGATTAACTATGCACTAGTTGATCCAAAATCAGTACAGACTAATGATGGAGTGAAGTTTAAATCTGGTGCAAATATCTCTGGTTATGGCAATACGACTGGCTATACAACTCTTTATTTGTACGCTAGCGGTAATAAGCAGAATTACGTTATTTCTGATATCACTATAAATAAACCATCCTTAAAACTTAATATGAATTACAATCAATTAACTCTTGCAGCTAACTCAGTACAAGCAATTGAAATTAGTTCACCGATCATGTCATCATCAATTGATGCAACCATAACAGTTAAGTCAAATAGCACAAATAACGCAAGCTTAACTACTCCCAATTCACAGAATTCAGCTCTCCAAAAATCTTTATCTGACACTCAATTTAGCGATAGTGCTAGCTTGGCAGTTGAACCATCCTCTGCAGGTGCTATATTAGTCACTGGTACAGTTCCTTTAATTAATACCGCCAATGGAACCAGCTCAAGCATGCTAATTCAAAATGCAGGAAATCAAGACGCTGTAATCGGTAATGTCAGCGCTGAGACCGGAATTAGTGGGATAACTGGATGCAGTAATGTAACTCTAGCAGCTGGTGATACTTGTACAATTAATTTTAACGTAACAGAGGCTGGTGGAAGCGCAAACATTACTATTCCATATACGGGGGGAAGTGCTAGTAGTGTCGCTGGTAATGTAACATGGTTTAACGGTATTGGGGCAGCATTGGTTTCCGTTTCTGTAGCTAATAACCCGCTGTCTTTTTCAGCTACCCTTGGTGCAACAACACAAGTTACGGTTACCAATATTGGTGGTTACACTTTAAACAATATAAATATCCCAGCACCTATCGTATTGGGTGGACATGCAACCGCGAGCGTTATTACCACTCAAGGATCTGATACTTGTACCGGACAAAAACTGGATGTTGGTAGTTCGTGTAGTTATCTTGTTTCAGTTGAAGACAACTTCACAGATTTAAATCAGCAAATAAATCTTGGCTTTACAGCTAGTTATATGGGTAGTAATGGTACTGCTAGCTACAGCAGAATTATGTCATTGATTTATAATTCAACTGCTTATAGTGCAATTATTGCATTATCAACACTCTCAAATATGTCTATTAGTGGGAATAATGTAGAGTCAGAAACTCAAAATTTAACGATTAGCAATAATGGCGCAGCCACTGCCACACTTACCAGCATTGGCTTGGTAGATAATCCGGCGTATTTACTCGCGGATAATGGCAACTGTGGATCCTCAATAGCAGCAGGAAGTAGCTGTACTTTGACGCTTAAACTGGGTCCAACCGATAATAGTAGTTCAACTGAATCCACAGGCATTGCTAATTACCTAGTAAATTACGCCGCAGTAGGACAAACTCCTGCAGGTATGGAATCAACCAGTGTCGCATGGAGTGTGTCTTCGAACGCACCTCAACCACCAATCATCAACATGGTAACTAGTGTAACAGGCTGTGCAAGCGGAGATGGTATAACAACTACCTGCATGGATAATCCTACCGCTACTGGTGGAACGGCAGGAAATATACAAATAGTGCTAACCTTTACCAATAGTAGTACAGTTACCGCAGCAAGTACAATTAGCTTACCAGAGAGCTCCAGCTCACTATTTACTGTGCCAGGCTATACCTTAGCAAGTAGTTCATGTGTCAATGGTGCAGCTACTAATAATGGAAGCTGTACCATAGTCTATAATTTACCAAGTAAAACATCTGAATCTGCTTTTCAGTCTAATCTGAATCAAGCTGATTTTGCGTACAACTATACTTATGGGGCATATTCTGGATCCGGCACAAGTAATCTTGCTACTATGGTTGATATAGTGATGCCTCTTTTATCAATAAGTGACATTACCTCGTTCGGACAGTCAAAATTCACTACTGCAACTATAAACTGGAGTAATTTATACCAATCAAGCACGCCAACCACCGCAACCGCGGCGACTGAAAGCAATGGCACTAGTACGGTAACAGGTTTAAGCAGTGTTACTCCTGCAAGCTGTGGTTCGGTTACCAACAATAGTGCAAGTTGTACCAGCAAAATTACAGCCACTTTAAATACTCCAGCAAAAAATGGATATCTATTGCATGCAACTGCAGCTGGCGGAGTTACTGCAACACCAGAGTCTTTTACTGTATTCTCAAACCAAGTAATTTTTGTAACCAGCGGTACATGGAATGGAAATTTAGGAAACTATTCTGGCGCGGATTCAAAGTGTGGTATGGATGAATCTAAACCGAGCACAGGTTCACCAGGCGCAGGTAAAAGTTATAAGGCGCTACTCTATTTAAATAATGCAACATCGAATGGAGTTAAATATTATCGCACTGATGGCACAACTTTGATTGCAACTGCGACAGGCGGCTTTTTGGTAGGTGAAACAAACACACTGATAAACTCTATTTCAGCTACATATAAGAACACTTGGACTGGTGGAGACCAAGCAAATGAGAATTGTGCTACTCGCTCAGGAGCGTGGCTGCTTTCTATTGAGAGCGGTCTGATGAAAGGTAACACGGGAAGTTCGTCTTCTAAAACTACAACCTGGGCGTTTAGCAGTTCCATTAACTGTAATCTTAGTAAAAGCTTATATTGCGTTGCCCAATAGCACAAGCCCTGCTTATGCCCACAATTTGACATCCAATATTGGTATTTTAAATGATGGTTTATTTAAGTTGCATGGTAATTGTCAAGAATTTTAATGCAGCGCAACAACCATCTACGCCAAGTAAATTGATGCATTTGGCTACATATTTAATAAATTTCTTGTGCAAAGCACAATAGTTTTAGCACATCTCTTGCAGAAGAGTAAATTTAGTTTAAAAAAACCAATTCACCATAAGCTGGGTTATAGTAGAATATTGAAAGAGCCTCTGAAAAACAGAGCAGTTCGCCGACTAATTTGTTGAGTAAAGTAATTTCAATCAACAAGCTAGCCTGTTAATTAGTTTTCAATTCTATACTCAATCGGATTCATCATCCTGGGTCGTTGATTTACTCCTCACTTACAGTTAGTAAGCTTCGTCGTAAATCGCCTACCAGTATTTCCAATCTGTTTGAGTAATTAGTTGTAATAATTTTATTGGAGTACGCAGATGTCAAGTCGTGAACAACAAATCGCCGCCCTAGAACAAGATTGGAAAAATAATCCTCGTTGGACAGGAATCAAACGTAATTACACAGCTGAAGATGTAGTTCGCTTACGTGGATCACTCGCTGTTGAGCATACTATTGCTAAAACTGGCGCAATTAAATTATGGAATTTGGTTAACAATGAACCGTTCATCAATGCTCTTGGTGCGTTGACTGGTAACCAAGCAATGCAACAAGTCAAAGCTGGATTGAAAGCTATTTATTTATCAGGCTGGCAAGTAGCTGGAGATGCGAATGTTGCAGGTGAAATGTATCCTGATCAATCACTTTATCCAGCTAATTCTGTGCCGTTAGTCGTAAAAAGAATTAACAATACATTAACTCGTGCCGATCAAATTCAGTGGTCAGAAGGTAAAAATGATATTGACTACTTTGCACCGATTGTAGCCGATGCCGAAGCTGGTTTTGGCGGTGTTTTAAACGCTTTTGAATTGATGAAAGCGATGATTGAAGCTGGTGCATCAGGTGTGCATTTTGAAGATCAATTAGCCTCAGTAAAAAAATGCGGGCATATGGGTGGAAAAGTATTGGTTCCAACCCGTGAAGCAGTTGAAAAATTAAATGCAGCACGTTTAGCAGCCGATGTAATGGGCGTACCAACGCTGATCGTTGCACGTACTGATGCTGAAGCTGCTGATTTATTAACTTCAGATGTAGATGCTAATGATAAACCATTTTTAACTGGTGAACGCACAGTTGAAGGTTTCTTTAAAACTAAACCTGGTTTAGAACAAGCGATTTCACGTGGGTTGGCGTATGCACCGTATGCTGATTTAGTATGGTGTGAAACTGGTAAACCAGATTTAGCTTATGCCAGAGCATTTGCTGAAGCTATTCATGCTCAATTCCCAGGCAAATTATTGGCTTATAACTGCTCACCATCATTCAACTGGAAGAAAAATTTAGATGATGCAACTATCGCTAAATTCCAAATCGAATTAGGTAAATTAGGTTATAAATTCCAGTTCATTACCCTAGCTGGATTCCACTCATTAAATTACAGTATGTTTAACTTAGCGCATGGTTATGCACGTAGCCAAATGTCGGCGTTCGTTGAATTACAAGAAGCAGAATTTGCAGCAGCAGAAAAAGGCTTCACTGCCGTTAAGCATCAACGTGAAGTTGGAACTGGTTATTTTGATGCGGTAACTCAAGCAATTCAACAAGGACAGTCTTCAACTACCGCGTTACATGGTTCGACGGAAGATGAGCAGTTCTTTGAAGCTAAAAAACATTAATACTCTGAGTATTAATTTTAATGCTTGAATTTTAAATTATAAATACCGTTGGTGAATCTGCCAGCGGTATTTTTATTAAATAATGTACAAAAGGATAAAACTATGACTTCAATTAAACTACCTCATGGGATGGAAATCAATGCACCAATTAATGCTGATTATGCCAAAATTTTAACTCCCGAAGCATTAGAGCTAGTGGCAAAGTTAAGCCGCAAATTTGAACCGCGCCGTCAAGAACTATTAGCCGCACGGGTTATTCGTGCTAAAGAGCTAGATGATGGTGCATTACCAGATTTTCTACCAGAAACTAAATCAATCCGCGAAAGTAACTGGACAATTGCACCGATTCCCAAAGCATTAGAATGTCGCCGCGTAGAAATAACTGGTCCAGTTGAGCGTAAGATGGTAATCAATGCACTTAATTCAGGTGCTGATAGTTATATGACAGATTTTGAAGATTCAAATACGCCAAATTGGGATAATCAAATCACTGGACAGCTCAATATGATTGAAGCCGTGCGTAAAACAATCAGCTTGGAGCAAAATGGAAAAACCTATAAACTTAATGAAAAAACAGCAACCTTGGTAGTTCGTCCGCGTGGCTGGCATTTGGATGAGAAGCACGTTATCGTTGATGGCAAACGAGTTTCTGGTGGTATTTTTGATTTTGCTTTATTTATGTATCACAATGCCAAAGAGCAGCTAGCACGTGGCGCAGGTCCATATTTTTATTTACCTAAAATGGAATCTCATTTAGAAGCTAGGTTATGGAATGATATTTTCATTATGACCCAGCAAGAGTTAGGGATTCCGCAAGGTAGTATCAAAGCGACCGTATTGATTGAAACAATTTTAGCTGCATTTGAAATGGATGAAATCCTCTATGAATTACGCGAACACTCGGCTGGATTAAATGCAGGACGCTGGGATTATATTTTCAGCGGAATCAAAAAGTTTAAGTTAAACAAAGAGTTTTGCTTAGCAGACCGTGCAAAGGTTACAATGACTTCACCATTTATGCGTGCTTATGCCCTGCTCTTGCTCAAGACTTGTCATAAACGTAATGCGCCAGCAATCGGTGGAATGTCGGCTTTAATTCCAATCAAAAATGATCCGGAGAAAAATGAAACTGCGATGGCTGGAGTTCGTTCAGATAAGGCACGTGATGCAAGCGACGGTTATGATGGTGGCTGGGTAGCACATCCTGGATTGGTGGATCTAGCGATGACAGAATTTACCAAAGTATTAGGTGATAAACCCAATCAAATTGCTAAAAAACGTGATGATGTGGTGGTGACTGCCGCAGAATTACTTGAATTTAAACCAGAGACCCCAATTACTGAAGCTGGATTACGCTATAACATAAATGTCGGAATTCATTATCTTGGTTCATGGTTGGCTGGTAATGGTTGCGTACCGATTCACAATCTAATGGAAGATGCAGCAACTGCAGAAATCAGTCGTTCTCAAGTATGGCAGTGGATTCGTTCACCTAAAGGTGTTTTGGAAGATGGACGCAAGGTTACTGCCGACATGGTTCGAACTATGATTCCAGAAGAACTAACTAAAGTAAAAGCAGTAGTAGGTAATGGTAGTACTTATGATCGTGCTGCGGTAATTTTTGAAGAAATGTCAACTTCCGCAACTTTTGCCGAATTCTTAACATTGCCATTATACGAAGAAATTTAATTAATACTCATCGTCTTTGAATCTTGGACTTTGTCGGATTGCAAAAAAGACTCCTGATGTAGTACTGTCTACACTGCGTTGTCTTTTTTTGTCAACCCTTCGGTTCAAGAATCAAATACTACGAGTATATTTGGGCATTGTGCCCAATAAAGCAGTATTTTCTGTTAAAATAGCGCTTAATCTAAATTTATAAAAAAGGATAATAAATGTTTGATAAAGGTCAATTAGCCGGCTTAATGAAAAAAGCCCAAGAGATGCAAAAAAATCTGGAGAAAGCTCAGGAAGAAGTCGCTCGTTTAGAAGTTGAAGGCGAGTCTGGTGCTGGCATGGTTAAAGTTATCATGACTGGAAAACACGACCTAAAAAAAGTTACGATAGACGAAACAGTGATGGATGACAAAGAAATGTTGGAAGACTTAATCGCGGCAGCCGTTAATGATGCTAATCGTAAAGTCGAAGAACAATCACAAGCAAAAATGGGTAGTGCAACCGCTGGTATGCCTGCTATGCCTGGTGGATTTAAGTTTCCATTCTAAATATCTCGAAGTAACCCAGCTAAAAATTTAGCTGGGTTACTTTTTAAAGATACACGCATCACAAAGCGGCGTGGCGCAAGCGCCACGCAAATAATCAAATTACCAAATGCCCCATCACTGACCGCCACGGACTGGCAACACATAGTAAGTGTTAGTCTTACCGGTCCCAGCCAAGCTGCCGTCATTGAAACCGACGTACCACGCTTTACCCGTATCCGACGCGTAAGTAGAAGACGACCAATAGTTACTGGCCTGCACATTAACAAAACAGGCACCATCACAGACAGGAGAACCGCTAGTCCCTGTACCGTACTTTAACCAATTAGCAGGACTAGCTGCACCATAATTAATTAAGCTCTTGAGCTCAACTTTATTTGGTAAACGCCAGTCACTATAACCACAGAGTGTTTCAATATTAAGATTAGCAATCGCGATAAATACTTCTGTATTTGTACCGTTACTTGACCACTTAACCTTATTATGATTTGGAGTAGTATTATTTAGTTCTGGCGTTGCCAACGGCGTATACGGACTACTTCCATTACTAAAACCAATGATGCCGTTTTTAGGCCACATTAGCCCAGTCAATTTATCCGTGATACAATCAGCAGTAGTTCCACTACCTGCGACGAAGCGTGGACTGGGCCAGGCGACACCTTTTCCTGAGCCTGTAGCGCCACCAGTTTCTCCTGTCGCAGGTACTTGCGCTGGAGCAGTAGCAAAAACATTAATACTCACCATTATGAAACTCAATAATCCACCTAATTTACTAATTTTATTCATGCTTCAATCCTTGTTTAAATAGTTTAATCACTGATAAGCGCGGTTTAATCCGCCCCAGATAACTTTCTGTTTCGTGAATAATCGCAACCCGATAGCCTAATGCTAATATTTTAGCCATATTCACACCTAAATCACGCGTGGCGCAAGCGCCACGCAAATAATCAAATTACCAAATGCCCCATCACTGACCACCACGGACTGGCCAGACATAGAAGCTGCCGGAGATCTTAAAGGCGGCGCTCACGCTGCCGTCTCTGAAATTGACGTACCACGCACCACTGGTATCCAACGCGAAAGTAGAAGACAACCAATAGTTATTGGCCTGCACATTGCTAAACCCTTGGGAAATAAGCCATTCGCTTTGATATTTATTAGTACCACCAATATATCCATCATTCAGCAGACTAGATAAATCATTAACTGTTGGTAAATACCAGTCCGTATGCCCACATAAGCCAGCGCCACTATTAATATCCGAAACTGAATCTAACGCATTTTGCCACGAGGTTAAACTTCCCGCTGCTTGATTCTTAATCACGACAGTATTAAGATCTTTTACCCACATCAAGCCAGTTAGATTATCAGTAATACAATCAGCTTCGGCAGCAATACCAACAGTAAAACGAGTGGCTGGAGTAGTACTACCACTAGTTACATATGCCCATGGTACTCCAATATAAGTAAACCCATCCATGCCTACAGTCGCAGTTAACGGTGCGGTTGGGGTTTGCCCAGTTTGCGGTAGGGAGATAGTACCCACCACTGGAGCTGGTGCAGTAATCGCAAAAGTTATCGTGCTAGGACTCGGCGCCATACTCGGGGTAGTAGTATTGTTCAGCGTGACAGTTTGGTTGCTTGCCGCTGCGGCATCACTCGCTGCTACAACACTAATCGTACAGGTGTAGCTATTTTGACTATTGAGTGCACAATCATTATTGGTAAAGCTAATATCTGCATTGGTAGTCGTCGCATGGATCGTTTGTGGCGTAACTGCGTAGCCACCACTTAAGACTGCACTCATTGTAAAGCTCTCACCAGGTGCGATACTGATATTGCTGGCTGGGCTAGTAGTTACCGCTATGCTGGCTGGGGCATAAGCATTGACATATACCGTACCAGTGAGAGCTTGCATAGCTGGCGTTACCGGACGAGCCTGATCATTCCACGTTAAACGATAGTTGGTTAGCACTAGATTTTGTGCACCTGAGTTAGTCACTGCCGCGGCTGTCATCGTGAAGGTTGCCGTGCAGCTTCCACCACTTGCTGCTAAGAGTATTTTACTTCCCGAAGTTCCACAATTACCACCAAGCGTCCAGTTACTATTTGGACTAATTTCTGCAATATAAAAATTAGTTGCTGCTACTGAACCACTATTAGTTAGCGTAATACTTACCGATGGGAAGGTAGTAGAGCTTCGCTCAATCTGGAATTGATTTGGCGAAACAGCACCTGTACCACCCGCGAAGTTTGTCCCACTAAATGCTCCTTGGCTGATATTGGCGGATTGAGCACTAAGTACCGTGCCTATTAGAGTACTTGTAGCAGTGGCTAAACCCCCTCCATCAGAAATAGTGAGTACTCCATGGTTAATTCCTGCAGCCACCGCTGTTGGACCAAATTGAGTAGTAATCGTACAGCTTTCTCCGACAGGTAGCGTATTCCCATTGCCACAATTCGTGCTGGCACCAGTTATCGTAAATAG
>CAYIZV010000002.1:0-116886 GCA_964367915.1 uncultured Neisseria sp.
CCATACTCGAAAGTAGTATTTCACGAAGCAAAAGTACTTGAATATAATTAAATTTAGAATCTATGCTTTAAAGCATAGATAATATACTCCTTTCTCATTATCCAATAAAAAAGCCACCCAAAAGTGACTAATAAACAGTTCTCTTTTTTCAGATGCACAATGGCTCTAAATCATAAACCCCAAAATCACAAAATACGGTGTAAACCACGCCTTTTTCGCCAGAAAAATTTAAGAGATTATATAAACAACAGAAAGTCTAAAAACTCAGGAGAGAGTTAGAATATGTAATAAATTTGTGCTCAAGTCTAATTTTAGTTAAACTGACTCACAAACAGTTTGAAAAAGAAGGTGCTCAACGTTAGATGATATTTGAGCACCAATAATAGTTAGGCATTAGCTTCTAAAGCTAATTATTTTCCTTCTTTATAACGTTCTGAATACTCTCTAGTGGCAGTTTTTAGAACAATTTTTTCACCAAGGTTGACAAAAGAAGGTACAACTACACGGATACCGTTATCCAAGATTGCTGGTTTATCCATTGCTGTAGCTGTAGCACCTTTGATTTGTGGATCAGTTTCTACCACAGTACACACGATTGTTGTTGGGAATTCAACAGCAAGAACCCCGCCATCAACTAATTTAAGTCTTACATTAATACCATCTGATAAAAAGGCAACATCTTCTCCCAATACATCCGGAGTGACAGTAATTTGGCTATAGTCTTCCATATTCATGAACACATAGTCTTCACCTTCTTTGTATAAGAAAGTACATTCCAGTTCTTCTGTTGACAAACGTTCAATTGAATCAGTAGACCTAAATGCCGTTTGGGCTTTTGAGCCTGTTTGAATGTTTCTCATCTCTGTTTGTATAAATGCACCACCACCAGTTCCTGATTTAACTGTGCGCGTACTTAGTACAGCAAATTGACGGCCTTCGTATTGAATAATCCAACCTGGACGAAGATCGACTGCTTTTTCTTTCATTTTGGTTTCCTTTTTATGATATTGAGAATGTTTTGGGGCTAGACAATCAAAACACACTAGCGATATAATAATAGAATTAACACACACAATGTATTTTGGTTGTCTAGTCCATTTTTATTTTATTCAAAGTAGTGATTTTACACCATTTTACTCTTGAATAGATTCAAAATGCGTGCAAATGGTTCATAACGAAGCGTACAAGACTAAATAATGAGTGGATTGACAGCACAGAATAATATTTTACGTATCCAAAGCCTTATTCTGGAACAGAGAGCGAAATAGTTTTTCATATAAGAACATTCTCATGTTGCAATATCCAGTATTGAATTTCATTTGTCTCTTGTTCTGCAAGTAGATATTGATTTAATGATGTATTACTGTCATGAAATCTGTAGCGCAAAATAACGTCTGCTAGATTGGTTGCCATGACATTTTGCGTAAAAACAAGCCTGGCAAATAGGTCATAATCTGTGCATACTTTGTAATGTGCATTATATCTCAGATTATTTAATGCTGACTTACGAAACATAATGCTGGGGTTGAGGAAGGGCACCCCATTAAAAAAACTTTGCTTTAATTCGTCTCTTGAGGATGAAAGCGAATAGTTTAAGTTTACACAAGACCCATCTGGATAAAACGCTTCAGCTTGCCCACCGACAAAACCAAATTCAGGGTTATCAGTTAAAAATTTAATTTGCCGTTCAAATCGTGTTGCAACACACTCATCATCATGATCCATCATGGCGATAAATGCACCTTGTGCACGATCAATTCCAATATTTGAAGCAATAGCAATACCACTATTTAATTTGCACGGTATCCAAATAGTTCGGGCATCATTATAGCTTGCAACAATCTCTTGCAACCTTGATTCATCCTGAGGGCTATCATTTACAATTATAAGCTCAAAATTTGAATAAGTTTGTTCCAGTACACTCTTAATTGCATTGCGCAAATAAATTTCATTAGTTTGATAGACTGGCATAACCACACTAAGTTTAATATTACTATGATCTATAATTTTATCTCCTAAACGTGACGTCTCTTGTTTTAATCTGTAATTAATTCTTACTCCAATTATTTTAGTATACTATAGTAAGTATTTGTTAATTTTATGAAAAATATTATAAACTTTTATTCATGTTAACTTAATAATGAAAAAATAGATGTTTAATCAATATGTCATTGAGTAAAGCTTAATGTACTACCTCTTAATAAGCTTGTTTTGGAGTAGAAGCTTCCAGATTTGCGTGTTTCTTCGTTAACTTTAGATATTTTAGTTTATAGCTCGCAGGAAGTTAAAAGTGTAGTCCATAGTTGACTTAATTTAATAATATATGCAATTTTCATGACTATTAATTATTGCGTGTGACAGTTTTATGTGTTAGAATGGCGTGCGTTTGGGGTTTTGAATGGTGTTTTAACCATATCTTATACCTTGAATTAATTTAACTTTTTAATAGAAAGAATAATCATGACGACATTAAATCATGCAAGTAAAACTACTCCTGTAACTAATTTAGAAAACACAATTGCATTAACTTTGGATATGACTGAAGAAGATAAACGCAGATCATCTATTCAAAATATGGTGAAAGATGTTGAAAAAAATGCAGAAGCATTGGTTGACTAATTGCACTGAAATGACATCAATTTATAAATCTGAGTAATTCAGGTGTATACTAAAAATGCGGTTGTATTTTATAATACAGCCGCATTTTTTTATTATAGCTAATTACACAATTTATATGGCGCTATTGAGCAATACTTGTACTATAAACATTGCCACCTTGAGTTGCTGCGTAAATTAGTCCTGAAGCTGTAGTAATAGAGTTGGCATACCAACCATCAGGCATTCCACCGCCGCCTACTAATTGCCACGATTGATTTATAGATGCAGCATAAATATTTCCGTTATTGGTAGCAGCATAAATTAATCCATTGGTGGATAAATTAATTGAAGTAATTGAACCATTATCGGGTAAGCTTCCCCCGCCAAATACACTCCACGAGCTGTTGCCGGTACTTAAATAAACATTTGCATTTGAAGTCGCGGCATAAACTTGATTGTTAGATGAAATGGCTAACGATGTTACAACGCCATTATCTGGGGTAACACCTCCACCAACTTGTTGCCAATTGCCATTATTTATGCTTACATAAACACTCCCAAAACTACTATTATTTGTTAGGTTATAGCCACCGGTACCAGCATAGACTGAACCTGTATTGGATAACGCTACAGAATATACTTCTCCTCCATTTGGCACGCTTTCACCGCCAATTTCTTGCCATGGACTTTGTGCACCAGCACAACTATAAACGTGCCCATAGTATGAGTTATTGTTTAAATCATAGCCACCAGTACCAGCATAAGCTGTCCCATTGCTTACGGCAATTGAATTTATTCCACCATTGTCTGGTACAGCGCTCTCATTTGCCAAAATGAGCCAAGATCCTCCAGCACCAGTATTATTTGCCAAATAGCCCACAGTCGGTCGATAGCCAAGAGAGCCAGACATCGTGACATTGACTGCCGCATATAGTGTTTTATTATTGTCAATGGCAATTGAATTAACTTGCTCTGTGGAGCTGTTGGGGTTTGGTAGGTAATTACCGCCTGCAATCTGCCATGAGTTTACGAAGTTAAAAACGGCAGGGTTATTTACATCTACGCTCCCACCTGTGTATATTTGTCCATTCCCATAAACAATTGAGTTTAGGTTAATATTACTACCAGGAATACTACCTCCAACTAGGTTCCAGTTATTTGTGTTGGTGCTGCTATTGGAAGAAGATCCATTGCATCCACTGATTGATCCTACCACAGCGCCAAAGAATAATACTTGCATTAACTTACTCATTTTATTTCCAATTATTCTAACGATTATTAACTAAATATTGAATGAAGGTAGGACCATATGGTGATCCCAGTCCAGTAATATCATTCCAGCCAGGATTTGCGCCAAGCACGCTTGACTGAGTGTATTTAGGTGCGACAATATTGGTAATAGGTGCTGATCCTTGGTGCTGAGAGTAACTCATTCTATATAAGTATGCTGTTGTTAGACCTACTGTTGGCATTTGGTTGGCAGCTCTAGCCTGATTGGCAATTACAATAAGTGAAGAGTAAAGAGGGCAGGCTAAACTTGTACCTCCAATTTGCCGCCAGGCTGTACCATCTGCTGTATCATAAACAGGAAATCCAGAAAAGGGGTCTCCATCCAAACTAATATCTGGTACAGCACGTTTGTTTCCGACCAGACCATATCCTGTGGCATTTACCGTTGAAATAGCTTGTTGCTGCCAGCTTTGTGCTGTGTAGTACTGGCTTAATCCACCTGTGGATCCTATGTCTTGCCAGGGCCATGCCCAGCCAGTTTCATATTTATAACTACCATTTGGATTCAATTGAATTTTAGTACCACCAACCGCAGTTGCCCATGGCGAAGAAGAGGGATAATCAACTGATGGTGTATTTGTTTGAGAGCCAACATTATCTCCAGTATCTCCTGACGAGAAGTTTACACTTATTCCCTGTGCGGCTGCCTGCATGAGGATATACTCAAGTGGTGAATCAGGTGTTTCTGCACCACCGTATGAGTTAGATATTACACTAGCCAGTTGTTTGCTCACGACGGTATTAATTGCAGCATATAAATCATCGTCGTTATTTGTATTTGCCTCAATTAATATAATCCGAGCACCAGGAATAATTGTGTGTGCTGACTGGACATCCAGACTAATTTCTCCACTCCAATCATCTTCAGCTGGAAATGATTCAGGTAATGGAGATAGCGCTCCATACTGATTTAATTTGGTAAAACAACCGCTTGTGGAAGTGCATGCGGGCAGGTTATATCGGCTGCTAAAAACATTTAAATCATTTTCAATTGTAGCGTCGTCATATGCATCAACAATAGCTATTGTTTGTCCGCTGCCATTTAAACCATTAGCATGCAGTTTATCAACTCCATACGCTTTTTGCATCAATTGCGGAACCATTGTTCCTGGCATTCCTACTGCGTTGGGTAGTGCACCGGTAGCTACATACTGAGGGCGCATTTTTGATACATTGTTTAAGCCGGTTATAAATGATACTTTATCATTGATCTCTTGATCGAGGGTTATAGCTCGATCATTGCTATAAACTACTTTTCCGCTTTTAGTTAAGTAATTATTAATTTGTGTATTAAACGTTTGTTGAATTTTAGCAACATTACCAATTGCTTCAACATAAGCTCCATTTCCTGGGATATTTGTTACAGTAAATCCTTTATTAACTAAATAATTTTTGACACTTGAAACATCTTGAGTGGATGTCCCAAATTTTTGGGAGTACTCAGAGCTTGAAATAAATTTATGATACTCCGGAGAGCTTGGATTATAAAGATTACTGAGAAATAATTTTAGTTCTTGTTGATTTGAAGGCTTAAGCCAAATTTTAAAAGTTAATAGCTCAGTTGGCATTTCTTGTCCCAAGAATGAAGCGTCATTTAAACTTGTCGATACCTGAGCGATGCCACTAGCATTGGCAAGGTTTACAGTAGCTATTATTGAAACTGAAGAGATAAGAGATAATTTTATTAAATATCTGGATAAAGTTTTTAATTTGCAGTTTGTTAAATATGGCATATTCATTTATGATCTTTCATTATTATGGAGAAATTAATAATATCAAACTACCTAGGTACAAATATTTATTGAAAAATTTAATAGTCAATGAACTATGAAATATTATAGATTATATATTTAAATTTGTTTAACGATTGTATAATCAGAAACTAAATTGTGCAATATTAAGATTGGTTTTTAGTGATATGGCTGCGGATGATTGCAAAATTAGGGTATTCACTAATTTTTACTGGTGTGTAACTATGCTACAAATTGATATTTTGATGTTTTAGAAAGTAATCAGTAATAGTAACAGGGGAAACTACGGCCCCCTGTATGTTAATTATTTGTGAAATAACAATGGAACTTCAATTGCTAAAAGCCGTGTCTTGACCTTGACACTAAATTTTAGTTGCTCTATATTACTAATCATAATGGCGTCGCGTGATTCCAACAATTTATTCTCTATCTCAATACTTCCTTCAATTATCATCATAAACAAACCATTTGCAGTTGAATTTAATTCATATGAGTGTGGAAGAGTGCTATCATCAAACTCACCAAGTGATAAATAAGCATCCTGATTAATCATTAGCTGCTCACTGTTTTGCAATGGTGATACCAATAATTGCCACTGATTTTTAAGTGTTTGAAGTTGTGAAATAAAATTACGCGTTGCATAGCTTGGTGTAATATTTTGCTCTCGCGGATAAATCCAAATTTGGAAAAGGCTCAATGCTTCTTCCAAAGATGGATTTGCTTCACTATGAACGATTCCACTTCCAGCACTCATAACCTGAATTTCTCCGGCACGAATATATTCTTTATTGCCAAGGCTATCTTGGTGTTCGACGCTCCCAGATAATACAATGGTTATGATTTCCATGTTATTATGTGGATGAGGAGGAAATTTTCCTCCCGGAGCAATGAAATCATCATTAACCACTCGTAGTGCACCAAAATGCATTCGTTCACGGTTATAATATTCACCAAAACTAAATGTATGCCAAGTATCAAGCCAACCAAAATTAAGGTGTCCGCGGCTATCAGCGCGAATAATTGTTGTTTTCATTGTCTTACTACTTTTGACGTAAAGTTAATTCTGCGACTCTTTGCCCTAAATGACGCGCAGTTGCCAGATCACCAAGAGGAGGTACTACATCGGCACCAAGATCTGAGTCTGACTGGGCAAATGCACCTAATGATGAACCCATTCGATTGAGATCATTGCGCTCTGATTTAGAGCTGTTTGAAGGTAATAATCCTAAAGAAACCCATAACATTCCATGCTGTGCTGCAAAAGTTGCTAGTTGAATAATTGCAGTTTGTTTATCGCCGTTAAAACTTGCTGAATTAACAAAACCTGCGGCTAATTTATCTTTCCATGCTTGAGTAAACCATAATTTTGAACTGGCTTCCATGAATTTTTTAAACTCAGCTGAAATACTTCCCATGTACACTGGTGAACCAAAGATAATAGCATCAGCAGAATTTAGATCATCCCAATGCTGCTCAACATCTGTAACGCTAACTAAGTGAGCATTTATGCCATTTACGCTTTTAGCTCCGTCGAACACAGCTTGTGCTTGTTTTGCAGTATGTCCATAACCGCTATGATAAATTATTACTACTGATTTCATGATTGCTCCTAAATAGAAGAAGATTAAAAGTTTGAACCTTGAAATTCTAACATAACGAAATAGGGCATGTAATTTATAGCTGAGTAATTAGCTCAATTAATGCTAAAATATATGCATGTTGAATATATTTTGTTGGGTGTGGATATTATGGATAAGGTTTATAAACCGCATGAATTTGCAGCATTGATTGGTAAATCTGTTTTAACACTGCAACGGTGGGATCGACAGGGTAAATTAAGAGCCATGCGTACAGATACTAACCGTCGTTATTATACCAAACAGCAATACCTTGAATATTGTGGTGTACACGCGCTTGAAGATTCTTCAGTAGTTGCATACTGTCGAGCTTCATGTGCTTTGCAGTCAGACGATATCCAGCTACAACGAGAATTAATTGAATCTTACTCTCAACGGTGTAATTTGGAAATTACACATTGGTATATTGATCATAATAGTAGCTTAAATTATCAACGTGAACAATTTAACCAACTGCTGGAACAAATTGAAATGGGTAAAGTTAAAACTTTATTTTTGGCACATAAAGATCGTTTGGTTAGATTTGGTTATGAATGGTTCGCTGATTTTTGTAATCGACATGGTACGGAAATTAAATTAGTCAGTCATAGTGAATGGACGCCAGATAAGCGAGAATTAATAACTGAGTTGAAACTTATTATTAATATATTTGCAGGTAAAGTTATTGAGCTTAATCCGCATAAAGAGCGAATATTACAAATTATTGATCAGGTAGAAAATATGCTAGATAATGCTGCAGAGCAACGTTAGAAACAAAGTAATTTATGCTATAATCTTCAAAATTTTTTGATAATGGAGTAAGGAATTTGAGCCGTTTATATGATGCCAAATATTTTTCGTCTCGTTTACTTGGGCGAAGTAGGTTTTTTAATGAAGCCGGAGCTGTAATTGATGTTGAGTTAAAAGAAAATATTTCAGCAATTGCCGAACTTTATGTCAGTGAGCTAAAACGTTTGTTATCAGCGCTCCCGATTAAGGATTATGAGGTTAAAGCAATTACCTTTTCCAATGGTTTTAATGTAGCAATTCGTTATCCATATGATTTATTAATGGTTGCCTGTGAAATCCTGGATTGGGTATGGTATGATGTTGTGGATTTAGTTGATGACGATATTTCGATTAAATTTGAGCGTTCAAAACGACGATTTAAAACTATAATTGGCGAGAATCAGCAGTTATTGTTGCGTAAATTATACACTAAAGCCCGTCAAAAGCAGATTAATTTTTTTGTTCACAAAGATTTATTAATCTTAGGCAGTGGGATTCATCAATTTAGAAGCAAGCTTAATAATATTACTAAATTATCAGATATACCTTGGAAAAAAATTTCGGACATTCCTAGTGTATTGATTACAGGAACCAATGGTAAAACAACAACAACGCGATTAACTGAATTTATCTGTCGTAAGTCCAAGATGGTATCGGGTTATTGTTCTACCGATTGGGTGATGGTCAATAATAAATTGGTTGCTGAGGGAGATTTATCTGGTCCAAGTGGACACCAATATGTTCTTATGCACCCCAAGGTAGAGGTTGCGATTTTAGAAGTAGCACGCGGTGGTATGATCAAGCGTGGTTTATTACCTAATTATGCTGTGGCTGCAACGGTTACCAATATTTCTCATGATCATATTGGACAGAGTGGAATTGAAAATTTAACAGATTTGGCTCAGGCTAAAGGTATTGTTTATTCTGGTTTGAAATCAGATGGTATTGCAATTGTTAATTTAGATGATGAGCATATTTGTGCGCTCTCTTTGGACAACCAGCGTAAGGCATATTTATCTACTAAATTAACGGCAGAAGAAATGCAGAAGTTTATAACTGCAGATAACTTTGTTGTTTATTTAGATAATCAGCAAATTATGATTAAAACTTCCAATGAAGAGCATCGTTTAAATAATATTACACAGATTCCGATTACTGTCCATGGTTTAGCTCATTATAATTATGAAAATGTGCTTCATGCCACGGCGCTTACTTTCGCGCTGGGACTAACTCCGGCACAAATTATGTTTGGTCTGGCTAAATTTGGTGCTGATGCTAGATCTAATTTTGGGCGCTGGAATTATTATCATTCTAAACAAGCTGGGCATTTAGTGGTGGATATTGCACATAATCCAGCGGGACTAATAAATATTCTTGACTTGGCGCAAGGTTTTCGTAAATTACATGGTTTAAATGGGCGTTTGGGATTAATGTATGGCAATACAGCGGATAGAAAAGAAACTATTCCTGATGTTGTCAAAATTATTCTTGAACATAAAGTTGATTTGGTTGTGATTAAGGAATTCCAGGAGTCGCTTCGTGGTAGTGTATTGGGCGAGATGCCAGAATTGTTTAGGCTCGAATTACTTAAACAAGGTTACCCTGAAGCACAGATTAAAGTTATTCCCAATGAACTGGAAGCTACTGAGTATATCTTGGCTCAAGCACAACCAGACGATATGTATTTGCTATGTAGCCATGAATTATTAACCGACGTGAGCAAATTTTTGCGGGAACGAGTCGCTGCTGAAAAAAATACTTAATAAGTTTTATCGCTATACTCTTTCTGATTTAGTCCCCAGTCATTGTTTTGAATCAGTTTGAGTATATCGTACAATGTTGTTAAAATAACATTTTCGATTAGTAAAATATAGTGCCACAAAAAAGCTGTTAATAAGACAAAGTATTGATGCAAAAAGACAAATCGCAATGATATAACGATAATCATTAGTAAGTGCTAGGATGCTGCTTGTCCAGAGCGGAGTTAGCCCACCTCCGATTAATGAGGCCAAACTAAAACAAGCTGCCACACCACTATAACGTACTTCAACTGGAAATAAATCCACCAAAAGTCCCCAATAAACTCCATTAACTCCACCAGCAAAGATGGATAATAAAATTACAACACTGTAAAGCGTTTTTAGATTATCCAGAGGCAATGTTCCGGTTAAAACCAAAATTAAGACAATAATTAAGCCAACAATTGAAAATTTAACAATTGCGATTGGATTTATTTTACTGGCTAAAAGCGCGGATAAAATAATTGCTGCTGAAACGGTTAGTGCACCAACTGAGCTAATATTCGCAGCAACGCTCAATTCTAAGTGTAGAAATTTAACAAACAGATTTGGTAGAAATACATGAAATACAGATGTAATTAGCGATGCGATTAACACCAAAAAAATTCCCATGATTAATTCTTTACGATAAGTTGTAAATAGTGCAAATGCTGGAATTTTTTGTACTTTATGTTGCGCTTTAGCCGTCTGGAAATCACCACTTTCAGCGATATTTTTACGTATATAAAATCCGATTACAGCAAGTAAACTACCTAAAATAAATGGAATTCTCCAGCCAAAACTATACAAAAAATCATGATCCATCATTTCAACCATATTACGAATCGCCCACGAACCTAATGCTATACTCATATTGGCACCAAAAGGCATCCATGCACTGTAGAAATAGTAATTTTTATGGTGGTAGGTTTCTGCAATATAAGTAACTGATCCGGGCATTTCGGCACCTGATGAAAATCCTTGAAAGATGCGAGAAATAAGTAAAATAGCGACGGCAAAATAGCCAACTTGGTGAAATGTAGGAGAAAGCCCAATAACTAAAGAGGGAATTGCTGTCATTAAAATTGACAGACTAAATATTGATTTACGGCCGTATTTATCACCCAAGCTACCTAAAATAATTGCTCCAAATGGGCGCAACATATAACTAATTGTGACAGTCATATAAGTAAAGACGATAGCTAGATAACCAATATTCTTGGGAAAGAATAAATCCGCTATTACCGAAGATAGAAACACAAAAACAAAAAAATCAAAAATTTCAAAGAAGTTACCGATTCCGGCGGCAAGAAAAAGTTTTTTGCGGTTAGTAACAGGCTGATCTATAGTTTTACTCATGAGTAACTTTCGGTAATTTGGTTAATTATGCGCAATTTTACTATGCGCACAATCTTTAGCGAGATAATTTACTTATTATTGAACTACAACCTTTACTCCTGATAATGAGTTTGAATGATCCTTGGGTAACAAACCTATTCGCATATGGGTTTCATGGGCAAGAGCTTTGTAGATGTCTGCCAGCGGATTATCTTCAAGTAATACAATTGGTTGACCTAGATCACTTTGTTGGCAAATTGCCAGATTGAGTGGTAATTTTGCTAATAAATCTAAATTATACTCATCTTTCAAGCGGCTGCTTCCACCAAGACCAAAAATGTGAGATTCATGCCCGCAATTTTCACAAATATGAGTGGACATATTTTCAACAACACCAAGACATGGAATATCCAATTTTTGAAACATATTGATACTTTTACCAACATCAAGCAGGGCAATATCTTGAGGTGTGGTAATTACGATTGTTGCCGTTAGTGGAATTGTTTGTGCCATAGTCAAGTGAATATCCCCAGTTCCTGGGGGCATATCAACAAATAAATAATCAAGCTCTTCCCACTCTGTATCATTCAATAATTGATTAAGTGCTTTGTTGACCATTGCACCGCGCCAAATTGTTGCGGTCTTAGAATCTACAAGAAAACCAAATGACATTACTTTTATCCCAAATTTATCTAATGGGACAAAACAATTATTTTCACTAACTGCTGGTTTATAATCTTCTGCACCAACTAAAATGGGTAACGATGGTCCATAAATGTCAGCATCTAAAATACCGACTTTTGCGCCAAGGCTGCTCATTGCTACAGCTAAATTTAATGCCGTAGTTGATTTGCCAACGCCACCTTTACCAGAAGTAACTGCAATAATGTTCTTGATATTACTAATCCGCTTTAGTCCATTTTTAACCTTATGTGCTATAATCATAGGTTTACTAACTGTATTATTCATAAATAATTATTCTTTTCCATAAAACTGTATATTGATACCTGCTCTAGTAACTATACGAACTATAATATGCGTCATCTTAGCATATCATATTAAAATTAGTTGACTGTTTTAGTGGGTAGTTCGCTTTCGGGGATTAACAAATATGTCAAAAAATATAATCGTAACCTGTGCTTTACCTTATGCGAATGGCGACATTCATTTAGGGCATATGGTGGAACATATCCAAGCTGATATTTGGGTGCGGTTTCAAAAAATGCAAGCTAAAAACTGTTATTTTATCTGCGCAGATGATACTCATGGAACACCAATTATGCTCAAAGCAGAGCAACGTGGTATTACGCCAGAGCAACTAATCGCTGAGTCTTATCAATCGCATACCGCAGATTTTGCTGGATTTGGAATTGGCTATGATCATTTTTATACAACTAATTCTCCAGAAAATCAACAATGCGCCTATGATATTTACAATAAATTAAAAGCGAATAACAAAATTGCAGTTAGAACGATTAGCCAACTTTTTGACGAAGAAAAGCAAATGTTTTTACCAGATCGCTTTGTCAAAGGCACATGTCCAAAATGCAAAACTGAAGATCAGTATGGTGATAGCTGTGAAAAATGTGGTGCGACTTATGCGCCAACTGAATTAATCAACCCTTATTCAGCAGTATCCGGTTCGACTCCAGTTATTCGTGAATCAGAACACTATTTTTTTAAGCTTAGTGAATGCGGAGAGTTTTTAACCGAGTGGTTATCTGCGAAAGGTCGCCTGCAAGCTGAAGCGCGTAATAAAATGCAGGAGTGGCTAGATGGTGGTTTGCAAGATTGGGATATTTCTCGTGACAAACCTTATTTTGGTTTTGAAATACCTGATGCACCCGGTAAATATTTTTATGTTTGGCTGGATGCGCCAGTTGGTTATTTAAGTAGTTTTATGCATTATTGTCAGCAAAATGGTCTAAATTTTAATGAATTATGGAATAGCCAAGATACGGAGATTCATCATTTCATTGGTAAAGATATTCTATATTTTCATGCGCTATTCTGGCCTGCGGTATTACATAACTCTGGCTATCGTACTCCGGATAATTTATGTGTGCATGGATTCTTGACTGTCAATGGACAAAAAATGTCCAAATCTCGCGGGACATTTATTACTGCCAGCAGTTTTTTAACTAGTGGTTTGAATCCTGAATTTTTCCGTTATTACGTAGCAAGCAAAATGACGGCTAAGATTGAAGATATTGATTTTTCTTTCGATGATTTTGTTGCCAGAATTAATTCTGAATTAGTCGGCAAGTACATTAATATTGCTTCGCGTTGTGCCGGTTTTATTAGTAAACGGTTTAATAATCGCTTAGCGGCTGGTGTTGATCAGGAATTGATAAATGGTGTTTTAGCAATTAAGACTGAATTAGCAGGATTATTTCAAGAGCGTGAATTTGCTAAAGCTATTAAATTGATCATGCGAGTAGTTGATGAAGTTAATCTTTACGTGGATAATCATAAACCATGGTTATTAGCTAAAGAAGATGACAAAGAACAAGAGTTACACTTAGTCTGTACGACCTTGATTAATGCATTCAGGTTAATTGCTATTTACTTGAAACCCGTAGTTCCACAATTGGTAGCTAAAATAGAATTATTCCTTAATTCTGCACCATTAATGTGGCAAGATTTAGAATATTTGAGTCTTGGTCATGAAATTAATAATTATACCCATCTAATTAATAGAGTCGAGTCAGTAATGATTGAAAAAATAATTGAGATTAACCAGCAGCAATTAAATGCACAAAATACTTTAGCAAAGGCAGAAGCAGAAAACGTTATTTATGAGAAGATCGCTGAAACCATTTCGATTGATGATTTTAGCAAAATTGATTTGCGAATTGCTAAAATTGTTGCAGCAAGTCACGTTGTTGGTGCAGATAAGTTAATTCAGTTAACGTTGGATATTGGTACTGAAGTACGTAATGTTTTTGCTGGAATTAAATCTGCATATGATCCGGCGGATCTTGTCGGAAAACATACTGTAATGGTTGCGAATTTAGCACCACGTAAGATGAAGTTCGGAATGAGTGAAGGTATGGTGTTGGCAGCAAGCTTTGAAGATAAACATGGTGGGCTCTATATTTTGGAACCTCATGAAGGTGCTCAAGCAGGGATGAGGGTCCGCTAAATTAAGCTAAAAGTTGCCAGAGTAGAGCTACTTATGTTTATAATAGCATGTTGATTTTTATTCTCAAACTGAGACCTGTTTTATGGAGTGTGTAATGAAGCTAAAAAAAATTACTTCGGTATTGGCGGTTTCATCCGCATTAGTGTTGAATGCTTGTGGCGGCGGCGGTGCCGCTGGACCAACTCAGAATGCCGGGTATGGCGATGTAGTATCAATTTCACAGCAGAATCTTGGTGTTTATGCCAGTATGAAGGTTTTATACCCAGTAATGTTGCAAACTGGTGATTTTGGTGTTATTAAAGGGACTTCATTTAGTGTTGAGTCTGCTTTTGAGTCAGCTAATATCATAAACAGTGCAACAACATTTAATTTTAATCCTGTAGCCCCAGTTACGACTAATCCTGGTTATTTTAAAGCTGCGTCAGTTTCTGCATTTGCAGTTGAATATAAAACACCTGGGCAAAATGCAACTACAAATACAAGTCAAATTAGCCGAACTGGATCTGGTTTAATTATTGTACCTAATGGAGTTGCACCACGCGGTGTGGTAGTTTATTTCCATCCAACAACATGGGGTAAAAATCAAGTTCCTTCATGCTTAGGCCCATTGGCTTCAGGTAATATATCTTCAAATGTACCAGCATATTGTAATGTCACCGCTTTGGATAGTACTGGAGCTGGAACTTTTGCAATGTTGGCTGCGGTATATGCTGCGCGTGGATTTGTGGTTGTGGCTCCTGACTATGTAGGGCAGGGGTCAGATTATGATAACGTTCATCCATATGTTGTCTTCCCAGAAAATAATGCTTTAGCAGCATTTAATATGTTTCCAGCAATGCGTCAGATATTAGCTGCAGCACCGTTTAACATATCTTCTTCAACGACACTTCCTTTATTTATCACTGGTTATTCCGAAGGTGGTGGCTACGCGCTTAAAGCATCACAATTGGCTCAGACAACTGCAGCTGGTGCGCTTAGTAATGCTAGTTTGTCATTAAAAATTTCATCCCCACAGGAAGGTGCATATTCATTGACAGATCAAATGAACTTTGCGTTTAACAATAACAATGATGGTCTACTTAATTGTGCCAGTAACCCTAGCTATAATTGTGGTAATGTTGATATGATGAATGCAGATCAAAGCAGTGTAACACCTGAAGTTTCTGCAATGAATACTTGGAATATTGGTAGTGCTCCGTATGCAGCTAAAATTAAACCTTTACTAACCAGTTATGTATTAACTGCTGCTACTTATTATGATTTCGAAAACTTAAATGGTGCATATGATATGAGCATGAATCATCAATTTTGGGCTGATGTAGTAATGCCTGGAAATGTTGTAGCAAGCTTATACCAATTATATTCTGGTATTTTGGGCGATGTTTATACTGGTAGCCAAATTGTGGCTGGTATTTTTGAAAATTCGACTAAGATTAATGGATATGATCCTGTAATTACACCACATATTACGGTGTTTAGTCCGCTAGGCGATATTCCTGAAGTTTTACCAGCAGGCAATTGGGGTACCAATAATGCAGGTACTAATTTCATTCATCAAAAAATTGCCAATGATCCGCAATTTATTACTATTTTAGCGGATGGATCAACTTATAATTGGCGCACTAATTCACCAATTAACTTTATTCACATGAACTATGACTCTGCAGTAACTGTACTTAATTCACATCAGGCATACTCGTGTATGAAAAATGGCGTTAGCTTCTCTGGTAGTGGTAATTTGGTTGCATCAGCCGCTCCATGTTCTACGCCGTCAAGTGGCGCATTGATTGAATCAACTATTATTCCTAATTTTCAGTTAACAAATAATGTAGTACAGCTTGCGCCAATGGATTTTTATAATGAATCCCAAGTAAATCGATTAGCAAAAAATAAATTTTGGACAGCATCTTCGTTTGGAATTAGTTATTTAGGAACTCCATTTGATCATGGCGATATGTTTGTTCAAGGAAGTATAGTTGCTCTTTGTACCTTTGAAAATTCATTAAAAGATGGTTCTAATTCTGGAGTGTGTCCAGCATTATAGAATATGTACTTTATTGCATTACCAAAGCCTCCATAAATGGAGGCTTTTTTAAGTAAATTTGACAAAAATATAATTAAAAATTCCAGCCCCAGCTAGGCGTAGTAATCTTATCTGGATTATTGCTTGTATTGTTGTCTTGCTGATTAGGTGTTAAGGTATAATCAGGTAGTCCTCCGCTAGGGTTATCTACTGTAATTTTATTTACAACACCACCGGGTCCACGTTGCTCTGTAATTTGTTTAAATCTAGTTGGTTGCGATTCATTCGCAATTGCTGCCGCACTTTCACTTATAGTTTGGTTTGCGGCATTTCCTGGTTGAGGCAATAAGATTGGAGCACCGCTACCATTTAAACTTTTTGGCGGTGGCAGTGGAATTGTTTCAGGTGCCTGATGTGTAGAACATCCACCAATCCAAACAGAGGCGATCACAATTAGTAGTAAACCAGCTATTATAGAAGATTTATTTTGCATTTCCTTGTCCTTAAGCAATTTCTTCATGCCAATACAAACCATCACGAGCCAATAAAGCTGACGAGCTGGCTGGTCCCCAAGTTCCTGCAGGATATTGCTTAGGTGCAACTTTCAACTCTTTCCATGTTTCCAAAATTGGTTCAACCCATTTCCAAGCTGCAATTTGTTCATCACGACGAACAAACAAACTCAAATTGCCGCGTATAATATCCAACAACAGGCGTTCGTAGCCATCAGTGCGGCGTGCGTGGAACATCTCATTAAAATCTAAATCCAAATAAACTGGTTGCAAACGATTAGTGTCACCAGGTTGTTTAGCGAGGAAAAATAATTTAACTGTCTCTTCGGGCTGAATTCTAATAATTAAACGATTGGCAAAAGTACCCCCACTGGTTGGAAATATTTTACATGGGATATCTTTAAATTGAATTACAATTTCAGCAACTTTTTCTTGCATCCGTTTGCCTGTGCGTAGATAAAATGGAACACCAGCCCAACGCCAGTTTTGAATTTCTGCCTTTAATGCCACGAATGTCTCTGTAATACTGTTTGGCGCAACTTTTTCTTCTTCAAGGTAGCCCTTAACCGATTGTCCTGCCACTGCACCAGCTTTGTATTGACCTTTAATAACATTTTTTAATACATCATCTTCGGATAATGGTTTCAATGAGCGTAAAACTTTTAATTTTTCATCACGAATTACATCTGCATCCAATGATGAAGGTGGCTCCATTGCTACGATACATAACATTTGTAACAAATGGTTTTGTAGCATATCACGTAAAGCTCCAGTATGCTCATAGAAATCACCGCGTGAACCAACACCAATATCTTCAGAAACCGTGATTTGAACACTATTAACCCACTGGCGACGCCACAATGCTTCAAATAGTGTATTACCAAAACGGACAGCCATCAAGTTTTGCACTGATTCTTTACCAAGGAAATGATCAATACGATAAATTTGATCTTCTTTAAAATATTGTGCAACGTAGTCATTGATATCATTGGATGATGCTAAATCATTACCTAATGGTTTCTCTAAAACCACCCGCGAACGTCCGTGATTAAGTCCTGATTTAGCTAAGTTATGGCTAATTGTTTTGAAAAGCTCTGGCGCAGTTGATAAGTAATAGATGTTAGTTTTGCTTTGATCCAAGAGAGAACCTAATTTACTATATCCAGCTTCATCATTTACATCTAATTGAACATAGTTTATTAGTTTGATAAATTCACCCCAATGGTGCGGATCTATCTTATTTTTTGCATCAGTTGCATACTTGTATGCTGACGTAATATAATCTTCTGATGACATATCTCCGCGCCCTAGGCAAAAGAAGCGTGAGCTGGACTCAATGTTACCATCAACAAACGCATTATATAGTGCTGGTAATAATTTTCGTTTTACTAGATCTCCAGTACCGCCAAATAACACCATATCAAAACATTCAAGCTTACTTACCATAATTAAACCTCATTTACATAAATGTCATATTATTGACGATATTATAGTCCATATTTACATAGTTAGTTACAGAATCTTAGATATTGTCACAAAATGATCAAATTGCTGCAGCGCACCTAATTAATTGCAATAGTTATGTTAAAATCCACACCAATTCTATGTTTAAAAGATAAGGGTGTTGTTATGAGTTTTCAGCAAGTTACGTTATTTCCTCCCCTAAAAGGTGTCTTTGTTGATCTAGCAAAAGTTCCGGATCCTGTTTTTGCTGAAAAAATGGTTGGGGATGGTTTTGCTATTGATCCACTTGACAATCTTCTGCATTCGCCTATTGATGGTAAGATCAAATCAATTCACCGTGCTAAACATGCGATAACTATCGAATCTAATTTGGGTTTTGATATCTTAATTCATGTTGGACTAGAGACGGTATCCTTGGGCGGAGAAGGTTTTAAGGTAAAAGTCAAAGAAGGTGATCTGGTCAAAACAGGAGATATACTTAGTGAATTTAACATTGCTTATATTTCTGAAAGAGTAGTGGCACTGATAACTCCAGTTTTAGTTACTGATATTGAAGAAAAGCAGCTGAGTATTGAGATTTTACCTCATGACACTATTGTTGATTTGAGTAAACCAATCATGATTGTTAACTGTGGACAAGTTACAACAATAAGTCATACCACTTCAGTACAAAACTCATTAGAGTCAGAATTAATTACAGTTCCTAATACTCATGGTATCCATGCTCGCCCAGCTGCACAGCTTAATGCTATCGCTCGTAAATACCCAAATCATGAAATTGTAATGTTAAAAGGTGAGCAATCAGGAAATGTTAAAAGCGTAGTTTCCTTATTAAGTTTGTCAGTGCAGTACCAAGACCAGATAAAAATTTTGGTAAAAGGTGATGGTGCACAAGCGATTATTGATGAGCTTAAAGCTGCATTATTGGAGATGCACGATGATGAAAGTGAAAATCCTAATGCAAATCCGACTGCTGGCGAAGAAGACAGTAAAGTTGAAAATGGCAAATATCATGGAGTAGTTGCCTCAACTGGAATGGCAGTAGCAAAACTGGTGCAACAAACTGGAGTCCAGTTTAAATATGAGCGCTTTGCTGCTGATTCTGAAGCTGAGTTGGTTAAATTGGATAACACTACAAAATTGTTAATTGCTGAGTTGGAAACAGAGATTAAAGCGTTAACAGAGTTCGATGTGGCTCATAAAAATATCCTAAGTGCTCATCTTATGATTTTAACTGATCCAGAGTTGACTGCAAATACCAAAAATCTGATTATGCGTGGACAATCAGCGCCATTCGCTTGGGACAAAGCTACTGATGAGTCGTGTAAAGCATTAGCTGCAACTGGAAATGCACTATTAATTGAGAGACAAAGTGATTTGTTAGATGTTAGAGATCGAGTGTTAACCGGGCTTTGCGGAAGTGAAAATAAAGTCATTCAAGAATATACAGAAAATGTCATTTTAGTTGCTGAAGATTATACTCCATCACAAGTTATTGCTTTAAGCGATAAAGTTAAGGGGTTGGTTAGTGTCCGTGGTGGAGTAACTTCTCATGTCTCAATTTTGGCTCGCACCCGTGGAATTCCACTCTTAGTCGGCGTTGCTAAAGAAGTATTACAAGAAAACTCCAAAATAGTAGTCTTAGATACATTAAACACTGCAATCTTAAATTCGTGTCCAAATGAGCAGGAGTTGACCATTGCCAACCAAGCGGTTGCCAAACGTGAAGAAGAGTTACGCGTAGCACAAGAGTCATCTTCCTTGGCGGCGACTACTAGCGATGGTATACAAATTAATTGTTTGGCAAATATTGGTAATATTAACGAAGCTAAAATTGCCGCAGGTAATGGTGCTGAAGGCGTTGGATTATTTAGAACTGAATTTATGTTCCTAGAAAGCAAAGAAGCTCCTAGTGAAGAAATGCAATTTAAAGAGTATTCTGAAATTAATCAGGTTCTTGGTGGTAAGAGTTTTGTTATCCGTACATTAGATGCTGGCGGTGATAAAAAAATTCCATATATTACGCAAGTTCATGAAGAAAATCCAATGCTTGGTGTACGTGGGGTGCGTTTATGTTTAGCTAATCGTGAATTATTTAAAACTCAATTACGTGCAATTTTGCGTACCAAAGCTGAAAATATCAAGGTTATGATTCCGATGATTTCCAAACTTAGCGAGTATCGTGCAGTTAAACAAATTTTTGAAGAATTAAAAGCGGAGTTAAATGTAACGGCTAATGTTCAATTGGGAATTATGGTTGAAGTTCCGTCCGTGGCATTTATGAGTGAAGCATTCGCTAAAGAAGTTGATTTTATGTCAATCGGAACAAATGACTTGACCCAATATGTCATGGCTGTAGATCGTGAGCATACTGAGTTGGCAAAAGAAGTTGATCATTTACATCCGGCCGTACTCTCTGCAATTGCCGCGACCGCGCGTGGGGCTCACAAACACGATACTAGCTTATCTGTATGTGGCTTAATGGCATCTGAAAAATTGGCCATTCCTGTATTAATTGGTCTGGGGATTAAAAATCTCTCAATGACAGTTAGTGCTATTCCCGAAAATAAAGCATTTATTCGAACGTTAAACTTTGTTAAATGTAAAGAAATTGCATACCATTGCTTGGGCTTGCCAACGGCAATTGAAGTGCGTGAATATTTAAAAAATCAATTCAATTAATTGTTAAAATTTTAGAAAGTAATATGATGGCTTTTAAATTTTCTTCAATTCAGGCTCTTGGTCGAGCTTTAATGCTTCCTATCGCAATGTTGCCTGTTGCTGGGTTATTGCTACGTTTTGGACAACCTGATTTACTTAATATTGCGGCAATTGCCGATGCAGGTAATGCTATTTTTGCCAATCTTCCATTACTCTTTGCAATCGGGGTTGCCGTTGGTTTTGCCAAAGATAATAATGGCTCTGCTGGCCTTGCTGGTGCTGTTGGTTATTTGATTTTGGTAGCAATGCTTAAGACTATCAATAAAGAGATTGACACAGGGGTATTGGGTGGTATTTTAACTGGTAGTATTGCTGGTTATATGTATAACCGCTATAGAGATATAAAGCTACCTGAGTTTTTATCATTCTTTGGTGGTAAACGTTTTGTACCTATTATCACTGGCGTGAGCGCAGTTCTTTTAGGTGTGATCTTAGGTTATGTTTGGCCTCCGATTCAATATGGGTTGCATGCCTTTAGCTTATGGATGGCAAACTCTGGTGAGATTGGATTATTTCTTTATGGCTTATTTAACCGTTTATTATTAGTTACTGGTTTGCACCATGTTCTAAATAGCTTATTCTGGTTTCAATTGGGCGATTTTACCAATGCACAAGGTGTCGTAGTTCATGGTGATATTGCACGCTTTATGGCTGGAGATCCAACGGCAGGACACTTTATGGCTGGGTTCTTCCCAATCATGATGTTTGGTTTACCTGCAATTTGCTTGGCAATGTACACTACTGCATTTAAAGAGAATAAAAAAGCGGTGGCGGGTTTATTGTTATCAATGGCATTAACATCGTTTTTAACTGGTGTTACTGAGCCAATTGAGTACTCTTTTATTTTCTTAGCTCCAGTTTTGTATGGTATCCACGCCGTTTTAACTGGTATTTCTCTTGCTGTTAGCTATTGGCTGCATATCCGTTTAGGGTTTTCGTTCTCTGCTGGTGCAATTGATTACGTATTATTCTTTAAGCTGTCACAGAATCCATTGATGATGTTAGCGATTGGTGCAGCGATGTTTATTCTTTATTATTCGCTGGGCGTGTTTTTTATCAAAAAATTTAATCTAGCTACTATTGGACGTGAATCAGAAGACGAAATAACTGCTGCGCAATTAGCGGAGACAGCTAGTGATAGTTTGGAAATGCAATATATCAATGCATTAGGTGGCGCTGAGAATTTAGTAAATGTTGATGCTTGTACTACCCGTTTACGTTTGGTAGTTCGTGATGCAGCACTAATTAATAAGCCAATCCTGAAAGCATTGGGAGCCAAAGGCTTTGTCAATCCAGCACCTGATTCTGTGCAGGTTATTTTAGGTCCTCAAGCGGAAATTGTTGCAAGTAGTATTCGAGATACTTTAACTTTGATTGGTCACTCACAATTAGTTAAAGCACCAGTTAAACATACTACAGCAGAAAGTGTGGTTGATAAAGCCAATAAATCTAAAATAGTTAGTGATTTAAATGTTATCGAGAATATCTTAGTCGCATTAGGCGGTAAAGAGAACTTGATTAGCGCTAACCTAGTTGCATTAACTCGTGTTAAAATAGAGATTAGAGATACCAGCATAATCAATCAAAATCAATTGAAAGATTCTGGAGTAATTGGTTTTATCTCTATTTCGTCCAATACATGGCAGCTTTATCTTGGCACAAAAGCTGAAGAGGTAGCTAATGGATTGAGTCAACTTATGAAGTAAAAATAAATAAAATGGAATGTTTTAATGGTAAGTGTACTGATAATTGCGCATTCAGAGATTGCGAATAGTTTTGCCTATTGTTTGGAACATATCATGAATAAACGGGTGGATAATTTAGTTATTTTACCCATAAAGAAATCAGAAGCTCCGGATAGCATTTATCCGCGAGCTGAAGAAATCATAGAACGCCAGTTGCGAAAAGCAGATGGCGTTCTTATTCTTTGTGATATATTTGGTGCTACTCCGAGCAATATCGCTAGCAAGTTAATTGAACCTAATCGTGTCGAGTTGATTACTGGTTTAAATCTACCGATGTTGATTCGAGCGATTACTTATTCAAATCAAAGCCTTGACGTTTGTGTTAACAAGGCATTAGATGGTGGAGTCTCAGGGATTATCCACCTAAAAGGAGATTGATTTAATGCTAACTTATGAGTTGGAAATTATTAATAAATTGGGACTACATGCAAGAGCTTCTTCCAAGTTGGTACAAGTGGCTAGTTCATTCAAATCAGACATTCACATTGAACGTAATGGTCGCAAAGCTAATGCAAAGAGTATTATGTCATTAATGATGCTCGCTGCTTCCAAAGGTAGTCTCATTACTTTGATTTGTAATGGTGAAGATGAAGAGCAAGCGCAACAAAAAATAATTGAGCTATTTGCCGGACGCTTTGGCGAAGCTGAATAAAAGAAAAGGCATATCATGAATATTGCATTGCACGGTATTGGTCTTGGTGGTGGTATCGCAATTGGTCAGGCTTTTATTTTAGATAAAGACCTCGAAGATGTTGCCCAGTTTACGCTTGAAGATAGTGAAGTTACGGCAGAAGTTTTACGCTTTGAAAATGCTTTAAGAACAACACGGAAAGAGTTAGAGTATTTGCGTGGCAATATTCCTTATGATGCTCCCGCAGAGTTAGGCGCATTTTTATCGCTGAATATCATGATGTTAAGTGATTCACAAATTGCTCAAGCTCCTGTTGAATTAATCAAACGTGAGTCTTGCAATGCTGAATGGGCAATTAAACTTCAAGCCGATTATCTTTCACATCAGTTTGATGAGATGGAAGATGAATATCTCAAAGAACGTAAAACTGATGTAGTGCAAGTGCTGGAGCGGATTTTTAGAAATCTTGAGGGTAATAAATTTGACTGGGATGATGAAGGTAAATTTGAACGAGGAATACTTGTTACTCGAGATCTGTCACCTGCGGATTTAGTTCATTTTAAAGATTCTAATTTTGCGGGGTTCATCACTGATTTTGGTAGTCGGACATCGCATACTGCAATTGTTGGCAGAAATTTAGATATTCCGGCGGTGGTTGGTGTTACAAATGCCCGCCAGTTTGTCCGTGAAGATGAGATTATTATTGTTGATGGTATTCAGGGCGTGGTTATCATTAACCCTGATAAAATTGTGCTTAATGAATATAAACGACGTAAAAAAGAATGGCTGGAATCACGGCAAAAATTAAGAGCAATTCGTAAAGATGAAACCGTTACCAAAGATGGTGTTAAGGTAGAAATATTTGCCAATATTGAGGTCCCCGATGATGTCGAAGACGTAAAATATAATAATGCTGCTGGAATTGGGCTATTTAGAAGTGAGTTTCTCTTCTTTAGTCATGATAACCATATTGCGAGTGAAGAAGAACAGTTTGAAGCATATCTTAAAGTAGTTAAGGTAATGAAAAAGCTTCCAATTACAATCCGTACGGCTGATCTTGGTGCAGATAAAAATCCATTATGGAATTCATCACATGGCGAAGCTGAAAACCCAGCTTTAGGCCTCACAGGAATTAGACTTTCTTTAGCTGAACATGGTTTTTTTCGTACTCAGTTGCGAGCAATCTTACGTGCATCACATTATGGAAAAATTCAAATTATGTTTCCAATGATTTCATCTGCATGGGAACTAAAACAAGCAGTTAACCAATTGGAATTAGCTAAAGAAGAGTTGCGGGAAGAAAAAATACCTTTTGACAACGAGATAAAAGTTGGAAGCATGATAGAGATCCCTGCAGCGGCGCTTTCGCTTAAAGGTATTTTTAATTATGCAGATTTTATTTCGATTGGAACCAATGATCTGATTCAATATTTATTAGCAATTGATAGAAATGATGAATCAGTAAGCTATCTATACGATCCTTTACATCCTGCTGTTTTACAGGTAATTAGTCATGTAATTCGTACGGCAAATAAAGAAAATATTCCAGTTTCTATTTGCGGTGAGATGGCAGGAAATGTTAAATTAACGCGTTTACTGTTGGGGATGGGGTTGCGCAGATTTTCAATGTATTCAGCAAATATTCTGAATGTTAAGAAAATTATTTTGAACTCAGACGTTGCGGATATTGCGAATAAGGTGAGTAAAATTTTGCGAAGTGAGAGTCGTGAGCGGATTTATGAATTAGTCGAACAGTTAAACGAAGATATTGAATTATTTTAAAGATGAGGAATTATGCGCTTAAAAACAATTAGTAAGTTTGTACTTGGGGCTGTATGCGGATCTTTTTTAACAATTAGTATTTATGCTACTGCGGATAGCGGTAATAGCGCTGAAGTCAATGCCGATTCTGCGGTTGCAAATACTATTCCGATTGATGAGATAAATAATTTTGCTCGGGTTTATTCGATAACCAAAAATTATTATGTAGAAAGTATAAATGATAGTAAATTAATGAAGGGTGCTGTGACAGGAATGTTAAGTAATCTGGATCCTCATTCAGACTACTTGGATGCAGAAGATTTTAAACAGTTATCAGAAATGACCAGCGGCTCGTTTGCTGGACTTGGGATTGAAGTTAGTCGGGATAAAGGCGATAGTGGAGTTAAAGTTGTAGCACCAATTTATGGAACACCAGCTTACAATGCCGGAATTAAAAGTGGTGATTTTATTGTACGAATAGATGATACGCCAGTTAGTGGTATGAGTTTGGATGATGCCATCAAAAGAATGCGTGGTAAAGCTGGAACTAAAGTTCGCATCAGTATTGCCCGGGCAAATGAACTTAAACCAATTGAGTTTACAATTATCAGAGCAAAGATTGAAATCCATAGTGTCAAATCTGCTATGTTAGCACCAGATTATGGCTATATTCGAGTTACTAATTTTCAGGCAGATACTAGCAATGAATTAGCAAAAGCATTAAATAAACTTGCTGCGGCAGATCCAACGATTAAAGGACTGGTGCTAGATTTGCGTGATGATCCGGGCGGGCTTTTACAATCTGCAGTCGGAGTATCAGGAGCCTTTTTACCGAAAGACAGTCTGGTTGTTTATACCGATGGCCGTGTTGCGAGCTCAAAACAAAAATATTACGTGAAACCAGATGATTATGACGTAGATGGAACACAGGAAAAAAGCTTGAGTAGTGTCCCGGAAAAATTTAAAACATTGCCGATCGTTGTATTAGTTAATCAAGGAACAGCGTCAGCATCAGAGATTGTTTCTGGAGCGCTACAAGATTATAAACGTGCTAAAATTGTTGGAGTTAAGACTTTTGGTAAAGGCTCTGTACAAACAGTTATTCCATTGTCAAAAGATACTGCAATCAAATTAACAACTGCCTTATATTATACACCTAAAGGTCGTTCAATCCAAGCTGAAGGTATTTCTCCAGATATTATTATACAAAGTGAATACAGTGATTTACTGGATAGCTGGGATGTTTCTGAAGCAAGTCTGGATAAACATTTAAGTCATCCGGATAATGCGACTAAAACTAAAAATATTGAATCAGTTCCAGTAATTCGTCCGCCAAAACAAATTGCAACTAAAGCTGAATTAAAAGCTAAACTTGATACGAAAATGAAACAAGTGCCAAAGGTAGTTGATCAAAGTCAAGCACAAGTTGATTTAAAAGAAGACTTCCAGTTACAATGGGCGCTTAATATTCTCGAAGGTAAACCATTACCTGCCGATAGCTTGCCTAAAGCTCCAAAAGCGAATTAATGATTATGCGTGATCCTGCAGCTGTTTTACTTGGTCTACTGGATGATCAGATAGTGCTGACCAAGCGTTCAGCCGGATTACGCAGTTTCTCACAACATGTTTGTTTACCTGGCGGCATGCAAGATATTTCAGATACTTCATTGGTTGATACTGCTATACGTGAATTTAATGAAGAGTTGTTTTTTAATGGTAAACTTGAAATTACAGCATGCATGTATCCGGAATATAGCATTGTTTCACAGCAGCAGGTTTATCCGGTAATTGCCCGTTTGGATGGTGAAATTACTGATGTTAATCAGGATGAGGTAGAACGCTTGATTATGCTACCTCTTGAGCAGTTAAATGAGAGTAATTTTTATGTTCACCCTCATTACCCAGAGATTAAACACCGTTTTTGCATTGATTATGACAATGAGCGAATATGGGGCTTAACTGCCTATATTTTATATAAATTTAAAGATTTGAAGAGCTATATTAAATGACTAAAGGAATTATTGCGCCGAGTATTTTATCGGCAGACTTCGCTAATTTGGGCAATGAAATTAAAACGGTAATTGAAGCTGGCGCTGATTGGATTCACTTTGATGTGATGGATAATCATTATGTTCCCAATTTAACAATTGGACCAATGGTATGTAAAGCCATCAAGCCATATTGTACTGGTGCGTTAATCGATGTGCACTTAATGGTGAGTCCGGTTGATCGCATGATTGAGGAATTTGCCGCAGCTGGTGCAGATATTATCACTTTCCACCCTGAAGCCAGCTTACATATTGATCGAAGCTTAGCATTGATTAAGAGCTTTGGCTTAAAGGCTGGTCTGGTATTTAATCCAGCTACACCATTAAATTATCTGGAGTACGTTTGGGATAAAATTGATGTTGTTTTGCTTATGTCGGTTAATCCGGGCTTTGGTGGTCAGGTATTTATTGGAGAAATGTTAACTAAAGCACAGCAAGCTAGAAAGCTAATTGATGCTTCAGGTCGTGATGTTATATTAGAAATTGATGGTGGAGTTAAAGTAGACAATATTGCGCAAATTGCTGCAGCTGGTGTTGATGCTTTCGTTGCTGGCAGTGCTATTTTTAATACGCCTGATTATGCTGAAACTATATCTAAACTTCGTGCTCAATTAAATTTATGCAACTAAGTGGACAAAGTCTTACATTTCAACATTTTCTAATTGGGATTTTTGCAGTTGCCAATAATTTTCCAGCCCTTGGAGCCTTTTTGCAAATCTGTATCGGGCTTGAGCGCAAAGATCAATTGCGACTATGTAAAATTGCAACTTTTTCATCTTTAGTGGTAATGTTGGTAGCATTAATACTCGGACGTAGTCTACTGGATTTTTTTGGTATTTCAATTGAAGCATTCAGGATTGCTGGCGGATTGTTGCTTGGCGTCTCTGGAATGAATATGCTCAATTCCAAGCCAGATGATGACGATCAGCCAGCCAAAGCTAATACATACTCCAAGGTTATTTCATTGGCAGTTATACCTATAGCAATTCCTTTAACCACTGGCGCCGGAACATTTTCAACTATTATCATTTTTGCTGATGAAGTAGGGCGTAACTGGCTAGAATTTGGTTTATTGGTAGCTGCAATTTTGGTTATTACAGCATCGATTTATTTCATTTTCAAATACTCTATGAAGCTTCTCGATGTTCTTGGGCATACTGGTATGAACGTATTAATTAAAGTGGTAGGCTTATTTACCTTAGCTTTAGGAACTCAGTTTATATTAATGGGAATTTCTGCTGCTTTCCCTGCCTTGGGAATAAAGTAAACCCTACTATTTAACTATGTTATAATTATGCTATAAATCTTTCGGGGCGGGGCGAAATTCCCCACCGACGGTAATAAGGTAGTAGTACTTTTAAGTCCGTGACCCGTACCAATATTCTGATGTTGGCTACGGTTGATCTGGTGTAATTCCAGAACCGACAGTATAGTCTGGATGGGAGAAAGATAAGTGTTTTTTATTATTAGATATTAAAAATATTTGATTTTTGAACGCAAGTTGTTGATAAAAAAGACGGTAATAATATCAAGGATTTTTTATCAAAGTAAGACCGAATTCAGCGTATTGAGTTAGCTTTTGCTAATCTCTATGATTGTGCGTGTCTGTCATCAAAAATCATTTATGAATGCTGATAAATTCCCATCCTATTTCCCCTTGTATACAGAACACATTAAATTTTGATTAATTTGAGCAAATTACTAATGTCAAATCATGTTTATTATATGCAACAAGTTATACAGCTGGCACGTATGGCGTCAGGTCAAACTTTGCCTAATCCTCAGGTAGCATCAATTGTGGTTAAGGATCAGCAAATTGTTGGAATCGGCACACATTTGTTTGCTGGCGGTCCACATGCTGAAATATATGCTCTAAATCAGGCAGGCGAAAGGGCAATTGGTGCTACGCTATATGTCAGTTTAGAACCATGTGCACATTTTGGGCGGACACCTCCCTGCGTTGATGCGATAATTAAGTCGGGAATTACTAAAGTTTATGTGGCAAATTTAGATCCTAACCCACTAGTCTCAGGTAAAGGGATTGAGGCATTGCGCACTGCGGGTATTGATGTTGAAATTGGACTTTGTGCGGCTGAAGCTTCAGAAATAAACCGTGTTTTTTTCCATAATATGCGTAATCAAATGCCATATATTACTTTAAAAGTTGGAATGAGCCTAGATGGTAGAATTGCGACTAAGGAAAATCGTAGTCAATGGATAACCGGAAGTGAATCGCGCAAGGATGCACATCAATATCGTGTAGATCACCAAGCTATTTTAGTTGGAGTTAATACTGTTTTAAGTGATGACCCGAGTTTAACGCCGCATATGCTTACCAATCCCCAAGTCCTGCCTATTCGTATTATCTTGGACAGCAATCTACGTACGCCATTGGATGCAAAACTTCTCAATGATAATCAAGCTCCAGTCTGGATTATCACTTCCAATCCAGATATTAATCGGCATCAGCCATATATCAATCGCGGAGTAAAAGTTCTTCAGTTGAGAGAGTTAGACATAAAATCGGTACTGAATGTATTATTTGAGCATGGTGTTTGTTCCTTATTAGTTGAAGGTGGTGAACAGGTATATTCAAGTTTTATTGATTCGGGATACGTTAATCAATTAATTTGTTATTATAGCCCTCAGTTGATTGGTTCGCTTCAGGCAAAACATTTCTTTAGTGGAATCGGTTTTACTGACTTGCAAAATAATATGAAATTTGTTATTCGTGAAGTCAAGCAGCTGGATAATGATGTAAAAATAGTTTGTATTCGTGACAATGAGGATAGAATCTAATGTTTACTGGAATTATTGAAGAAATTGGTAATATTGCACAAATCAAACGTGGTGGAAAAACTTTAGAATTAGTCATAAATGCCAGTTTAATTCTGAGCGATATTAAGCTTGGTGATAGCATTGCGGTTAATGGAGTTTGCTTAACTGTTACACGTTATAGCAAGAGCAATTTTAGTGTTGATGTAATGCCTGTTACTTTTAACGCGACTAATTTAGCTGAATTGAAGAATGGTTCTGAGGTTAATTTAGAACGTGCAATGGCGGCAAATGGTCGCTTTGGTGGTCATATTGTCAGTGGACATGTTGATGGAGTGGGCAAAATTATTGCCCGTGATCAGTTAGAAAATGCCGTAATTTATAAAATCGCTTTAGCATCTGAATTAACCGATTTGTGTGTAGCCAAAGGTTCTATCGCGCTGGATGGAACTAGTTTAACTTTAGTAGAAGTTACTAGCAATTATCTAAGTGTCGCTTTAATTCCACATACGCAAAAAATGTCTTTACTTGGACGTAAACAAATAGGGGAAAGCATAAATGTCGAATGTGATATTTTAGTTAAACAAATGCAAAAAATGTATTCCAAGTCTGCACAAGACTCTAAGATTACTAGTGGATTTTTACTTGAGCATGGTTTTTTATAGGATGTTGATAAATGTTTAATACAATAGATGAGGCACTAGAAGATTTACGTTCAGGAAAACTCATTTTGGTTTGCGACGATGAAGGTAGAGAAAATGAAGGCGATTTAGTTGGTCTAGCGGATAAAATTACGCCTCAGTCGCTTAATTTTATGATTACGCATGGTAAAGGACTGGTGTGCTGTCCTCTGAATCAGGAATATGCTGCCAAGCTTGGTCTGAAGCCAATGGTTTATGAAAATCAAGATAATCATCAAACTGCATTTACCCAGAGCGTTGATCATGCAAGCTGTACCACAGGTATTAGTGCTGCAGAGCGTGCGCTTACGTTAAATCAACTAGCAAATCCTAGTAGTAAACGCAGTGATTTCCGGGAACCTGGGCATATATTTCCGCTGATTGCCAAGAGTGGTGGAGTCTTGGAAAGAGCTGGACATACTGAAGCTGCTGTTGATTTGGCTAAATTAGCTGGTGCCAACCCAGTAGGGGTAATCTGCGAAATTATTAATACTGATGGGACAATGTCGCGCTTACCAGAATTGATTAAATTTGCACGCGAACATGATTTAAAATTAATTCATATTCAGGCACTAATAGCTTATCGCAAGCGGAATGAGAAGTTGATTCAACGGGAAGCAGTAACCAAATTGCCAACTAAATTTGGAACATTTGAAATGTATGGTTTTCGCTCCCTGATAGATAATCAGGAGGCTGTTGCGTTAGTTAAAGGTACTCTAGCTGCCAGTTCTCAGCCACTGGTACGTATCCATTCTGAATGTCTGACTGGTGATGGCTTTGGTTCATTACGTTGTGATTGTGGTGAACAATTAGCTGCAAGTCTTACACGAATAGAGCAAGAAGGCGGGATTTTAATTTATCTACGTCAGGAAGGACGCGGAATCGGATTACTCAATAAACTAAAAGCTTATGCTCTCCAAGATCAGGGTATGGATACGGTTGAAGCTAATTTGCACCTTGGGTTTGCCGATGATTTGCGTGACTATTATCTTGCAGCACAGATTTTGCGTGATTTGGGAATTACGAAGATTAGCTTACTGAGCAATAATCCGCGTAAACTAAATGCACTTGGTGATTATGGCGTTGAAATTGTTGAGCGGCAAGAGCTAATTATAGCTGCAAATACGGTAAATAAAGATTATTTGGATACGAAAGTTAGTAAATTAGGGCATTTATTATTTTAGAATGGTTGCTGTTTATTTGATTGTTTTATACTATAACAGCGATAGGTCGATTATTATTTTGAAGGGAATATATCATGATATTTGAAGGAAATTTAGTTGCCACCAGTGGTAGATATGCAATTGTTGTTAGTCGCTTTAATGAGTTTATTACCAGCAAATTACTTGGAGCGGCATTAGATGGTTTGACTCGCCATGGTGTTGCAGAAAGTGATATTGATACCGCTTGGGTTCCAGGAGCATTTGAAATACCTCTAGTGGCTCAGAAACTGGCAGCGAGTAAAAAGTATGATGCAATTATTACACTCGGTGCTGTTATTCGTGGCTCAACTTCGCATTACGATTATGTGTGTAATGAAGTGGCAAAAGGCGTTGCCAAAGTTCAGTTAGATAGCGGCGTTCCGGTGATTTTTGGAGTAGTTACTACTGAAAATATCGAGCAGGCTATTGAGCGTGCTGGTACCAAAGCTGGCAATAAGGGGTATGATGCAGCAATAAGTGCTATTGAAATGGCAAATTTACTTAAAGGTCTTTAATTTATGAATATTGTGGCACATATATTCCGGCTCAAATGACATTAGTTAAAATATAATTCTTATCTTCTACCGCGTAGTTTTGGATGTATGATAAAATCTTAACGCTGTTGTTATAAGTGTTACGGGTATGATTAACTTGATTATTATGATTGACTAACTAATGAAAATAAATGCTAAAAATTTATGGTTGCCACTGATTATTGCAGTAGGGCATGTTTCATTCAGCTATGCTGAAAATATTGATAATATGGAATCAATAGCAATTGCCAATAAGGTTAACACCTTGAATGGTTCAACTCGCATGATGTGCGGAAAGGCTACACGCTGTAGCTTAACGCAAACTACTCAATTCTATACTGCTCGTAACTATCTTCCAGTTTGGACTGCCACTGGGCGGATTAAGCCTGAAGCCGATAAATTTTTAACACTATTACGTCATAGCTATGAGGATGGTCTTAACCCATTTGATTACCATACCAAAGAACTTAAAGAAATGGAACAACAAATCAATGATGGTCTACAGACGAGTAATAGCGTTGATCCAGGGCTATTGGCAGAATATGACATTACTATGAGCGATGCATACTTGTTGTATGCACGCCACATGGAGTTTGGACGGATTGATCCAGTTGTTAATTATCCTGATTGGCAAGTTAGTCGCCGTTCATTAAATATTCTTGATTTCTATAATCAGGCAATTGCACAAAATAATTTAGTTCCGAGTTTGAGTAAACTTACTCCAACTTATTCAGGGTATGTTGATTTAAAAGTGCAGCTAGCTAAATATCAAAAGATTGCGAGTAATGGTGGTTGGCAAACAATACTAGCAGGCAAAGATTTAAAAATTGGTTCTATTGGTAGTCGAGTTGAGATATTGCAAAAAAGATTGTCTGCAACTGAAGATTATACTTTGAATGATACTGATCAACCTGCAAAATATGATGAGGATACGGCGAAGGTAGTTAAACAGTTTCAACATAATAATGGTTTAAAAGTAACTGGTATCGTAGATAAAACCACACTACAGGCATTAAATGTGTCAGTTGAAATGCGTGTTAAACAAATCCAATTGAATATGGATCGCTTGCGCTGGCTACCAAATAATTTGGGTAGCAAGTACTTAATGGTAAATATTCCAAGTTATTCTTTAGTTATTGTTAATGGTCAGCAGATTGATTTATCGATGCCTGTTATCGTAGGTGGTGGTGGTAACAATAAAACCTGTGTGGTTAATAGCAAAATAACTACTTTAGAGTTGAATCCATTTTGGGGCATTCCCAATCGAATTGCAACTAAAGAATACTTATCTAAGATTCAAAAAGACCCCTCTTATTTGGAACAACACAATATTAGAGTCTTTAATCCAAAAAACAATCAGGAAATTGATCCAACAGGGATTGATTGGCAAAAAGTAACTCAGACTAATTTCAATTATTTCCTGCGTCAAGACCCTGGTAAGAAAAATGCATTGGGCAAATTAAAATTTTTATTTCCTAATGATTGTGGCATTTATTTACATGATACATCAAACCCTAATTTATTTGGTAAAAAGGCTCGCAGTTTAAGTCATGGTTGTGTACGAGTAAGCCAACCATTGGCGTTGGCTGATTATTTGATTGCGTCAACTCCTAATTGGGATGATGATAAACTTGAAAGTGCAATTAATACTGGTAAACACCGCTGGGTAAAATTGGCTGATCCTCTTGAGATTCATATTATTTATCAAACTGCATGGGTTGAAAGTAATGGGCAACTGCAGTATCGCAATGATATTTATAAAGCTGATAATGTCGATTATCCGATTTATATCCCTAAATTAGCGAAGTAATCAAATATGGTACAATTAATAGCACTAAGCCAATTTAGAATTGAGCGTTTTAATAAAGAGTTATTAAAATGTGATGGGTTGTTGATTAATCACGGAGAGCAGATATTTTTAACTGGTGCGAGTGGTTCTGGCAAAACTAGTCTGGCTTTGGCACTAACAGGGGAATTGTATGCTTCTGGTGAAATAAAATTTAATTACCAAACAAATGATTTAACGCCCAAAGTAACGTTGGTTAAACAATTTTTCCATTTTAAAAATAATTGCGGATTGAGTGATTTCTATTATCAGCAGCGTTATAATAGTTATGATGCTGATGATGCTCCAAGTGTTAGACAGACTATTAGTAATGCTGTTGATATCAATGATGTTAAGACGCAACATCTTTTAACTCTATTAGGTTTTAATCATCGTTTGGATGCCGCTTTACTTCAGCTTTCCAGCGGTGAGCGTAAAAAATTGCAATTAATCTTAGCTTTAGCTAAACCGTCGCAAATAATAATTCTAGACAATCCTTTAATCGGCTTAGATGTAACCACGGTTAAGCATTTGCATGAGTATATGGCTAAATTAGCTCAAGCTGGAGTTTGTTTTATTTTGATTGGTGATAATCATACTATACCCAAATTTATTACTCATGTTTTGAGTATTTCACCTGCGCATGATCTAAATAAAATTAGCATAAATGATTATCATCCAGAAATAATGCCTGCTGCAACGAGTTTTAATTATAGTAATCTTAAACTGCCTGAGTTTACCAGTAAGTTTGTAAATATTATAAGATTTAAAGACGTAACCATCTCTTATGGTGAGAAAATAGCATTGAATAATATTAATTGGCAGGTAACACCTGGTGATAAATGGTTAGTCAGTGGTGCTAATGGTGCCGGTAAGTCTACCTTGTTAAGCTTAATAAATGGAGATCATCCGCAAGCTTATGCCAATGAAATTTATCTCTTTGATCGTAAGCGTGGTAGTGGTGAAACAATCTGGGATATTAAGCGTAATATTGGATTTATTTCGCCAGAATTACACTGGAACTTTGATGGTAATATGACGTGTTTACAAACAGTAATTTCTGGATTTTATGATACACCAGGTTTGCATCGTAATCCAACTGATGAACAGATTAATTTAGCTCAGCAGTGGTTATCGGGTGCTGGTTTGGATACTTATACCAACCAACGCTTTGCCAATGTTTCAAATGGAATACAAAGAATGTTATTGCTGCTTCGGGCAATAATCAAAAATCCACCATTATTTATTTTTGATGAACCTTGTCAAGGTTTAGACGACTGCCAAACTCAACAATTTGTTGCTTTGGTAAATTATTTGTTTGCCGATAGTCAGCACACGATTATTTATGTTAGTCACCGAGCGGATCAAATTCCTAGCTGCATTGACCAACAACTAAATCTAGTTGGTGGTGTAGCAACTGTTGTATCTCAATAGAGAATAATACTTTATAATTTTGTGCAGTATTGTTTTACTTCGAGATCAAGTGATAGTAGTTCTTCTATATGCGTGGGCGTTGTAGCTGCAAATTTTACAATAGCAGTTTCAATCATTCGAGGAATATCATAAAATCCGTGTTCATTTGCCAAAAACTTAGCTACAGCAACCTCGTTCGCTGCATTAATGACTGCAGCAACGTTACTATTTTCATCTAGTGCATCTAGTGCAAGCTTCAGACATGGAAAGCGAGTGTAATCTGCGTCACAGAAAGTTAAATTCTGTAAATTGCTAAAATTAAGCTGTTTACTTCCTGAACTAATTCTTTCTGGTGCAGACAGGGCATAAGCAATTGGAGTTTTCATATCTGGTGTACCCATCTGGGCAATAATTGAACTATCAATGTACTCAACCATAGAATGAATTATGCTTTGTGGGTGAACGACAACTTCAATCTGTGTAGGTTTGGCATTAAATAACCAATAAGCTTCAATTACCTCCAAACCTTTGTTCATAAGCGTTGAGCTATCAACTGAAATTTTTTGCCCCATACTCCAATTTGGATGTTTGACTGCTTGTGCCGCAGTAACTTTACATAATTCTGCGTACGGCGTATTTAAAAACGGTCCACCAGATGCGGTTAGGATGATTTTATTTACTCCGATTTGATCGAGGCTAGTATATCCATATGGTAAAGCTTGGAAAATTGCGCTATGTTCGCTATCAACTGGAATAATCTGTGCATGATTAAGTTTTGCCGTATCTGTTATAATCCTTCCACCTGCAACTAGCGATTCTTTATTGGCAAGTAGAATTTTTTTACCGCTCTTTGCAGCATGGTAAGTTGGAACTAGTCCAGCACTACCGACAATTGCAGACATAACAAGGTCTACTTCAGCATGTGCTGCGAGATAAGCGAGGTCTTCAGCCTTACATAATACCTGAGTGTTGGAATTAGCTTCTGTAAGGCGGTTTTGCAGTGCTTTGGCTGCATCGTCACCATTAATATAGGCATAGCTAGGATTAAACTCTAAACATTGCTGGTACAGCAAGCTTGCATTATTATTGGCAGTTAGCGCAAATACAGAAAATTTATCGGAGTGTAACTTAATTACTTCTAAGGTTGAAACACCAATACTACCAGTTGCGCCAAAGATAACTATTTTTTGCATTATAACATTCCACGAATAATGGCAAAGGCAATCGCTAATACTGCAATTAAACTATCAATTCGATCAAAGACTCCACCATGACCAGGTAAAATTGAACCGCTATCTTTAACCCCAGCAACACGCTTTAACCAAGATTCAAACAAATCTCCCGCAATACTAATCACAGTCAAGATCGCAGCAAATTTAAATGCCATTGAGTAAGTAACTAAATAATCTGCTAGATTAAAATATTTTAAAGCAACTAAGTAAATAACTACTAAAATCAAGCCACCAATTGCACCTTCAATACTTTTACCCGGGCTTATTCTTGGAGCCAATTTATGCTTACCAAATTGTTTACCAACGAAATAAGCACCTGTATCAGCTACCCAAGCAATTGCCATAATGCTAATTAACTGCCATGGACCAAATAGTGCATGTAAAATTGTCAGCGCGTAATATGCAGGGATAAATAATAAGCCACTAAAAATTGCAATTGCAAGCTTGCTAAAATGCTTGGGAGTAAAGATCAAAACCAAAGGCACAGCGAAGCACCAAGTTGCAACACTCACAATTCGAATAATTTGACTTAGATCATAATTAACTTGTCCGATGCCTACTGCGATCAAGGTGTTAATAATCATACTAACGGTTATTTGTAGTTTGTTAAAGCGATACATTTTAGCCAATTCATAATTGGCGATTAAGCATAATAGCCAGCATGAAGCTGCAAAAACCAGCGGCGGTGTAAAAAAGATAGCGCCAACGGCCAAGAAAAATAAGATTAAAGCGGTAATTATTCGTTGTTTAAGCATAATTTTGATTTCTAAATTTGTTCTGATATTTTGCCAAAGCGGCGTTCTCGGTTATTATACCACTCTATAGCATGTTCTAGCTCGCTTGGCGTAAAATCTGGCCAGTAAATACCGCTAAAATAAAATTCACTGTAGGCTAATTGCCATAGCATGAAATTACTGATTCGACTTTCACCGCTTGTCCGAATTACTAGATCTGGATTTGGCATTCCATCCGTTAATAAATAGTGACTAAGCATTTCTTCAGTTATTGGTGATTCAGGACGTTCAGAAATTATTCTATTTATTGCCTGAATAATATCATATTGACCGCTATAATCCAGACAAATACTAAAATTTAATCCTGTATTTTGTTTCGTCTTATCCTCGGCTGCAAGAATACTCGTTAATAACTCATTATTAATTCGCGTTCGATCACCAATAAATTTAATTATTGCATTTTTACTATGTAATTCATCAAGTTCTTTATCTAGGCGCTTGAGCATTAAACGCATCAAAAAACTAACTTCATCTTGTGGACGATTCCAATTTTCGCGCCCAAAAGCAAAGACAGTTAGGTATTTAACACCTAAGTTATCACAATGATTGACAATGTTCTTTAGTGCATTAACACCCTTAACATGTCCAGCAACACGCGGTAAAAAACGTTTTTTTGCCCAGCGTCCATTTCCATCCATGATGATTGCAATATGTTGTGGAATTTGTGTCATTTTTTATCATATATAAACGCACAAAATGCAACGCTGGAGAGCATTGCATTTTGTGAAGTTAATTGAGGTAGATAATACGATTAAACTGTTAAAAGTTCTTTTTCTTTATCTGCAGTTAATTTATCAACTTCAGCAATATATTTGTCCGTGAATTTTTGAATTTCATCTTGGGCACGTTTATCATCATCTTCGGTAATTGCTTTATCTTTTAACTTCGCTTTTAGTTCGTTATTAGCGTCACGACGTACATTACGAACTGCTACTTTGGCTTCTTCTGCTTCGCCTTTTACAACTTTAATAAGTTCTTTACGGCGTTCCTCAGTCAGTGCAGGCATGGGTACACGTACGGTGTTACCATTGGTTGCTGGGTTTAATCCCAAATCTGCATCGCGGATTGCTTTTTCAATAGCTCCAGACATTTTGGCCTCAAAAGGCTGTACAGTTAAAGTGCGGGCATCACTGGCAGTCACCGTTGCTACTTGATTAATAGGCATCATTGCACCATAGTAGTCAATTTGTACATGATCAAGCAAACCTGCATGCGCACGACCCGTGCGAATTTTAGTTAATGTATTTTTATAGCTGTCTAAGCTTTTCCCCATCTTAGTTTCTGCTTGTTTTTTTATTTCACTTGTCATTTTTTATAAACCTATAAAGAAGTATTTGTCAGGCGGTTATTATAGTAAAGTTTACCCAATTTGTCAAAGACATATGCGGGAAAGAACCTAAAGGCGTTTAAACTCTTTAATCGCTTTTGCAGTTTCTTTTTTACCATCGCGTTCTTTTTCTGCTGCTCGTTTATCATAAAGTTTTTTACCTTTAGCCAGAGCTATTTCAGCTTTTACGCGCCCTTTTTTATAATGCAAATCAATTGCAATCAAGCTATAACCTTTTTGCTCGACTTTGCCGATAAGCTTATCAATTTCACGGCGGTGTAATAATAGTTTTTTCAGACGCATTGCATCTGGATTAACGTGGGTACTGGCGGATAACATTGGGGTTACTGTAAAACCAAGTAGCCAAACTTCATTATCTTTTATTTTGACATAGCTATCTTTTAATTGTCCATGACCTTCTCGAATGGCTTTAACTTCCCAACCTTCAAGCGCAATGCCAGCTTCAAAAGTTTCTTCAATCGTGAAATCATGAAATGCTTTTTTGTTACGAATAATACTCATATAATTAAAACCATATCTAAGTTGAATGCGCTGTATTCTAGCATAAAGTTGAGATTGCAGCATAAATTTCGGCGAAGGATGTGGAATTTTGCTAAAATCATCGGTTAATTGTAACAGAATTTTGCTTGAAAGAGATAAACAGCAATGGCGGAAAGTACTAACATATTGACATTTCAGGATATTATATTAAAATTACAGTCTTATTGGGCCAAAGTTGGTTGTGTTGTTCTACAACCATACGACAAGGAAATGGGCGCAGGGACTTCTCACACTGCTACTTTTTTGCGTAGCATTGGTCCCGAGCCTTGGTTTGCCGCATATGTGCAACCATCACGCCGTCCAAAAGATGGGCGTTATGGCGAAAGCCCGAATCGTTTACAGCATTATTACCAATTTCAGGTGGTGTTAAAACCATCTCCGGATAATATTCAGGAGCTATATCTTGATTCACTCCGTGAACTTGGTGTTGATACACTGGTTCATGACATTCGCTTTGTTGAAGATAACTGGGAAAACCCAACTCTTGGTGCGTGGGGGCTTGGCTGGGAAGTCTGGCTTGATGGAATGGAGGTAACTCAGTTTACTTATTTTCAACAAGTCGGTGGATTGGATTGTAAACCTGTGCTTGGCGAAATTACTTATGGTCTTGAGCGATTGGCAATGTATCTGCAAGGCGTAGATAGTGTTTATGATTTAGTTTGGGCGCGGACTTTGGATGGACGCAATGTAACTTATGGTGATGTATTTCACCAAAATGAAGTTGAGCAATCCAAATATAATTTTGAACATAGTAATAGCGAATTATTATTTAATAATTTTAATAATTTTGAAAGTGAAGCTAAGCGTCTGCTTGAAGTCGAATTAGTTTTACCTGGTTATGAAATGATCTTAAATGCAGCGCATACTTTCAATATGCTGGATGCTCGTGGAGCAATTTCGGTGACAGAGCGTGCTACTTATATTGGACGGATTCGTAATTTAGCTAAATTGGTTGCTGAGAAATACTATGCTTCACGTGAGCAATTAGGTTTTCCACTAATTAAATCTGCAAGCTAGGGCACGCTAATGAAGTGTCCTTTTTGCAATTATGATGATACCCAAGTCATTGATACGCGACTTAGCGATGATAAAATGATTGTTAAACGCCGAAGAAAGTGTGTTCACTGTGATCGGCGTTTTAATACTTTTGAGAAAATTGAATTACAGCTTCCTGCGGTAGTTAAAACAGATGGTTCGCGGCAAGAGTATGATGAATCTAGAATCCGCATTAGCTTCATGAAAGCATTGCATAAACGCCCAGTGCCAATGGATTTAGTGGATAATGCGATTGAAGCTATTCGTCAGCAAGTCTTAATGCACCACGAGCGGGAAATTAATAGCCGAGTGATCGGAGACTTGGTAATGGAGCAGTTATCTAAATTGGACAAAGTGGCGTACATTCGTTTTGCCTCAATTTACCGAAGCTTTAAGGATGTAACAGATTTTACAAATATTATTAAACAAGTAGACGATAAATAACGATAGGAAACAATACCATGTTAAAAATTTTGCAAAAAGCTTATGCTTTTGATGACGTTTTATTAGTACCAGCACATTCTGAAGTTTTGCCTAAAGATGTTAGTTTAACTACCAAATTAACGCGTAACTTAAATTTGAATATCCCACTTGTTTCTGCAGCGATGGATACGGTTACGGAAGCTAGAATGGCAATTTCTTTGGCACAAGAGGGTGGAATTGGTATCATTCATAAAAATATGACACCAGAACATCAAGCAAGTCGAGTTGCCAATGTAAAACGTCATGAATCAGGCATTGTTAAAGATCCAATTACGATAGCTCCAGATGCTAGTGTTCGCGAGTTATTAGCAATTACACAACGCCGTAAAATATCTGGAGTTCCAGTAATAGAGCATGGTAAAGTAGTTGGTATCATAACCAATCGTGACGTACGGTTTGAAACCAACTTAGAACAACCAGTGCGTAATATCATGACACCGCGTGAGCGCTTGGTGACAATATTAGAGGGTGATTCAGTCAATCATGCCAAAGAATTAATGCATAAACATCGTCTTGAGCGCGTTTTGGTGGTGAATCAAGCTTTTGAATTACGTGGATTAGTTACGGTTAAAGATATCACCAAAAATGTAGCTTATCCTTTGGCAAGCAAGGATGATTTAGGTCGTTTACGCGTTGGGGCAGCGGTTGGTAGCGGTGGTGACACAGAAGAACGTGTATCACTATTGGCAGCCTCTGGAATTGATGTTATTATTGTTGACACCGCTCACGGACACTCTCAGGGTGTGATTGATCGTGTCCGCTGGATTAAAAATAATTTTCCACACATAGAAGTTATTGGTGGAAACATTGCAACTGCTGCGGCTGCAAAATCTTTGGTTGATGCCGGTGCTGACGGTGTTAAAGTTGGAATTGGACCAGGCTCTATTTGTACTACGCGTGTAGTTGCTGGAGTGGGTGTGCCTCAATTATCAGCAATTGCCAATGTGGCAGATTATTTGGCAACCTCAGGGGTTCCTGTGATTGGTGATGGCGGGATTCGTTTTTCTGGTGATGTGGCGAAAGCATTGGCGGCTGGTGCATCCTGTGTTATGCTAGGTAGTATGCTTGCTGGTGCTGATGAAGCGCCAGGTGAAATTGAGCTTTATCAAGGTCGTAGTTATAAGTCTTATCGTGGTATGGGGTCGCTCGGTGCAATGAGTAAAGGTTCTGCTGATCGCTATTTTCAGGAAAAAGATGCTGGAAATGATAAATTAGTTCCAGAAGGGATTGAAGGACGTGTTCCTCACAAAGGTTCTTTAAATTCAATCGTGCATCAGCTTTTAGGTGGTCTGCGCGCATCAATGGGTTATTTGGGCTGCGCAACAATTGCGGACATGTATCGCTATGCCGAGTTTGTTGAAATTACTGCTGCAGGAATAAAAGAATCACATGTTCATGATGTGCAGATTGTTAAGGAAGCACCAAATTATAATATTGGTGGATAATTAGTTTTTGATTATTGTATATTTTAGTTATCAAGTTAAGTTTAAGATAGGGTTTAAAGATGTTTAATGTTGTTGAAAAACACCAAAAAATGGTCAAAGGAATTATGATCGTGATAGCCAGTACCTTCGTAGTATGGGGAGTTAGTGGTTATTTTGGTATGGGTGGCGATGATGGTTATGTTGCCAAAGTTGGTAGCAATAAGATTTATTCGCAAGACATTGATAGGGCGATGGATCAATCTCAAGGACAATCACCAGACAAAATGCAGGTGCTTTTTGGTTTGATTAATCGCCAATTATTATTAAACTCATTTGATGATCATCACTTAAGCGTGACAACCACTCAATTACAAGATGCAATTGCTGCTATTCCTGCATTCCAAACTGATGGTAAATTTGATGTAAATAAATATCAGGAATTTCTTAAACAACGTTATACGACTTCCACTAAGTTTGAACAAGATATGCAGCAACAGATTTTAATTAATCAGGAGCTTGATTTCTTCAAAAACTCATACTTTACTTCACAAACTTTTCAAGATAAATTTGCAGCGTTGTTAAGTCGCGAACGTAATGTGTCACGTTATGTGATTGATCCTAAGCAGTTTTATGCCAAAATTAATATTTCCGAAAGCGATATAGCGGCTTATTATCAACAAAATATTACAAAATATACTATTGCAGATCAAGTTAAATTACAATATATTCAATTATCTGCGGATAACATAGCAAAAACAATCACTGTTAGTGATGCGGATGTAACTAAATACTTACAGGATCATCCAAATGCAAGCAATAATGAGCAAATTGATGTTTCACATATACTGTTTACAGTCGCTCCGGATGCAACAGCTGCTCAAAAGGCACAAGTAAAAGCTCAGGCTGAGAAGGTACTGGCGCAAGTAAAAGCTAACCCCGCAGACTTTGCTAAATTGGCAAAACAATATTCTCAAGATCCTGGTTCTGCTGCCAATGGTGGTGATTTAGGATTCTTTGGTCATGGAGTAATGGTCAAACCATTTGAAGATATTGCTTTCACCATGAAAAAAGGTCAAATTAGCAATTTAGTCGAAACTCAGTACGGTTTCCATATTTTGAAACTAAATGATATTAAAGGTAATGATGAGGCTTCGAAAAAGGCGCTGGTAGTACAACAATTACAAAAACAAAAAGCACAACAGCAATTACCCGGAATGATTGATCAGCTAAATGATTTAACTTATAATAAAGCTGATTCATTAGACCCTGCTGCGCAAAAACTTGGGATTGCTATTCAAAATAGCGATTGGGTAAGCAAGGGAGCTTCTGCCAAGGGGTTATTTGCTAATCCTAAATTACAAAAATCAATTTTTAGTGACGAAGTGCTTAAACAGCATCATAACAGTGAAGTTGTTGATTTGGGCGATGGTAGTTATGTGGTGGCACGTTCTACTGAATATAAACCAGCAGCAATGACACCGTTGGAAACTGTTAAACCTCAGATCATTGATGCGCTGAAAGCACAGCAAGCAAGCCAAATGGCTTCAGCCCTTGGACAGCAAGATCTAACTCAATTACAGCAGGGTAAATTAAAACTTAATTTTGCTAATCCTGAAAATGTAACTTTACTTGGGCAAAGTAAAACTATTGATCCTATGGCAGTTAAACAGATTTTTGCTGCACCGGCTAATTTCCCTAGCTATACTGGAGCACTAGCACAAGATGGCTCGTATGTTTTATACCAGATTAATAGTCAAGCTACGGATAAAAGCTTGGATGCGCAAAATGAGAAAGTTGTTTCACAATTATCTGAACAATACTCAATGATGAATCTAAATGCTTATGTTGGTTCACTAAGAAGTTTATACAAAGTAAATTATAAGCTTGATCGGGTACAAAATACTGGCGGTGATGTTGCGCCAGCACAAGCAAATCAATAAATACACAGCCACTTTCGGGTGGCTTTTTTAATTATTTATAGCCTTTTTTTATGACTATAGTTTAAGGTTGAAGAATCATGATAAATCAACAAGTGGTGGATTGTTTATTAACTAATAACGGAATTGATTCAAATTTTTTAAATGTACAATTAAATCAGCTCTCAAGACGAGGAATTGATTTCGCTGATTTATATTTACAAAATACAGCTAGTGAATCATGGGTGATTGATGAGGGAATCATTAAATCCGGAAGTTATGCAGTTAATCAAGGTATTGGCGTACGTGCTGTATGTGGTGAGAAAACGTTCTTTAGCTATGCCAATGCTCTGGATCAGCGCGTAATTAAAGATCTAGTTGATAATTTATACATTGAGCCAGTGGATAAACATAATCATGGTTATTCAAACGTAAATAACCATGCGCTTAATCTACACACTTTTGAAAATCCACTCCAAAGTTGGGATAGTGCCAAGAAAATCCAGTTACTACAAAGCATCAATCAGATTGCACGCGCCAAAAATTATGTAACAAATGTTATTGCGAGTATTAATCTTGAATATGATCAAATTTATTTGGCGCGAAGTGACGAACATCATTTTAGCGATATTCGTCCGTTAATCCATCTGAGCATTACTATAATTGTCAATAAAGATGGTAAAATGGAACGCGCGGCAGCTGGCGGTGGTGGACGTTATTCATTGGAATACTTTAGCTTAGAGATGATTAGCAATTATATTGAAAAAGCTTATGTGCAAGCACAATTAAAGTTGGAAGCAATGCCAGCACCAAGCGGTGAAATGCCAGTAGTTTTGGGAAATGGTTGGGCTGGAGTTATCTTGCATGAGGCAGTTGGTCACGGTCTTGAGGGAGATTTTAATCGTAAGGGTAGTTCTGCATTTAGTGGTAAAATAGGTCAGCAAGTTGCTAGTAAAGGTGTTACAGTAATTGATGAAGGATGCATTAGCGATCGTCGTGGTTCAATGAATATTGATGATGAAGGTAATCCAAGTTCGCGGACTGTTTTGATTGAAGATGGTATCCTTAAGGGGTATTTGTTTGATGAATTAAATGCTCGACTAATGAACACTCAATCAACAGGTAATGGTAGGCGTGAATCATATGCTAGCAATCCGATTCCACGGATGACTAATACTTATATGTTAGGTGGCACAAGCACACCAGAGGAAATTATTGCTAGCGTTGACTATGGTTTATTTGCGGAAAACTTTGAAGGTGGTCAGGTTGACATAACTTCAGGGCAGTTTGTGTTTAATGCCTCAGTTGCGTGGGTGATTGAAAAAGGTAAGCTTGCATATCCAGTGAAAGGTTGTGCATTGGTCGGAAATGGACCAGAATGTTTACAGCATGTAACGATGATTGGTAATGATCTTGCTTTGGATAGTGGTGTAGGAGTTTGTGGTAAAGATGGACAGTCTGTACCAGTTGGTGTTGGTCAGCCAACAATCCGTTTGGACGGTGGTTTAATAGTTGGTGGCTAGAGGATATGTAATTTTTCATTGAATCGGAAATGGCTATGGAATTTGATTTAGAACATAAAAACAAGTTACAAAGATTAGCTGCTGTAGAACATTTACTTAAAGATAAATGGGTTGAGCGTGACCAATTGGTAGCTCTACTGCAAATCGTGATTCACTCTGGAGATCGAGTCTGTCTTGAGGGCAACAACCAAAAACAAGCTCAGTTTTTAGCACAAGCTTTGGCACAGCTAGATCCGGAACAAACTAATAATTTACATATTGTTCAATCTGCGTTAAGTTTACCAGAACATATTCGTGTTTTTGAAAAAGGTTTAGCCAATCGTGTGGATTTTTGCTACTCAAGTGGGCAAGGAGCACGCTTGGCACAACTCGCCGCTAGTGGCAAAATAACTATCGGTGGGATTCATACTTATCTAGAGCTCTTTGCGCGTTATTTCGTAGATCTCACCCCAAAAGTCGCATTGGTAGTTGCGGCAAAAGCCGATCGGCAGGGTAATCTCTATACTGGACCAAATACTGAAGATACTCCAGCCATTGTTGAGGCTACAGCTTTTCGTAATGGTTTGGTAATTGCGGAGGTTTATGAGGTAGTTGATGAATTACCACGTGTAGATATTCCAGCATCTTGGGTTGATGTGGTTGTACATAGTCCATTACCAATGGTACTTAACCCATTATTTACTCGCGATCCAGCAAAAATTGATGAATTAAAAATCCTAATGGCAATGATGGTAATTAAAGGAATTTATGCTAAATACGGCGTAAATCGTCTCAATCACGGAATAGGTTTTAATACTTGTGCAATTGAATTACTTTTGCCAACCTATGCTGAAAGTCTCGGGCTAAAAGATAAAATATGCCAAAATTTTGTGATTAATCCTGTTCCAACACTTATCCCTGCTATTGAAGCTGGATTTGTCAAAACCATTTGCTCGCCAGGTGGTGAAGTTGGAATGAATGACTATGTCCGTGCCCATCCAGATATTTTCTTCAATGGTTTTGACGGTTCACAACGGAGTAATCGGGCGTTTGCTCAATTAGCTGGTTTGTATGCAATTGACCTATTTATTGGCGCAACATTACAGATTGATTTACAGGGAAATAGTTCTACCGCGACCTTGGAGCGGATAACTGGTTTTGGCGGAGCGCCTAATTTAGGTAGTGATGTTAATGCACGTCGTCATTCGACACCGTGCTGGTTGCAGGCTGGACAGGAGTATGCTACCAGTCAAAATAAACCATTTTTGCGTGGGCGTAAATTGGTAGTTCAAATGGTTGATACCTTTCAGGCTGCTGGTGTGGCAACTTTTGTTGAGAAACTTGATGCTTGGGCATTACAGGAAAAAATGCACACGCCGTTACCACCAATTATGATTTTAGGTGACGATGTTACACATATTGTGACTGAAGAGGGAATTGCCAATCTGTTACTTTGCCGTAACTCTATTGAACGCGAACAAGCAATTCGTGGTATTGCGGGCTACACTCCAGTTGGTTTACAACGTGATAAAGAAATAGTAAATCAATTACGTGAACGTGGGGTAATACAATATCCGGAAGATATTGGAATCAGCTATCGTGACGTGACACGTGATTTATTAGCTGCTAAGACCATTAAGGACTTAGTTCATATTTCTGGTGGCTTATATCAGCCGCCATCAAGTTTTAGGGATTGGTAACATGATGGAACAGCTAAATTATAATCTGCCTAGTAAAACTGCCCCTAATGGACAAAGTGGTGCAAGTATTGGTGTGGTAAATTCTGGTAATCTTGAAATTTTGTTATTAAATCATGAAAATAATTGCAATGTCAAATTTACGGTTATTACCAGTGTAGCAGGATATTCCGAAATATGGCATGCGGTGGTTAGTGATTTTGCAAGCAAGTTTGCCATTGGTGGGCTGGAGTTTATTCTACACGATAGTGGTGCGACTCCAGCAATCGTCGCATTACGCTTACGCCAAGCTTATGAAGCATACCTGTCTGCATCCGCAGATAAAGATATAACTAATTCACATTATGTTGAGCTTACCCCACGTGAACGAATCATAGCCATAGTTGATGAGGGTAGTTTTAAAGAAATTTTGCCACCTTTAGCGCAGGTAACTAGTCCACATCTTGCCCAGCTTAATTTACTAACTTCATTTGATGATGGCGTGGTGATTGGTGATGCCATGCTCGATGGCAAAGAAATTGCAGTAATTGCGCAACAGGCTAACTTTATTGGCGGGGCGGTTGGAGAGGTAAATGGCGCTAAAATTGCCGGAATGTGTTTACGGGCACTTAAGCGTAAAGTAAATGGTGTAATCTTATTGCTAGATAGCGGTGGAGTTCGTCTACAAGAAGCTAATGCAGGCGAAATTGCAATTAGTGAAATAATTCGGAGTATTTTTGCATTACGTTTAAATGCTATTCCTGTGATAGCAGTTGTTGCGGGTAAAAATGGTGCATTTGGTGGTATTGGTATTACCGCGGCGTGCACAGATAGTTTACTTATTAGCGAACAGGGACGAAGCGGTGTCTCAGGACCAGAAGTAATCGAAACAGTCATGGGAGTTGATGAGTATGACTCCAAGGATCGTGCTTTAGTGTGGCGAACATGTGGCGGTAAGCATCGTGCTTTACTCGGGTTGTCAAAATACGCTATTCCTGAAATAGCAGAACTTCGGCAGCAGATAAAAAATACTTTGAATAATAAGCCGGTTTTGAATGTTGAGAGTTTGCGTGTGGATAATCTACGTTTGGCTGAGTTGCTGACAAAATATAGTGCTTGCCATGATGCTTTAGATATTTGGCGTGATTTAGGTGTGAAAACTCCTGAACAGGTTCCAGATTTAACTGATATGCAATTTATACAATTACAACAATCGTTAGCGGAGTAGTCATGGAATACCAACAATTAATTAATGCTACATTTGGTAGTAACGCTAAAATAACAGTTGAACAAGATATATTGCTCGGTGAATTTAGCTACCAAGAACAAACATATGCTTTATGTGGAATTGTTAATCAAGCAAGCTTGGATAATGCTATGAGTATTAAATTAGCAGATTTTATTTTGGATACAATTGAAAATCATCCAGAACGTCCAATCTGTATCGTGATTGATACCGCTGGACAAAAAGTCAGTCACAATGCCGAGCTACTTGGCTTAAATAGTTTTTATGGGCATTTAATCGCAACATTTAATCTTGCGCGCGCACAAGGGCATAAGATTTTTGCGTTAGTTTATGGCAAAGCTTTAGGTGGAGCATTTATTGCAAGTGCACTGAATGCGGATTATGTTTTTGCGCTAAAAGAGGCTCAAATCGCGGTAATGTGGCTGGATGCAATGTCGCGGGTAACCAAAATTCCAGTTGAGAAGCTTGAAGAATTAAGCAAAACCTCAGCGATTTTTGCACCTGGAGCAGAAAATTACGTTCGTCTGGGAGCTATTGAAGCAGTTCTCGCGGCACAAGAGTTTATGTCTAGAGTTAATGCTTTATTGCCCGCTACAACAGATATTCATCGTTGGCGTACGCAAGGTGCGTCTCGTGGTGGTCGTACTCAAGCAACTAAAATTGTTACCGATATTTTAGCTGCAGAATGAGTCTCCAGCGCCATGATTTAGTCTGGCTTAATTCTGAGTTTAGTTATAGCCCAGAATTAAAAGAGTGGGTTATGCAAAAACTTCCCTGTGTTGTGACGCGGCAAACTAATCCAAGCGTAGATTATCTGAATATTGCATGGTGTAATGGACTAGATAAAAAAATTTCACGTCATAGTTGTTTGATTCCAATTAAATCTGTAATTTCGCAGAGCGCACCTTTATCATTGGTTAATATAGTTCCATGTTTCATAGCAAAATCATCATCGCTTACAAAAATTATTCAAAAGTTAGAGCTATTAAATCTTAAACCATGCATTTATGGCTCATTTAGCTGGCAAATTTTAACTAAGAAAAACTATACTCATGCTGATTCTGATTTAGACATTTTACTGCATGTTTCGATGCATCATCAGTTGACGCAGATAGTTCCTTTATTGAATACTTTGGCTGTGGCAAGTGGGCGAAGAATTGATGGTGAATTAATTTTCCCGGATGGGTATGCAGTGGCTTGGCGTGAATGGTTTTCTGATTCAGACAAAATATTATGTAAGGGGTTTAGAGGGGTGAAGTTTATTCATCGCAACGCTCTGTTGGAACAATTGGCATGATTAATAACTGGCAACAGCGCATAGTTTCATTAGCTCATAATTCGCTCTATGCTGAATTAGTTTGTTATCCTAAAGCAGGATTGGTGAGTTTAATTGATAATGGTAGCCACCATGATATGAATAAAGATACATTTTTAGCGAGTATTACAGCGCTTGATGTTTATTGGGTGCAGATGATTATGTTGGGTGAGAAAAGTGCTCCATTTTCTGAATTAGTAGCGGCAGGCAAGACGGCTGAAAATGCAATGTTACGAGCAACTAATGATATTAACACCCATCGTGGGGCAATTTTTATCTTAGGAATTCTGGTAGCTGCCTGTGCTGCAAGTTATGTAAAGCAAATTAAATTTGCAATGATTCCTGATTTAATTCGTAGTTTGTGGGGAGCATCTATCCTCGAGCATCGTACGAATGAAACATCTCACGGGCAACAAGTCAGGGACAAGTATTTGTCAAATAAATGTGATATTATTCAGCATGCAGCTGGTGGATTTGAAGATATTTTCAGTCAATACCTACCGTTGCTTAGAGAGTTTTATCCTCGGTATAATGAAGCTGCTTATGTTCAGTTGTTTTATATTTTGTTATCACATGTTCAGGATACTAATTTATTGTATCGTGGTGGTTTAGCTGGTTTAAAATTTGCGCAGGATCAAGCTCAAAAATTCATCAATGCCGGTGGCATAATGCAGAAAAATTGGTTAATTCAAGCACAATCAATACACCAACAATTTATAGCGCGTAATCTTAGTCCAGGCGGTTGTGCAGATTTACTGGCGGCAACAATTTTTGTTTATCATGCGGAGATTGAATTATGGGGCTAGGTATAGTTTGTAGTGGACAGGGTAACCAAAACCTGAATATGTTTAGTTCTTTGAGTGCTTATTCAAATTCAGAACTCTTAATTAGTAACTTGACAAAACAGCTATCATGCCAGCTCCTTCCGCAAATTTCACTTAGTGACGAAGAGTTATTTTATAATCATCATGCACAACCATTAATTACTGGGCTAAGTTATATTCAATGGCAGTTACTTAAAGAGCGATTACCAGTTCCAACAGCTTTTGCCGGATATAGTTTGGGTGAGTTAAGTGCTTATGCGTGTAGTGGCGCTTGTGATTTTGAAACTCTAATTAACTTAGCAAAGAAGCGTGCTGAATTGATGGACATTGCCGCGCAAGAGTACTTACCCAATACTTTACTGGCAGTTAATGGTATTTTACAGGAACAGCTTTTACAACTTTGTTCTGATTTTGCCGTTTATCCGGCAATTCAAAATTCGCGTGATAATTGGGTTATTGGTGGTTTAGCTGTAAATTTACAGAATTTATTTAGAATGTTGAGCAGCAATTTTCCAATGTTCAAATTAACTTGGATAAAAGTTAGTTTGGCATCACATACACCGTTATTAAGTAACGCGAGTATAAACTTTGCACAGTATCTTGGTAAGCAATCATGGCACACATTAGTTGCGCCAATTATTGCAAGCGTTGACAATCAAGTTATTTATACGGCAAAAGATGGTATTTTGTCGCTCAGTCAGCAAATTTCAAATACTATTCATTTTAGCCGGACGATCGAAATAATGCAGGAGCTGGGCGTTACCGTTATTCTTGAGATTGGTGCAGGTAGTGCATTAACCAACATTATTAATAATCTAAACTTGGGCTTAAAAGCTCGTTCATTTAATAATTTTTTATCTCTTGATGGTATTGTCAAGTGGGTTAATAAGAATCTCGAATGATTGGAACCTAAATCAGCTGTTTCTGCGCATTAAAAAAACCTCGATAGGCTAGAAAACAGGCAATAAATGAAGCTATTGAAGTTGTTGCAAGCAACATAAATGTAACCATTATTTGATATTTGACTGCCGCAAGTGGCGAGGTACCTGCTAAAATTAATCCCGTCATCATGCCGGGAAGAGAAACAATTCCTAGTGTTTTTGCTGAATCTAGCGTAGGGATAGTCCCTGTTTTTAACGCATCTCGAACTAAATTTATGGCTGATGGTAAAATATCTGCACCGAGCGCCAGCTTAGTTTCAACTTCATTGCGTTTCTGTTGAAAATCTTTTAGTAATTGCTTGTAACATAATCCCAGTGCAATCATTGCATTACCAATAATCATCCCACTTACTGGAATAACCTGATAAGCACTAAAATGGATGGTTTTAGAAGAAATTAGCACCGTTAATGTTACAATCGTTCCGACTCCAATAGCTAGACATGAAATTAGAAAACCGTGTTTAATCCCCGCACCGCGCCGTGCAGCGTTATATGCTGCGTTAATAATCATGAATAGTAGTAATAAACTGGTAAACCAAACGCTTTTTTGCCCAAAAATAAACTCAAGTACATAACCGATAGCGATCAATTGCACCACTGCCCGTAGCACGCTGATAATCGTGTCTTTCTCTAGCTTTAATTTTTGCCAGTAAGAGAAAAATAATGTTATTAGTATCAGTGATGAAGCAAAAAATAATGATGTATTACTAACTTGGCTAACTTGATGCATTTTTTACTCCTGCGTGTTCACTAATGATTGCACCATCTTTCATGGTGATAACCCTGCTGGCTACCCTCTGACTTTGCTCAAGACTATGCGTAACCCAGACTAAACTTGTACCCTGAGCATTAACATCGTTAAGAACTCGCTCGACGATTAAAGTATTTTCATGATCTAAAGCGGAAGTTATCTCATCAAGCAATAGAACTTCAGGCAAAAATAATAAACTTCTGATTAGTGCAATACGCTGTTTCTCTCCACCCGAGAGAGTGTTTATCGAACTATTTTCTAAATTTGAATTTAGCTCAAATTGCTCAAAAAGCTGTCGTACTTTTTTGGTATTATATTTTTCTGCGTGAACTTGAAATGGAAAAAATAAGTTGTCATAAACTGTTTCGCCGAATAAGCAAGGAATTTGGAAGCAGTAAGCTATTTTGCGACGTAAGTATATTGGATCTAGTTCTGTATAACCTTGATTGTTATAACAAATAGTTCCAGCACTAGGGCTGACTAAATTAGCACTAAGACGTAATAAACTGCTTTTGCCACAGCCAGAAGCACCAACTATGGCTAGTGATTCACCAACTTTGATCTCCAAAGATACATCATTTAGTATTAGTTTATCAGCTTGTTTTAAAAGGATATTAGAAAGTTTTAGAATCGGCAATTTGGCGCTCTTTATTTTAAAAAATAGTGGCATCTAGGGCTGGATTTTAACATCTTTATCTAAGGTATTGCCCCAATTTTCTTACTATACTGAAACAGATTCATTACATTGAGTCGTTACTAAGCTCTCAACTACTAACGATGGGCTCAATGTGCATCGTCTACCAGCATTTCGAATCTATTTAAGTATAAATAATAATCATTCTCTTATTTATGCGCAAGTATCAATAGAAGTTGTATAATCTAGGGATATCTAAACATTATAAGGTGGATTTTTATTATGCACCCAACAGTTATTAAAATTAACACTCGACAATTTATTACGAATCTACAATCAATCCGTAAACAAATTGGTCCTAATGTAAAATTATGTGTTCCGGTTAAAGCTAATGGTTATGGTCATGGGATAGTTGAGATATCTCAGGTAGCTGAGCCATATGTTGACTATCTGGCTGTGTCGTGCCTAGAAGAAGGGCGGTTGTTGGTTGAACATCAGATTCAAAAACCAATCCTAGTTTTTGGCTCTTTTGATGATGAGCAAATCCCTGAATTGATTGATAATAATCTTGAAATCACTGTAGCATCGCAAGAAAAAGCCGATGCATTGGCTAAATATTGTGCATCTAAAGATATTAAGTGCAGAGTTCATATCGGTGTTGATACAGGGATGAATCGTATTGGCGTTGGTATTAATAGTGCCAAAGAATTAATTGATTTTGTTTTGCAACATCCGCGATTAGAGCTAATTGGAGTTTATTCGCATTTTGCGGCGAGTGACGGCTTAGAACCTGCTTTAACTGAGGAGCAAATCCAGATTTTTGGTGATATTGCAGACTACATCAAGCGCCAAAAACCGTCGGTGATTTGTCATTTAGCAAATTCTGGTGGCGTTGCATATTACCCACAAAGCTATTTTGATATGGTGCGTCCGGGGCTGATGAGTTATGGCTATTTTCCTGCTGGCAAAGTTACACATGGTCATTTAAGTAAGATCAAACCATGTTTTAGTTTAACAGCAAGGATTCTTCACTTTAAAACTGTAGCAAAAGGACAGGGAATTAGTTACAGTCATCGTTACTATACGGGTGATACAACGCATATTGCAACTATTCAAATTGGTTATGGTGATGGTTATCGTCGTGGTTTGTCTAATCTTGGGCAAGTTTTAATTGGCGGTAAAAAATATCCTATCGTTGGTAATGTTTGTATGGATATGTTAATGGTTGATATGGGGCCAGATGATGAGGCTTTGGTGGGTGATGAGGTTGTTTTAATTGGACAACAAGGCGATCAGGAAATTTTATTAGATGAATTAGCTGATAAATTAAATACAATTAATTATGAGATTTTGGTTGGTTTTAACGACAGAGTTTGTCGGGTTTTAGTAAACTAACTACCTATTAATAGAATGCTACTATTTTAAAGAGGTTTATTATATGCTAATTGGTGTACCTAAGGAAATCAAAAATCACGAGTATCGAGTTGGTATGACTCCAGCAGGAGTTTATGAGTTAGTACGACATGGGCATCAGATTTTAGTTGAAACCAATGCTGGTTTGTCAATTGGCTACGGAGATGAAGATTACATCAAGGCTGGTGCAATGATTGCAAAATCGGAACAGGAAGTTTTTGCACAGTGTGAAATGATCGTTAAAGTCAAAGAGCCACAACCATCTGAATATAAGATGCTAAGACCAGGGCAACTATTATTTACCTACCTACATTTGGCAGCTGACTCTGAACAAACTAAGGGTCTACTTGAGTCAGATTGTGTTGCGATTGCCTATGAAACAGTTACAGATGATTTTGGCGGTCTACCATTACTTGCACCAATGTCTGAAGTTGCCGGTCGTTTGGCAATTCAAGCAGGAGCGCATGCGCTGGAGCGTCATAATGGCGGTTGTGGTGTGCTGCTTGGTGGTGTACCTGGTGTAAAACCTGCCAATGTTGTGGTAATTGGTGGTGGAGTGGTTGGGCTAAATGCCGCTCGTATGGCCGTTGGATTGGGTGCTGATGTAACTATTTTTGACCGCAACTTAAATTTACTTAAAAAAATTGATAACGATTTTCAAGGTAGAATCAAAACTATTTATAGCAATCACATGAATCTGGAAAAAGCAATTCGTTCAGCACATATGATTGTTGGTGCAGTACTAATTCCTGGTTCAGCAGCACCAAAGCTGGTATCACGGAGTCTGCTAAAAGAAATGAAAAAAGGGGCAGTTTTAGTTGATGTTGCAATTGATCAAGGTGGTTGTTTCGAGACTTCAATGCCAACAACGCATGAAAATCCAACTTATATTGTAGATGATGTGGTGCATTATTGTGTGGCAAATATGCCTGGTGCAGTAGCTAAAACATCTACTTTAGCATTGACCAACGCTACTTTACCATTTGTTGTTGAATTAGCTAATAAAGGCTGGAAACAAGCGGTGCAGGAAAATCATCATTTGTTAAATGGTCTAAATATTTGTCGTGGTAATGTGACGTATTATGCAGTTGCACGTGATTTGGGTTACAACTATGTTGATCCGCAGGCCTGTCTATAACTAACTTTAGCTATTTCAAACTGATTTGAAATACTGGTAGGCGAAAAGTGACAAAGCCTATAACTAGTAAGTAGGAGCTTAGCAACGCCAGTATAATAAATCTGATTGAATATAGACGCACACGAGGAACTTTGTAAGGCTCTACTGCAAAATAGTCAGGACAGTTACAAAATTTGTTAAAATACCTACTTAAATGTAGGTGTTTTTTTGAATGGTATAAAATATTAAAACAATTGTTTCCAAAGATAACGCATTAGTCAAACGAATTAATCGCTTGAGTAATGATAGTAAGTTTCGCTCTACACAGCTTCAGGCGCTTGCATACGGTGAACATCTGGTAATTGAAGCGCTAAAATATTCTCTAATTGAATACGTATTATTAGAAGAATCTAATCTCATTCGCTATTCGCATATAACTGAATTACTTCTGCCAGAACAAATAGTCTTAGTCAGCGCTGAAATTTTACAAAAAATAAACATCTTTGATTCCGAATTGTCAATTGTTGCATTAGTTAAGCAGCCAACGGTCTCTGAGTTGGATTTTAGTTTGCCATTTGATTGTATTATCTTAGATCATATTCAAGATCCTGGCAATCTAGGCACTATCATGAGAGCAGCAAGTGCTGGTGGAATTAAAAATATTATATTATCAAAAAACTGTGTTGATATCTATAATCCTAAAGTATTAAGAGCATCACAGGGGATTCAATTTGCACTTAACATTTACCGAGATTATGATGTTTTTGAATTCATAAAACAATATTCGGGACAAATTTATGCACTGACACCGCATGCTGAGGATAATATTTATGAGCAAGATTTAACTCAAAACTGTGCTTTAGTTTTAGGCAATGAGGGAAATGGAATCAGTAGCGAATTATTGAGTGTAATTAAGGAGCACCTGAGTATTCCAATGCCGGGCAGGGCGGAGTCACTTAATTTAGCGATGGCAGCAACTGTCGTGATTTTTGAGTTGTCCCGTCAACGCATGACACATATAAGAAAGAAATAATGAGACCAATAACGATTATTACGCGTAATAGTAAATTAGCTATGTGGCAAGCACTACATGTCAAACAGTTATTGCAGGGCGAGTATCCTGAATTAGAGGTTTTAATCTCTGGAATTACCACGGAAGGTGATCGGATTCTCGATCAATCACTTGAAAAAATCGGTGGAAAAGGACTATTTATCAAAGAGCTTGAATATCAACTCTTGGCTGGAAATGCCGATATCGCAGTTCACTCCTTAAAAGATTTACCCGCAAATTTACCGAGTGAATTTGAGTTAGCCGCTATCTTAAAACGTGAAGATGCGCACGATGCATTTGTTAGTAATAAATACAAATCATTGGATGAAATGCCTGTAAACAGTGTGGTCGGGAGCTCAAGTGCTCGACGGGTTGCAATTTTAAAGCGGTATTATCCACATTTACAGATAAAATTATTACGTGGTAATCTACAAACACGATTGGCAAAATTAGATAATAACGAATACGATGCAATTATTCTGGCTGTAGCAGGTCTCAAGCGCTTAGACTTAGAAGAACGGATTACGCAGATATTAGTCGATGATAAATTTATTCCTGCAATCGGGCAGGGCGCATTAGCAGTTGAGATTAAAGCTGGTGCTTTGGAGCTAAAAAAACTACTTGCACCGCTAAATGATGATATTAGTGCAGCATTGGTTGGCGCAGAACGCGAAATGGGGCGTTATCTTAATGCTAGCTGCAATATTCCTTTGGCTGGGTTTGCACGAATAGTTGATAATCAATTAAAGTTAAGTGCTTTATTGGCTGATGTTAACGCTAATGTATATTTAACTGCCGAAGTTAGCGGAGCTGTTGAAGATTATTTAAGAGTAGGTAAATCCTGTGCTGAGCAATTGATTAATCAGGGTGCAGCGGAAATTGTTCAGCGATTATCTGCAGCCAATCACGGATAGTTAATATAAAAAATGTATCTAGTTACCCGCCCAGAGTCACAAGCAGTAGTTTTGATTGACCTGCTGGAACAGCAACAGATTAAAGCAAAAAGCTTACCTCTAATGACAATTAAATACCATGATTTTGAATTAGAAAATCTAGTTAACAGAATAAATACTTATGATAATTTGTTATTAACATCTCCAACTGTGATTGATTGTTTGATTCCATTGCTAAGTAAGCTAAAACCAGAGTTAAACTTAATTGTTGCAGGAAAAAGCTCTGCTGATTATTTATTTAACAAAAGTGGAACTAAAGCATCATTTCCTAAACATGGAAGTGGGGTTGCTGAATTAATTAATAACGACTTAATCCGTCAAGGAACAAGTTATCTGATTGCTGGAGGTGCGCCGCATAATCAGCAATTGGCTGAATATTTAAATATAAATAAAATAAATCATGAATTTATAGATTTATATCAGCGGACTAATTCTGCTATTTTAAATTTGGCGCAAACTGAGAAAATTATCTGTGATCTGCTAAATGTCGGTATAATCATTACTAGTAGCTCTTTAGCCGAGTATTTATATGACTGTGCACAAATCAGTCATTGTATTTTACAAACGTTATCTAAAATACATTTAATCGCATTGCATCCAAATATAACTCGAAAACTAAATCAAGCGGGCTTTAGTAATATAATTGAAACAGATGACGCATCAAATCAAGCAATAATTAACACCATCAGGAAAATTGAGAATGAGCGAAAATAATACGACAGAATTAAAAAATGAACAGATTACGCCTGTCAAAGCGGTAAGTAAAACTAGAATATCAAAAGTTCCGGTTTTATTGGCGTTATTGTCGCTAAGTTGTACTGGATATCTTGCATATCAGAGTTTTCTGGGTGTTAATGGTTTTATAATGCAAGATAAACTGAACAGTCAGCAAAGTCAGAAGATTGCCGTGCTATCAACTGAGAACTCACGCCTAACGCAACAAATTAAACAACTCTCGCAAGAACAAACAGCACTGAAAGAGCAGATTGCTAAAACCAATGAAACTGTAAATAATGGCAATATGGTTTTATATCAACTAAATAGCCTGATTAGTGGTGCGAATCAAAGTTTGTTGCTGTACCATGATTATGCGTCTGCAATTAAACAACTTAATTATGCGAAACAAATTTTAACCAGTGTTAGTGATCCGCTGCTATTGCAGTTAAAAATTAGCCTGACAACAGATCTGGATAATTTACAGGCTAAGAATAATTTTGATGCAACAATGTTGGCAACCCAGCTGGATGAACTTTATCAAAATATAGCTAGGCTAAATATTACCGCCCCAGTTGCTCCACAAAGTCAGCAAGATAATTTGCCAACTAGTGCATGGCAACGTTTTGTAATAAATATTAAACAGTCAATTTTTGGTCTGGTTAAAGTAGTAAAAACCAACTCTGATAGTGCCGAGGTTTTGGTGCCAGAAAATGAGTTAGTAGTGCGTCAACATTTACAGTTAGATATTTTAAGTGCGCGTCAGGCATTGTTAAATCAAAATGCAGCATTATGGCAAAGTAGTCTGAATGATGCGTATAATTTAACGCAACGTTTTTTTAGCAATGATTTAGCTCGGCAAAAAGAGTTATTATTGATTCAGCAACTACGGCAAATATCGCTTGGTATGAATCAACCTACTCTGGATTTAACAATGCAGGCTCTTATTAAAGCTCAGCAACTCAGCGATGGAAATAAATAATGAAACTCTTTATTAAAGTATTGATTATCTTTGCCTTAGCGTTGGCTGTAGCTGGATTTGGAGCATTTAATAATGGCGCAGTTGCAATTTATGTTGCTAGCTATAAGATTGAGTTGAGCTTGAATTTATTAATTCTATTGTGGCTGCTAAGCGTTGTTGTTATTTACTATCTATTTCGGATATTAATTAATGTCAAACGAATTCCCAATAAAATACATCGTGCCCGAGTTAGAAGCGCATTAATTGCTGCTCGACAACGATTAAATTTTGCGGGCTTGCATTATTTTGAAGGCAAGTATCGTAGTTGTTATGAGAATGCTTTAAAATCTCTCAAGCGAGAAGCGAGTAAAGATAATAAATTTTTGGCGTATATGCTGGCATACCGCGCTGCGAATATTATGCGTGATCAGGAGAAAGAAAATAAAATTGCGACGGAACTTGAGCAGTTTAATGAGCCCAAGTGGCAATTAGCCAAACACCTTTTAATTGCAGAAAATTTTTACAACCATCAGCTTTATGGACAAGCAATTGATAATTTAAATGCGGCATTACAGCTTGATCATCGCCATGTGCCTGCGCATCGTATGCTGCTTAAAGTATATCTACACCTCGCTAACTACTCCAAAGCTTATGAAATGCTGGAGTGGTTATTAAAGAATGATAGCTTACGTGAGTATAAAGCTAGCAAATATAAAGCGCGGGTAATCGGTGGTTTATTTGCTGAAATTACTGAAACTAAAGAATTAAATAAATATTATAATAAACTGGATAAGAATGAAAAATCAAGTTTTTTATATAGCAGACTTTATTTTAATGCTTTATTGCGTATCGCTGATTATTCTGCTGCCGTAGAATTTTTAGAGCGATGTTTTAAAGATAATTCCATCCAATTAATTTATAGTGAATCATTGTTGGCATTAGCAAAAAAAGTTGATGATGCTAGACTATTAGAAAAATTGACTAAGCTTTCTGAAAAAATACTTGTTACTGATACGCAAAATGCCGAGTTATTATTAACTTTAGGTATTTTGAACTATCAACAACGTAATTTGGAGCATTCTCGGACTTATTTAGAGTCGAGCCTTAACATTAAGCACAGTCTTGATGCAACGATTTACCTGTCTTTTGTTGCTGAGGCAACTCATGATAATGGACTATTTGCTGAGTGCCAGAAAAAACTATACTCACAGTATTTGACTCTTGGACGCGAAGAATTGATAAAAAAAGATGACACAGTGTAGCTAGAGCTATATAAGGAGTCTTTTTTGAAATCCGCCAGAATCTAAGATTCAAAGACTAAGAATATATTAACGAATATCCGTAATTTTAATTTATGCTTTTGTGAAGTGATGATGAAGAATATAAAAACTGTACGACCTAAATTTGCTAAAAAAAATCGTGATACTATTTTACCCTCTAAATTAGCTAGATTTATCAATGATTGCGTAGCAATCCTTCTGTTTGCTTTAACCGCAATGGTGGCGCTAGCTTTGGCGACTCATTCACCAAATGATAGTTGCTGGTCAAAGAGTGTCAATTCGCCAATTGTAATAAACAAGCTTGGTGTGGCGGGAGCTTATTTATCTGATATTCTGTTTTATGTGTTGGGCTTTTCCGCATGGTGGCTAGTTGCTGGTGTTTTTTATCTAGGCTTCCATAAAATTGTGCGCAAAAAAATTCCAACTGGAAACTGGAGTACTATTTATCGAGTTATTAGCTATATCTTCTTGATTTCAGCATCTGCTACTTTTGAATATATCTCATTTTTTCATCAAGCTTCAAGCTTGCCAGATGGTTGGGGTGGTAGCTTGGGTTCGTTTATTTTTAACAACTCATATCGTGGTGTAGGCGAAGTTGGCGTTTCGGTACTAAGTTTACTTTTTATTATCATTTGCTTTTCATTTTCTTTTGGTGTCTCCTGGTTATTTATTGCTGAGAAAATTGGCGCGGTTCTCGAAATGGTTTATGTTCAGTTAACTTCTTTGGTTGCCCGTAAGTCACCTGTTGCAGAAAATGGTGCTGCGGTTATTGATGAAGAAGATACATTCATAGCGCCTAAAACTACAGAGCCATATTTTGAGCCAGAACCACTTGTTGAGCCAATCAAAGAAATTAATGTTGAAGAACCCGTGGTTAAAAAGTTTTCTTTCTCCGAGCGCTTATTTAAAGCAAGAGCTGAAGAATCGGTAGTTCAAAATAGTGATGACGAACCAGATTTTGATATTAATGATCCATTATTCCAAGATGATGAGCCAAATGATCCTATAGATACACCACTTGCCGAAATTAAGCCTATCATTCATGAACCAGCAGTCAGCAATGAGCCACCACGAGTAGCTGGTTTAAAAATAGCATTAAAATCAAATAATGTTCGTACAATAGATTTACTGGATGCGGTACAAAAAGGGAGTCTACCTAGCACAAGTTTGCTTAATTTACCACGAGTACAAGCTGAGGGAGTACCACCAGAAACAATTGAATATGTTTCAACCGCAATTGAAAATACTTTGGCTGAATTTGGAATTGAAGTTAAAATCACCAATGTTGAAAGTGGCCCGGTAGTAACACGCTATGAATTGATTCCGCCTAAAGGTGTCCGTGGCGACAAAATTGCTGGATTAGCCAAGGAAATTGCACGTTCATTGGCGCTCACTAGTATTCGGATTGTTGAGACTATTCCCGGCAAAAACTCAATGGGAATTGAAGTTCCTAATTTTAAACGTCAGGTAATCTACCTTAAAGAAATATTTGATTCAGCTGTCTACCAAAATAATAATAGTTTACTAACATTAGCACTGGGTAAGGATATCGCGGGCGATGTGATAGTGACTGACTTAGCTAAGATGCCACATTTGCTGGTCGCTGGTACTACTGGTTCTGGTAAATCAGTTGCGGTTAATGCAATGATTTTATCAATTCTTTTTAATGCTACACCAGATGAAGTTAAATTCATTATGATTGATCCAAAAATGGTCGAGCTATCTTTCTACCAAGATATCCCTCATTTATTAGCACCAGTTGTCACTGACATGTCGCAAGCGGCTAATGCGCTTAAATGGACAGTTGGTGAGATGGAGCAACGCTATAAAATCATGGCAAAAATCGGTACTAAAAATATTGTTGGCTTTAATCAAAAAGTAGAAGCAGCGATTAAAGAAGGTATGCCTTTATTTAACCCATATAGCATTGATTTAACCGATCCTGAACCATTACAAAAATGGCCGTATATTGTCGTGATTATTGATGAATTGGCAGATTTGATGATGGTAGCTGGTAAGAAAATAGAGCAGTATATTGCGCGTATCGCACAAAAAGCACGTGCAGTAGGGATTCATTTAATTGTAGCAACCCAGCGACCTTCAGTTGATGTGATTACGGGGTTAATTAAGGCAAATATTCCTGCACGGATTTCATTTCAAGTATCAAGTAAGATTGACTCACGGACAATTTTAGATCAAATGGGAGCTGAAAGCTTACTTGGTCAGGGGGATATGTTATTCTTAAATCCTGGCTCAGGATTTCCACGGCGGATTCATGGTGCTTTCGTTAATGATGATGAGCTGCATCATGTGGTAAATTATCTCAAAGAGCAGGGAGCGCCTAATTATAATGATGAAATACTAACAGGTGCTAGTGATATTGCGATTCCCGGCTTTGAAGATGATAGTAATAGCGACAATAATAGTATAGAAAAAGATAGCGTTTTTGATGAGGCAGTTAAATTTATCTTAGATTCCCGACGTTGTTCAATAAGTTCTTTACAAACACAATTTGGAATAGGTTATAATAAAGCCGCACGAATTATGAATCATTTAGAGAAAATTGGTATGGTAAAACGCACCGATCGTGGTGGATTTGAGTTGTTAAATCACACACCAAATTAGATGAGTGAATTAGAAGGATACTAATTCTTATATATTGATATGAAACAGTATGGATGGTATTGCGGCGTTGAATATTTTACAATAAAAAAACATAATAATTCAAAATTATAAATATAATATTTTAGGAGAAGAGTAGTGAGTGAAAATCCAACAGTTTCTAAAATTATTAATGACTTAAATTTAATCCCACATGAAGAAGGTGGTTACTGGGGTTCAATTGAGCGCGATGAAAGCCCTCAAAACTCGTATTCATTAATTAATTACCTGTTAACTGCTGGCGATTTTTCATCTTTTCATAAATTAAGTAAATCAGATGAAACACTGATGCTTAAAGAGGGACAAGCTGTTAAAGTTATTATAATATCTCCAGCAGGAGAGCTAACTGAAAAAATAGTATCTTCAAATAATGCTGTCACTGTACCACATCATTCTTGGTTTGCAATAACTCCTTTAAACAAAAACAATGGATATTCGCTTATTACCTGCAGATGTGTTCCAGCATTTGATTATAGTGATTTTGAACTAGCGAATAGAGACTCTTTGACCATATTATATAGTGAACATAAGGATGCAATTCAAGAATTTACCAGAAGTTAATCCAAAAAATTAAATTAAGTTTCTTTTTTAGCTATAGTTATAATAAATAATATCAGGGGACACGTTATGAACGAAACATTATCAACAGAGTTATTTTATGGTATGATTTTATCAGGTGCCAAACAAGTCATCCATAGTGAGGGCGAGCTTAATCGTCTTAATGTCTTTCCGGTAGCAGATCGCGATACTGGGACTAATTTGGCTTCAATGATGCGCTACATTGTTGATAACCTGTCTATGACCAAAGATACACCCGAGTTACTTCATCAATTATCACAACATGGCTTGGTTGGTTGTTGTGGTAATTCTGGTCTTATATTCTCGCAGTTTTTCTATGGACTTACACAACATCGGCTAACCGAAAAAACATTATTAAAGATGCATGATTTTGTTGAAATGATTGCTCATGGCTATAAAAGTGCTTATAGCTCAGTAAGTAACCCGAAACCTGGAACTATTTTAACTGTAATGGAAAAATGGGTAGAAGGATATCGTGATACTTTAGCAAATGCGCGGATTAATTTACTTGATAGTTTTAAATCCAGTGTCGAAAAAGCAAAAGTTGCGTTAAAAGATACTATGAATCAATTGGAGGTGCTGCGAGCCAATCATGTAGTGGATGCAGGAGCTCAAGGGTTTGTAAATTTTATTGATGGAATGTTAGCCTACTTAAGTGGTGATAAAGAACATCGTGCCCAGATTATAGCAGATCGAAATTTGGAGCATCAAGCTGTTCGCTTAAGCCATGAATTTGAGGATGTTACTGAGTTTCCTAATTACCGCTATTGTTTTGAAACCGTAGTTAAAACAGCAAATGAAGATGCACTGCTTCCATATCGTGCTACGCTGGATAGTTTAGGTGATAGCATTGTGATCGGTAAAGGTGCGCAAATGTTGAAGCTGCACATTCATACAGATCAACCAGAAACTGTAACCCAACTATTGGCTAAAGCTGGTGACGTAATTTATCAAAAAATTGATGATATGATTTTGCAGTTTAATATTGCTAATCGTGCGCACCAGACGCGAATTGCAATTGTAGCTGATACTATGGCGGATATTCCCTTGGCAGCGATGCAGGAAAATAATATTTATCGAATTGCGCTTCAGGTTAAGGTTAATGGCAATTCGTTTCTGGATAAATTCTCAATTAATTACCAGCAAACTTTGGATTATTTATCTAATCCTGCCAATCATGTTGGAACAGCTGCACCATCTGCTGCAATTGTTGCACGTACGCTACATTTTCTTGAGCAGTTCTATGATTCCATAATTGTTATTCCAGTTGGTAAATCATTAAGCTCTACTTACGATGTGATTGTCAATCAGGCGCGCAAATACAAAGATAAATTAATTTCAGTGGTTGATTCTGGTTTAAACTCTGCGCCGCTGGGATTATTGGTAGCATATGCGAATCAGTTGGTAAATTCAAATAATTATAGCCACGAAGAAATTGTTGCTAAAATAGAAGTAGCCAAATCTGAAGCAAATGTTTTAATCATGTTAAATTCATTAGAGGGTTTAATTAGATCTGGTCGTCTGTCCAAGTCTCTTGGCTGGATAGCAGGATTATTTAGGTTAAAACCATTAGTGCATATTGATGTAGCTACAGGAAAACCAAAGGTTATTGGTGCAGCCTTCAGTAAACGTAGTGCATGGCGTAAATTGACTAACCAACTTAATTTACTACAAGAACAAAATAAAGTTAAAAGTATTGCGATTGTTCATTCGGACACTGCCAGCCATGCGGATATTTTTGCCAAATACATTAAACGCAAAACTAATCTTGAACCGTTATATATTACTGAAGTTTCAAGTATTTCTGGGATTCATACCGATAAAAATAGCTTTTCTATTGGTTATATCAATCAGGAAGTTAAACTTTAATTAGATGTCTGGGTAAATTATGTCTGTGGCACATCCATTAGCAACTAAACGTATAAAATTTGATCTCTGGAAGAGTGATGACCTTAAGTTAGCATCTAAGCTATGGGATAATCTTGATGTTAGTCGTTATATTGTTGCCAATGGTAAATTTACTGAGCCACAAATTGAGCAGCGTTTGGCGACTGAGCTTAACAATCATCAGCTCTATAGGGTTCAATATTGGCAGATATATAGCTTAGATGATGCGTTTATGGGGTGCTGTGGTTTACGTCCACACGATATCCCAAATAATTGTTTTGAAATCGGTGCGCATCTATTGCCTGAATTTTGGTATCAAGGGTTTGCTAAAGAAGCAATGCTAGCAGTAATTGAATATGCTAAACAGCGTAAAATTGCCAAGCTATTTGCTGGTCATAATCCACATAATGCATCTTCAGAAAGAATGTTGTTAAGTCTGGGATTTATTAGAGTTGCAGATGAATTTTATTCCCCAACGGGACTCTATCATCCCTCGTATGAATTAATATTAGCTGTAATATAAGGTTTTTTCTATGAATCATTTAAATAGTATCAATAGTCCTAAAGCTGAACTGCATATTCATTTAGAAGGCAGTCTTGAACCACAAATGATTTTAGATTTAGCTAGAAGAAATAATATCCAGATAAAGTATTCGTCACTTGCTGAATTTGCCAAGGCATATCAATTTAATAATCTACAAGAGTTTTTGGATTTATATTATTTAGGAATGTCTGTGCTGCAGACAGAAAATGATTATTTTGATTTAACTTATGCATACTTAACAAGAGCTCATCAGGATAACGTAACACATAGTGAGATGTTTTTTGATCCGCAAGCTCATCTAGAACGTGGCGTTTCACTTGATGTTATTATGAACGGTCTTTGGCGTGCGATTATTCAAGCTAAAGCTGATTATGGTATTAATGCCAGCTTAATTCCTTGTTTTTTACGCCATTTAAGTGAAGACAATGCCTTATCTGTTTTTGATGCTTTAATGAATTATCGTGATAAAATCATTGGAATTGGGCTTGACTCTTCTGAGTTGGGAAATCCACCAAGTAAATTTAAGAATTTGTTTAATCTAGCACGTAAAGAACGGCTTAAACTACTTGCACATGCTGGAGAAGAAGGGCCTGTTAGCTATATCTGGGATGCATTAGATATTTTGGGTGTAGATCGGATTGACCATGGGAATGCAATATTATCAGATCAAGCATTAATCAAAAGGATCGCCACAGATAAAATTGCACTAACTATGTGTCCACTCTCTAATCGCTGCCTGCGAGTTGTGCCTGATTTGAGCAAGCATCAGGCAATTGAATTGCTAAGCCATGATGTGTGTGTAACAATTAACTCAGATGATCCAGCTTATTTTGGTGGTTATATAAACCAAAACTATATAGAATTAGCCACAGCGTTAAATTTAACTGATATTGAGATAAATAAATTAATCGAAAATAGTTTAACCGCTAAATTTATTTGAAATACTACGTAAAAATTTCTTATTAGGAAATTTTCAATGAGTGGGTACTTGGACGCTGGTATTTATGTATTATTAACTTCTGTTGCCTTTGTTTTTCTTGATCACTTAATTGCAGGATTAAATCCCGTCATTGCTTTGTTTGCGATGAGTGCGATTGCGCTATTGGTATTTAATGGACTGAATATTTGTAATCTAAGTGCTACCTATCTCGCGTGTTGGTACAATAAAACGCTCTATCTCATAATGAGTGTTGCACTAGCATTGGATTGGGTATGTATGGTTTTTGCGAGCCATATTGCTGATCCATTTATTGCTATGGCAGCACTTTTTAGTGCTTTGGCATTATTTGGTTTTGGGAAAATATTTTTAGTCACGCGCAATAAAGCCGTCTTATTCAGTTTATTTTTATTGTTGCTTGGATTGGGAGCATTGTTGTTTGCTTATCAAGTAAAAGCAGGGCACAGTGTTACTGGCGGAATTATTCTTGGTTCGGTTGCGGGGCTGGCATTTTATGCCTATATTGCCAGCTCGTCAAAGTTGGCATCATTAGCATCACTAAGTTCATTACAGGTTTTAGCAACCAGGTTTTGGTTGCTATTTGTTGGTGCGAGTATCTTTGTTCCCAAACATGACTTATTTGATATAATAAAACATAATTTATTGGCTTTGATTGTGATTAGCTTTGGCTCGTTGATTATTCCTATTTACTATAATCAGCAAGCTATCAAAAAATTAGGGAGCGAACTAACATCTGTTTTTATTAGTTTAGTTCCGCCAGTTACCTATGGGTTTTATGCCATCTATAACCGGCAGATAATTATGGTAAATGTAGTTGTTTGCATACTAATAACGCTGGCATTAATTGTACCTAATTTAGTTAAAATTATACGCCGTTAAAATTGACTCTCTACCAGTCGTTATGTCATTATAGTATTCATAATATGACAAAGTCAAAAATCCTCCTGCAAGATTGTACACTTCATTAAAGCCTTGTTGTTGCAGTACTAACGTTGCGTTATAGCTGCGCTGTCCACTACGGCAGTGAACATATATTGCTTGATCTTTGGGAATTTCAGCCAAGCGCTCTCGAAGCTGGCTTAACGGGATATTAGTAGCTCCTTTGATTATGCCTCGTGCTAGCTCGGCTTCTTCACGTACATCTAAGATATATGCATCAGCTTTAACTAGTTCTCTAACTTTATTTGCGGTAATTTGTTTAAATTTGCCTTCATTTAGATTACTTGCAACATAACCTGCCATATTAACTACATCCTTTGCGGTGCCAAACGGTGGAGCATAACATAACTCTAAATCGCAGAGATCGCTGATTGTCGCATTAAACTTGATGGCGGTTGCAATTACATCAATTCGTTTATCGACATTGCCTTTGCCTATTGCTTGGGCTCCTAAGATACGTCTATTGTTTTTATCGTAAATAAGTTTGAAATGCATGGTATGGTTGGTTGGCATTAAACTTACTTTATCATTAGGCGTGATATATACCGTTCCATACTCAATCGGCAGCTTGGCAAATTCTATCAAGCCCTCGGTTAAACCTGTTGATGCTGCGTTTAAGTCAAATACTTTGATGCACGATGAGCCAATGTAGCTACGAGATTTGTTATTAATCCCATTGATATGATCAGCCGTATCGCGAGCTTGTTTTTGGGCGGGTCCTGCCAATGCTAGTTTAAATTTATCTTGTATCAATGCACCATATACTTCAATCGCATCGCCAACCGCATAAATATCTGGATCATTGGTTAAGCAATGATCATCAACTGCAATTGCTCCAGTTTTACCTAGATTAAGTTGTGCCGTGGTAGCTAGGTTGGTGTCAGGTGCAACACCAATTGCCATTATTACAATTTCTGCGTTTACAACTCGACCTGAACCAAGCAAGATTTGGTTAGTAGCAAAAGATTCTACTTTATCACCAACGATTAATTCAACGCCATGATCATATAGTTCTTTATGCAAAATTTGCACCATGTCATAATCAAAGGTGCGCATAATTTGTGGCATTGCTTCGATTAGACTTACATTGTAACCAGCTTCACGCAGATTTTCGGCAACTTCAACACCGATAAATCCACCCCCGATTACCGCGATATTCTGCGGATTACTGTCACTAATTGATTGTTTGAGATGAGTAATATCGACTACGTTGCGCACTGTAAATAAGTTTACTTTTTCTTTGCCAGAAATATTGGGAACAATCGGCTTTGCACCAGGTGAGAGTATTAACTTATCGTATGATTCTTCATATTGTTTACCATTTTGGTGATTCATAATACTTACGGTTTTAGCTTGACGATTGATTGAGGTTACCTCGTGGTTTACTCGAGCATCAATATTAAACTGTTTTAGGAATTTTTGTGGGCTCATCATAACTAATGATTCAGCATTGGCTACCGTTCCGCTAAGATAGTAGGGAAGACTGCAATTAGAAAATGATACGTGAGGACCTTTTTCAAACATTATTATTTGATCTGTTTCACTATGACGACGTAAACGTGCTGCGGCTGACGCACCACCAGCAACTCCACCAATAATTAAGATTTTTTTAGACATTATAATTCCTCTGCCTGCTATTTAGTTATTAATAGCATTATTTTAGATTATTCTAATATATGCTGTCAAGTTTAATTTTGCTGGATAATGTCTAGAAATCTATAATATGAAGATGAAAGGTAAGCGCTTCATTAAGCGCATACTGACTTACACATTATGCAACAAATTAGTCATTTTTACTGCTGCAGTGCAACATTAAAACATCATTTCTATAGCTAAATTTATATTACAATTAACCACTTATCGTATAATGGTTAATTAATAAATGTTTTTTAGGGGTGGAGTAATATGTATAAAAAGCGACTATTTATAGCTATATTAGCTGCGATCAGCTTGAGTTCGTGTGGTGAAAAAAGTACCAACGCAGAAAAAAATACAACAGCGAGTGGGGTTACTAAAATAGTAATTTGGGAGCAGATGGAGCCAGAGGGTGAAAAAGTTTTTAAGGCAACTGTTGCACAATTTAATCAAGCCAACCCACAAATTCAAGTAGAGGTAGTTCATTACCCGAATGAAGATTTGCGTACTAATTTCCAAAATGCCGCATTAACTGGTGCTGGTCCTGATCTAGTTTATGGTCCAACCGATACGATTGGAATTTTTCATACTTCCGACTTAATTCAACCGATTGAGGGCTTCATTGATCAAACAACCTTAGCTAGCTTAGATCCTAAAGCCTTGGCTGCAGGGAGTGTTGATAATAAAACCTATATGTTACCAGATATTAATGGTAATCAAATTGCCATGATCTATAACAAAAAACTAGTTTCTAAACCACCAACGACGTGGGCAGATTTTGTAACTGTAACTAGCAAATTACAAGATCCAAGTAAAAAGAAATTTGGTTTTGCTTACTTTGAAAAAGAGCCATATTGGTTTGTGGGGTTTTATCAAGGGTTTGGTGGAAAGTTACTTGATGATAATAACGCACCAACTTTAGATAATGCGGCAATGGTTAGTGCCTTACAGTTTGCTTATGATATTCAAGCTAAATATCACTTAGGCTTCAAAGGCATGGATTATGATCAAACCCACGAGCTATTTAAAAGTGGGAATGTTGGGATTATTTTAAATGGTTCATGGTCATGGCAAGATTATGTGAAAAGTGGAGTTGACCTAGGCATTGCACCGATGGCAGCATTACCGAATGGTAAAATACCAATTTTCTTATCTTCAACCAAAGGCTTCATGATTAATAAAAATGATACTGTTACTGCCAAAAAAGCAGCAATAAATCAATTTTTTGCATTTGACTTAAATCCTGATAATAATGCTAAGTATGCGCTATCTCAATCACAGTTGCCAACTGTTACTGCTGCATTATCCCTACCTAATGTTAAAAATGATGCTTTAATTCAAGCATCAATTAAATCTATGCAATATACCACTCCAATGCCAATTGCCCCGCAAATGCGTGCGGTTTGGGATGCGATACGTCCAAATTTAGATGCTGTTATCAATGGGCAAATGTCACCCACAGATGCCTCCAAAAAAATACAGCAAGATGCGATACAAGGTATTAGCACTATCCAAGGAAAATAATTTTATTCTCAAAGAGCAACATGTTAAGTGCTGCTCTTTTTTATACTAGGAGTGCATTCTTTTGAACAAAATGAGACTCATTAATGAAATTTCTCTACTTGCAAGTATTTTTATTATTCTAAATGTATTATTTACGACAACTGAGACTAGTATTTTCAATGCAGGAATAAAAGGTAGCTTAATCGCCACTGCTCTAAGCGCGATTTTAAGTTTCAGCCTCTTCATGACCATGCGCAAAAAGCAGCAAGATAAAAGTAATACTTATAATTGGGTAACGCCCTACTATTTTATGTTGCCAGCAATACTGGTGCTAGCATTAGTAGTTGCCTTCCCACTAATCTACGGTTTTTATCTTTCGATGACCAATATGAGTTTATCAAGCTTTCGTAACCCACAATTAATTTGGTTTAATAATTACCTTGCCGTCTTCTCAGATCCAAAGTTGCTCTCAACTGTACTTAGAACCGTAATCTGGACTGGAATCAACGTTTTCTTTCATGTTGCAATTGGCTTGTTACTGGCTATTCAATTAAATCGTCGTCTACCAGGCAAGGCATTCTTCCGTTTATTATTGATAATTCCTTGGGCAATCCCACAATATGTTGCGGTGGCCACTTGGAAAGGTATGTTCAATGAGAGCTTTGGAATAATCAATCACTTATTACAGATCATTGGAGTTGATCCTATTGCATGGCTTGGTAATCCAAACGATACCTTTATCGCTTCAATTCTCACCAACATCTGGCTTGGTTTTCCATTTATGATGATGATCGCTTTAGGTGGACTCCAATCAATTTCCCGAGATATTTATGAAGCGGCTGACATTGATGGTATTGGCGCATGGAAAAAATTTACACATATCACATTGCCGTTACTTAAGCCCGTGATGGTTCCAGCAATTGTACTAGGTAGCGTGTGGACTTTTAATATGGTGAATGTGATTTTAATTTTTGCCGGTAATCAAGGCGGCGATGGTTCACAAATTTTAGTAACTCAAGTCTATCGTCTGGCTTTCTCGTTTTATCGTTATGGTTTTGCCGCAGCTTACTCGGTAATAATTTTTATCCTACTCCTCATATTTAGTTTCGTTGTTGTACGCAAATCTGGTGTTTTGAAAGAGGGGGAACTCTAATGTCTAAATTCAAAGCTAAATATTTTGAGCGAAATGACTCGTGGTCAAAAATTATCAGTACATATTTAATTCTTAGTTTCTTTTCGTTAATAACGATATTCCCCATTCTAAATTTATTGACGGTTGCATTTAAACCTGGAGCAGGGACTTTTGTTGCGGATTTTAGTGGATTTATCCAAAATTTTGGTATTACTAATTTTCGTGATGCCTTTGCAATGAATTTAGGAATCTGGATTAAAAACTCGCTAATTATTTCTACTATGACGGCAATTATTGGTGTAACTGTTTCCATAACTGCGGCTTATGCCTTTTCAAGGTTTCAATTTTGGGGTAAACGCGTTGGAATTATGAGTTTTCTCTTAACCCAGATGTTTCCAGCGCCAATGTTGTTATTACCAATGAATTTAATCCTCATGAAATTAAATTTAATGAATTCATTTTATGGCTTGTTAATTCCTTATATCGCAACCGTTGTTCCATTTAGTGTTTGGATGCTTAAAGGTTATTTCGATACAATACCCAAATCACTTGAGGAAAGTGCTTATATTGATGGATGTAATTTAGTTCAGGCTTTATTTAAGATTGTCTTGCCATTGTCTTTACCAGCATTGGCTATTACAACTTTATATTCATTTATGCAAGCTTGGTCGGAATATGTAATTGCCAGTGTTATTTTACGTGATCCTAATATGATCACTTTACCTGTGGGCTTAGTAAGTTTTGTTTCATCATTTGGTGGAATGTGGGGAGTTTATGCTGCATCAGCCGTCATAACAAGCTTCCCTGTCATGCTTTTATTTATGTTTTTATCCAAATATTTAGTCGGAGATCTAACTTCAGGAGGAAGTAAAGAATAAATATTTAGAGAATCAAGGAACATTAATATTTAAAATTATTCAGTATATTATATATTGATAAGGTTTAAGAAGATAAATATTAAATTCTAAAAAAGGCAGAGAAATTTATTCCCTGCCTTATTCATTAACTAGCCAATACTTTAATGTGCTTCCTGAATTGCCACGGCTACAGCAACAGTTGCGCCGACCATAGGGTTGTTACCCATACCGATGAAACCCATCATTTCGACGTGAGCAGGTACTGAAGACGAGCCTGCAAATTGTGCATCAGCATGCATTCGTCCCATCGTATCAGTCATTCCATAAGATGCTGGACCTGCACCCATATTATCCGGATGAAGCGTCCGTCCGGTACCACCACCTGAAGCCACTGAAAAATATTTTTTGCCCAATAACTGACGCTCTTTTTTATAGGTCCCAGCAACAGGATGTTGAAAACGAGTTGGATTAGTTGAATTACCCGTTATTGAGGCATCAACACCTTCATTATGCATGATTGCTACCCCTTCACGAACATCATCTGCACCAAAGCAACGCACATTGGCACGCTCAGTCTTAGAGTAAGCTTTTTCCTGCACAATATTTAAATCACCACTATAGTAATCAAATTGAGTTTGTACATAGGTAAACCCATTAATCCGTGAAATAATTTGTGCGGCATCCTTCCCTAAACCATTCAAAATCACGCGTAAGGGTTGTGTTCTAACTTTATTTGCAGAGCGAGCGATACCGATAGCACCTTCGGCTGCAGCAAATGACTCATGTCCAGCTAAGAAAGCAAAACATTGAGTTTCTTCGCTAAGTAGCATTGAGGCTAAATTACCATGTCCAATACCAACTTTGCGATCTTCAGCAACTGAACCCGCGATACAAAATGCTTGTAAGCCTTCGCCGATTACTTTAGCAGCATCAACTGCGCTAGTTGCGCCTTTAGTAAGAGCAATTGCAGCCCCTAGTACATATGCCCATTTAGCATTTTCAAAACAGATAGGCTGAGTTTTTTCCGCGATTTCATAAGGGTCAAATCCTTTGTCAGTACACAATTTGCGTGCTGCATCTAGAGATGCGATATTATATTGTGCTAACACAGAATTAATTTTATCGATTCGACGATCATAACTTTCAAATAGCTGCATCTTATTTCTCTTTCCTTAAATTATTCTGCCCGAGGATCAACATAGCGCGTAGCTTCTGCGAAACGACCGTAGCTGCCAGTTGCTTTTTTTAGTGCTTCATTGGCATCAATACCTTTTCTGATTGATTCCATCATTTTACCCAGATGAACAAACTCATAACCAATAATTTCGCTACCATCATCCAGTGCAACTCGAGTTACATAACCTTCAGCTAATTCCATATAGCGCGGTCCTTTAGCAACTGTGCCATACATTGTGCCAATTTGACTGCGTAACCCTTTGCCTAAATCTTCAAGCCCGGCACCGATCGGTAAACCACCTTCCGAGAATGCAGTTTGTGAACGACCATAGGCAATTTGTAAAAACAATTCACGCATTGCAGTGTTGATTGCATCGCAAACTAAATCTGTATTTAATGCTTCAAGAATTGTTTTTCCGGGTAAAATTTCAGCTGCCATTGCTGCCGAATGAGTCATTCCTGAACAACCAATGGTTTCGATTAATGCTTCCTGGATGATTCCATCTTTAATATTTAAGGTAAGTTTAGTCGCACCTTGCTGTGGAGCACACCAACCCACACCATGAGTTAAACCTGAAATATCTTTAATTTCACGTGATTGTGTCCATTTTCCCTCTTGAGGAATTGGTGCTGGACCATGGTTAGCACCTTTGGCGATACACGTCATATGTTCTACTTCATGTGAGTATTCCATGAGTTTCTCCGATAAATTAGTTAAATAGTATTTGATCTTGTGTGTTAAAATGTTCTATCAAAAATTTGTAGCAATATTGTATCATAAAAAGTAAGGTTATTATTTATCATTATGCGTTCGTTTACAAAGAAAAAGCCTGGACCATTTATTGAGTTTGGCGAAAGATTAAAAAAACTTGCTGAACAAGATGATTTAGGTCGTCTAATGCAAGAGTTAACTCGAATTAGCGAAATCATTCATACACATCACGTTGGACTACGTGATATTTGTCATTGTGGTGCAATTGACTATCCAAGTGACCTCTTGGTGCTATTTGTTAATAATAACAGCGGATTTTATTTAGTTAATAATATGATTAGCAATATTCAGGATACTTTATATAGTAATGGAGTTTCATTTAGTAAAATTTTGGTTAAAGTAAGACCGCAAAAACATCAGGCAAAAAAAATCAAACATGAATTAAGTCTGGAACAACAGCTAGCTCTGCAACGCTTTGCCAATGCGCTTGGCCGTCCGGAATTAATTAAACCTATCTCTCTAGCAGGGGATGAAAGCGAGGAAGCGTCTGAATGGGAAATTAAGCTGTGAGTGCATCTGGTTTAGTCAGCACTAATTCACGAAGTTATCGCGGGTTTATTGTTCATACCCGATATAAAAAAATTCGTCATACTTATATCCGAATTAATCAGGATAGATCGTTACTCGTTTCTGCGCCATTACATGCTGATGATAAGCATATAAATGCTGTAATTGATAAGTTTTATAATAATATCCTTCATAAGCAACAGCTGGTAGAACAATCGACTCAACAGTACCAGCAGGATATATTATTCCAAAATGGTGATAAGATTAGTTACTTAGGGCAGAGTTACTGCTTGCAGATTATTTCAGCTAAACATAATTATCTGGCTTTTAATGGTGATACTTGTGTGCTAAATGTTAAAGATGTTAGTACTGAATATAAAACTGCAGTATTGCAAGCTGAATACAAGCGTTTGGGAATGAAAATTTGTACAGAGTTATTGCAGCAACGATTTACTTATTTTGCAGTTTTGGGATATAAATTACCGCGACTAAGTTTAAAAGTTATGCGCACTCGATGGGGTAGCTATTCCGTAGCGGTTAATAAAGTCAACTTAAATCTGGCATTGATAAAACTGGAACCTAAATTAATTGATTACGTTGTAGTTCATGAGCTGTGTCATATTATTGAACAAAATCATAGCAGTCGTTTTTATGCTTTAATGAATAAAATTTTACCAAATTGGAAAGAGCTAAAAAAAGAGTTAAATTCATTTAGCAATATTTTACGTTAATTAATACAAAAACTCCAGACTGACTGGAGTTTTTGTATTAAGAGAGCAACAGTAAATTATTAGCTGGCTTTAGCAACCATTATTGGTTTGCTAATTTTATTATCCGTGCTAAATTGATAATCTTTAAACACATGCTCTGCACTTAATAGTTGATAACTACCATCATCAAGACGGTTAGTTGTATCTTTTAAGCGGTAAACATAATGTCCACAGGTGTAGCATTGATATAATTGCATATGAGTACATAAGCAAGTTTTTTCAAAAACTTCAAACGATTTGCCATCAGGGCTAGCTGCTTTGGCACGCTCGTAAGCTTCCACATAGCTGCAAGTACCATTTTCTAGTAGGTAACCCAATGATTCACAGTTAGGTTTCATTTTACCGCCAATTGAAGGTGAGTAACGTAGCATACGCATTGGATACCCAGTTGGTGACGTTGTATTTACTTCAACATCATCTTCTTCAGCACGATAGTATTCTTGTTTTGCTTTATCTGTTAAGCCACATTCTTCAGTAATGGTAAAGCGCGTTGCAACTTGCACTGCACCAGCTCCATCTGCCAGATAATTAGCAGCATCGGTACCAGTAAAGATACCACCAGCAGGAATTACTGGAATATTTAAATTTTGTTCTTTAAGGAAGTTTAGTACTTCACTAAAAATAATTGGTAAGCTATATTCGTGCCAATTTTCCAGCGCAAAACCCAAATGACCACCAGCCAGTGGGCCTTCAACTACGATGAAATCAGGCATCCGGTTTGAACGTTTTGCGCGTTGTAAAAATGGTCTTAGCGCACGAACTGAGGATACGATGATTCCAATTTTAGCATCATGGAAACGTTTATTGTCCTGCATCATTGCCATACTATTTAAATGTAGACCCGCACTTAGGGTAATTCCATCTATTCCAGCATCCAAAGCTGAATTCAGGCGCTCTTTTAAGGTATCGCGGGTATTGTTCATGGTAAGTTTTTCCATGCAATTAACAAATACCAACCCGCTGCCTTTTTTAGCTTCCATTGTTTTACCAATATGGTTTTTGGTAGCTTGACGAATATCAATCATATTAAACTGAATCAAGCTTTTATCAGGGCTATTTAAGCTAGCTTTAAATTGTTTACGTTTATCAGATACAAAAGTAGTGTCAAATTTACGATCTGAGACATCAGTAATCAATGCATCAGAAATATGTCCAATGCCACCCAAGTTTGCTGCAGTTAGTGCTAATTCACTAGTTGAAATATCAACACCCATTCCACCGATCATGATAGGTACATATTCTTTATTATCATTGGGGAACTGAAGGCGGAAATTATCTACTTTATTCATTAATATCTCTTATTTAATTTCATGTTAAAATCATAGGTTAATACAGCTATGCTACTTAATAAGCTCTGCTCGTATTATAACTAAGCCATATCATAACATGTGCCTTAGTCAATTAGCCAATTTGCCATAAAAAGCTAGACTAGAATAGCAAAATTAAGAGGGGTTAAACAGATGGAATTTACCAAAAACAAATATGTGCGTCGCGCTAAAATATCGGAATATAAATTCCGTAAAATGGTGCGCTATTTCGCTGAAGACCTCTCAGCAACGCAAATTGCACTTAAAACTGCGATTAATCGAAATACAGTAAATCGTTATCTAAATGAGATACGTGAACGCATTGTTGAATTTAGCGAACAATATGCTCCTTTCACTGAAGAGATGGCGGAGGAACGAGAGTTATTTTTTGACTCCTCCACGGTTACTGAACATGATGAAATTGAGCAAGCAGATAATTTAGGTACCAAACTTGCTAATAATTTAGGTATTTTAAAACGTCGTGGTAAGGTATATGTTGATATGCTGGCAAATTGTACTGCAGCTAAATTACGCAGTATTTTGCAAGGTAAGGCCGCTGAGGAAGTTACGGTTCACGCCGTAGAGGTAAAATCAGAAGATGGTTTTGTTGCCGTTGGTTATGATCATGATAAGAGCTATGCTAATAAGCCAAGCTATGTTGAAAATCTCGATAATTTCTGGCAATTCGTTAAAAACCGTACCGGGAAATTTCAAGGTTTAGCCAAACACAAAGCCTATCTACATCTTAAGGAAAGTGAATTCAGATTTAATTTCCGTAATGATGATATTTATGATGTTATGTTGAAACTGATTCTGGCAAAACCGATTAGCTAAAAGATTTTATACTGTTCAAATTTTGTAATATCTTCTGCTATTTCGCAATTTAATTTGTTAAACCTGCGCTGAGTTTATCCAAAATGGATAACAGAAAATGAAATATTTATAATATAATACAAACGGCTATTTAAATAATATTTCAGGGATAGGTCGTTTGGAATGAATAAAACAAAATTAATCAGTTTATTAGGCGTGGCTATAACACTTTCTTCTTGCAACGGAGGGGGAACTAGTTCTAGTTCAACCAGCTCTAGTCAGTGGGTGCCTTTGTCTGTTGCTTATGAGATAGTGAATATTGCTACAGTACAAACTAATCCTGAATCTGCAATTCCTACTTACAAAAATGGTGGTACAAATTCTATTACTGGCGCGGAATGGGAGTCTTATACGCCACCGTCGCCATATGTAAAAAATTCAACACGTAATTTGCAATTTAACGAGCAAATATTCATTTCTTCTCCGGGGCAAGCACCCGGGGTAACTAAATATATTACTACCGAACCAGATGGCTATACTTGGGGTGCAATGTCAACTGCGATTAATGCCATGTATCCTTTTGAGTCAAATGGCCCATATGCAGCATATTCAAATGCATATTCTGCAGGTAATTTAGTTACGACTCCAGCACCAGGCACGATTAAAATAACTGCTAATTATAAAGCTCAAGACATGAAGTGGTGGGCATATGAAAGTGGCTATTCATCAGGTAAGAAAATAGCTCGTTATTTTATTACAGATCCATATGGTAATCAGTATATTATGCATGCATCAAATGAATCAACGCCTGCAACAGTATTGTTAGCTTTTGAGTCAGCGGTACTTCCAAATGGCTGGACTAAACAGGGTCCCGTTTATTTAACAGAGGACAAGATTTTAACTCCTTCAGTTGCACCAGGATACCTTTATGAATATAATGTGATTAGAGATAGCGCAGATAATACCTATCATCAATGTACATGGGGGCTTGGTGGTATTAGTACTGTTGGACAAGTGCAAGGTATGCCGATTTGGGGTGCTAATGTGGCTACAACATTACGAATTGTAAACTCATGGGATAACTTGATTTATGAGGGTGGCGGGGCTACGTTGTTTATTTTTGATCGTAAGTTAACATCTGGGGTTAATACTATCGCCAACTTTAATCCAAGTAACGGTGATATGCTAGGCTTCGATGGTCAAAGCTATACCACTCAAAATACTACAAATGGAATGCAAGTTAAATTATCTGGTGGAGCCAGTATTTTACTTTCAGGTATTAGCACATTCTCTACTAGTTGGATTCAAAACTAATTATACTGATTATCCATCAAGTTTAAAAGAGAGCCTCATTAGTGAGGTTCTCTTTTTTATAATTTATCACAATTAATCTGGCTAACTTATTGTTTTCAATTAACACGATGCTCCGTGATATGAATAATTTCAGATGTCGGATTTATTAATCTATCTTTGAAAAACGTAGGGTAGGCTTCCAGATTCTTCAAGTGACTTATATCTAACCAAGACAGTGATTCGGTAATTCCGTTTTCACTAGTACTGGTGCAATGTGGAGTAAAACTCTCTGGGATTTTCATATGGTAATACAAAGACAACTCATGGAAAACCTCATTAGTTACTTGCTCAACAAAGAAATTCTCGTGAATAAATCCTAACCGTTCAATCTCCAGACAAACTCCAGTTTCTTCAAACACTTCGCGAATAATGGCCTGTGCACTACTTTCACCATATTTGATTCTGCCGCCAACTGAATAATAACAGCTTGATGATTGATTTTTAACCATCAGAACTTTACCATCGCGGATAATTATTGCTCCAACCCGGTAATTAAAGCGACCAGTTGGGGTTTTAAAGGTTAAGTCTTGATTATTCATAAAATAATTTCCTGCTTTTTGTCAAACAAATTTTTTATCTAATTTAACCACCGTGGCATCAGTTTATTCAAGCGCTTCATAAATGGCCAAATGGCGGTGACTGGGTATTCTATCTGTCCAAGCTCATAAGGCATGATTTCTGGAAAGGCAATGCCAAGACCAAATACACCAGGAGCAACCTCTCCCGTTTTATGGTCATAACCATAATTCTCTGGTAGTCCTTGAATAGGAATATGACGCCGCTTAAAACCAATCGCATAAATGGCTTTTGTACAGTGCGGCATTTGTGCGAGTAGTTGTTGTGGTGTCATTTTTAAGCTTTCGATGCGTTTGAGGTCATCCTCACTAAAATGACGATGTAAAGAATTCTCTGAACGATAAAAAAGAATGGTTTTTTGAGTTTTAAGCGAAGTTAGATTTTCTATGACACTTTTTGCAGATTGTGCAGAGCCAAAAACGATAACGTAATCCTGAGGTTCAATCACTTTTTTTAATTCAATGAGATTTAATGCAGTTTTCAACGGAATGGAAGGGGTGTTGGCAAAGTGGAGTTCTCTCGCATTAGCCCCAATAGCGAGGATAATCTTTTTGGTATGCAATTGTTTTTTGGAAGATAACTGTAGTTGCCAATGATAATCCGTCGGCGTTAAACCAATGACCGTATCTTTAAGCACATTTACCTGCTGGCTTAAGCATTTCGTTATCCATAGTAAGGGTTGAGCTGCCAGCATCAGAGGGCAGCTTTTAGTGGGCGGAACTTGATCAATCATGAAAGGTGAAGGAGCTTGGTCATTATACCGAAAGGCTTCACACTGTTGATAGAAATTCAAGAAGTATTCTACGGCTGTATTACTATTCACATAACGCCAAGAAGTCCCAAAATCTCCCACGGTAAAGTACGGATCAATCCATAGGATCTCGGTGGGTGTGACGCCTGCATCTAATAGCTTACCAATACTGGCAATCCCTGCAGGTCCTGCGCCAATAACTGTCCATTCTAATAAAGATTTCATAATATCTCTTTTAACTCAAAGATGAATATTGTACCATAAAATAATTTGCCTTCCTCTTTATACATATGCTAATATCCCGAAGGTTATATTTAAGAATGATTTATGATGGTACAGAAAGAGTTGGATCAACAGCAACAAATAAATGCAAGTAAAGAAAAACTAGTGTATAGTCCTCCGATACTAAACGTCTTAGGTGCTATGAGAGAAATAAAAGGTGGCAGTATAGGTCTTTCGGAGCATATTTGTGGTTGTGGAATTGGGAGTTGATCATTATTGATCAAGGTTATTGTAAAATATAATAAATGGTAAGGTTAAAAAAAGGAACGTGTATGAATTTAGATCTACGCCATGGGTTATTATTGTTGGCTTTATACTTGCCTGTTAATGGTATTTATGCTGCTACAGTAAATAAAAAATTCGCTCTTAATGATCTTTTTAAGCCGCTTACCCTTCAAGCTAATTTAACCAGTGGCGGTAACGCTACCTATAATTTCTCTGGTTCAACCGCAGATTATATTAATTATGTGCAATTGTGTAAGGCGACAGATAATACCTGTAGTAGTTGTGGCACACCTTATGTTACTTATAAAATGCTTACCTCTAATAATGGCATACCTTATGATACAGTAGGTACTGCTTGGAACATACAAGCCAGTACGGTTCAAAATTATTTAACCAATAATAGCTATGGTGCTGGCACATACTATATTGGTCTGTATGTCCAATCTCAAAATTTAGTGTGTAATAATAATCAATCTTATTGCAACACCAATCAAGATGATACTGGCGGCGCTTTATGTATGGAAGCGGTTTCAGATGGAACCAGTACGACTTTAACGCGGTTAGACAGTGGGAATGCAGTGTTATCAAAAAATACCACTCCTTATTTGTATGTGAATAACGGTACGGGCAATACGATTTCTGTTTGCCCAATATCCACCATGGACACCACCAACCATACCTTTACTTGTTCTACGATCAATAATACGATGATTAATGCTGTTAGCCTTCCTAAAGGAATAGCGCTGGATCCGACCTCTGTTAATGCGTATATTAGTTCTCAGAATAGTAGCAGCACGGCTTCAGTAGGATGCACCACTAGCTCAAGCAATGGTAGCTTAACTTGTTCAATACTGTCGAATTCTGGCACAGTACTCAGCGCTTCAAAGGGTATTGCTATTGATTCCACAGGAAAAAACGCTTACATCATTAATGGTGGCAATACGCTATTAAAGTGTCCTATTACTTCAGGTGTCCTTAACTGCAGTCCTGTAACGCTTACAGGCGTTACTCTTAACGGGGCTACTGGGGTTGCGATTGATTCAACGAACTCTTACATATATATTGTCAATACAAATAGCACGGCTGGAGTCGCGGCTTGTAATCTTTCAACTGGAGCGTGCACTCTTGGTGACACAGCTCAAAGTGCACCATCTTACATAGCTATTAATAATGCTAATAATGCCATTTATGTCGGAACAGGAACAGGAAGTTCTATGAACGTTTGTTCCATAACAAGTGGTACTACGCTTAGCTGTTCTAATGCAGGCGCATCAAACGTATTCCATCCCCAAGGTATTGTACTGAATCCTGCAGGAACCTTGGCGTTTATTGCTAATAATGGTACTGGTCATGCTAATATCACGGTTTGTCAGGCTAATCCAGCATCTCCTTATGGGCTTAGTAATTGTAATGTTTATACAGACACAAATAGTACTTTTGGCACCAACCTTCAAGGTCTTGCCTGGGGTAATGTGGTTGGACCCTAAATAAAGAGAAGAGTCTACATTTGCCAGTCGCATCCATTTGGGTAGAAATATTTTAGCCAAGTGTCCAGTGCATTAACTGTATGAATATTACGTCTAGCTTGAAGCAATAAAGGCGTTTCTAAGTCTCGTGCACTGGCGGTTTTTAGTTGCTGGCTTTGTTGCCGCAGCTTTTCTTTTTGAAGGATGTTCAATAATGCTGAGTGTAAATCTTCATTCAAGTTAAACGCTTTAGGGTTATAAGGAGTCACTCGTGCTCCCGTGTTTTTGGAATTGCGGGAGGTAATGCAGGATGGCACCTGTCTTGAAACTGCCCGCCGATGTAAATAACGCTTTTGTCCGCGGTAATATTTTTCATCAGAGGGGATGGATAGATAACATTGGATGAGTTCAACATCTAATAAAGGAAAAGCATATTCAACTCCATAGTGACTGGCCATCAATGTACATTCTTCTGCGCGCGCACTGATGCTGCAAGGTGATAAAGTATAATCCAAAATAAAAGCATTTAGATTACTATAACCTTGACTAAATTGGCTGAGTTGATCATAGGTCTTTTTTATTTGATACTGTTGTGTTAATGATGGCATAACAATAGAAGCGACAGGCCACCGGGTTTGTAAATTTTGTCGAATCACATTGTCTGGTACACAAGAATCTCCAAGATTAAGATAAAGAAAGCGCATCGCTCGAAGCATCCTTGTCAATAAATTGCCAGGCATGCTTTGTAGTAGCAAGCGTCCATATTGTTGGTTGGCGAGTAACTCGTAGAAATAGAGTTGAAGATTGCCTCCAGTAACGCATTCGTCTCCACCAAATCCAGATAATAATGTCCGCACCCCTAATCTTTGAGCGTATTGATAAAAAATCTCACATTGTATGGCAGCTTCATGATGTGCTGGCGCTCCAAATACTTCACATGCACGGTTAGGAGAATCAAGGTACCATAATGGATCGCAACAAACATAGGCAGAAGGTAATGCATATTGCTGATTGACGCTGAAAATTGCCTCGGGATCTTTGGCATTTAAGGCAAAGGAAAACGTGTGAAAATCTTTACTTCCCTGAGCAAAGTGTTGCAATGCATACGCAGTCACGCTTGCAGAATCCAGCCCTCCACTTTGCTCTGCACCTAATGGATGCGCTACGTTAGCACGACGCCTGATCGCTTTATCTAAATATTCTTCATAATAATCAACGTATTCGTTTGAAGATTTTAGGTGTATTTTTTCGCTATGAAAATGAAAATATCGTATCTTTTCAAACCTATCAGATGCCAAGGTAATATAATGCGCGGGTAAACAGCGATAAACCTGATGGTAAATAGTCTCCTCAAAAGAGGTACCTTGGATACAATGACTTAGTTTTTTACATACCCATTCCAAGCGTGGAGTAGGTGCTCCCAGTAAATGGAAAAAGCGTAGGGAAGTTGAAAAAGCAAATCCCAGCGGATGATGACAATAATAAAGGGGCTTGATTCCAATGGGGTCTCGAGCACAAAATAAACGTTGAGCATCTATGTCATAGATTGCAAAACTAAAATCTCCTAATAAAGATTTTACACATTCCTCTTTTAGTTTAAAATAAAGATGCAAAATTAATTCTGCCGGAGTGATGGCAGCGTTTAGCTGATGTCTATGAATTAATTCATCCATATTGTCTAGGCGCGTCCAAGCCATAATAATGGCACGACGGGGGTGATGAACTTCTGTAACAGAGACGGAGAAAAGTTCAGTTTCTTGCGCCATAAAGACATTTAATAAGCGCTTTGTAACGATATGATTGTGTTTTTGATCAAACACAAGTTGGTTAGCTTTGGTTGAAAGATGATGACAAATACTCTCTGAAGGTCGTTCCTTAAAAATAATTCCATGAAACATAGTTCCTCCAACTTCTTATGATTATTTCATTAATGCCTGCCACTCTTCTGTGGATAATTGCAACCTTGATCTTACGTTGTTTTAATGGACACGCCCATGCCGTATTATTTGTGGTTTAGTAGAAGTTGCTATCTCAAGAGATTTTAATTGATTGACACATTTAACTAGAAACGTTTGCCTTCCTGATTATTCATAAAATAATTTCTTCTTGATGATGGTTATAGTATTTACTCAGTTTCGATATAAACATAGGCACTGGTTCCTACGCGTAGTGGATACTTATCATCTAAATCCAGTACCTTAATTTGTACTGGAAGCCGTTGCGGTAATAATACCCATTGATTCTCATTCGTCACATTCTGGATCTGTGAACGATTGTCGGTTATTTGGCGGTTGGCACTCCAATAGTCAGATACAACTACGCCATGAAAGATTTTTTGTGCAAAATAGGTACGTGGCATAATTAGAACTTTTGAACCTTTGTGAACTTTGCGTAAGTCAGTTTCGTTAAAATTTGCCTGAAAGTATACTTCACTGGTATCAATAAATGAAAATAATGGTTGATTAACGTTAACCGGGGTGCCAATACTTAAGAAAAGATTTTGAATAATCCCATCATTTTCAGCATAAACCGTAGTTAGATCCAAATCAACCCGTGCATTTTTGAGCTTAGCTTCAAGTGAGGCAATTTCTTTCTTTTGAGTCTGAATACTTGATTGATCAATTTCAATTTGCTTTTGACTGGCTGCTAAGCTAGCTTTAGCACCTTTGGTTTCCTGCTCAGAGTTCTGTAACGTCATCAATGATACTGCATTTATCTTGTATGCTTTTTGATATTTATCGTCATCCTGTGCAAGCCGAGTATAGGTTTCCCGTTGATTTTGACTCACTTGTTCATCGCGCTCCAGCGTTTTTTGTAGCGTATTTAGCTTAGATTTGGCCGCCGCCAGATCTGCTTCATATTGTTCTACGGTATAGAGATATGGTTTGTCAAAGACCGTAAAGAGTTTTTGTCCTTTTTTTACATTATCGCCATTTTTGATATAAACATTAGTTACGTACCCCTTAACCAGCGCTGCTACAGGGCGTACATTATTAACCACAAATGCATTATCAGTGACAGGGAAGAGGTAGGAGAAAATATAAAGCAGGGCAGTAATTGCACCAATAAAAATCACACTATTAGCAAAAGTAACATTTCGTTTTAGTCTGCGTAGCAAAGATAATCTCATATAGTTAATCCGTGGTAGAAGTTGTTGATTCTTGTTTTTGATATTTATAACCGCCAGCTAAATCTTGATAAAGATTTACCACGGTTATAGCCTGTTGAAGTTTGGCTTGATTAACTGTTAGAGCCAGATTGTCCAGCTGAATTTTGTTTCCTAATAGTTGAGTATAGGACATAATTCCAGTTTGATATAACCCCTGTTGCAGTTTGTATTGTTTGGCTAAATCATTCCATGCTTGTTGGGTATTTTGATAATTACTACTGTATTGACGATTGGCTGAGAAATCATTATCAACATCTTTTAGAATTTTACGTACAGTTTGAATATAGCGATATACCTGAGCTTGATATGCACCTTTTTGTGCTTCAATTTGTCCAAATGTACTTGGATTTATTCCCCAATTCATATACGCATCTTGCATTGGTGAGTAGTTTATAGGGTTTCCAACGGTACCATTGCTACTACCAGCACCGATAAAACTATCCAGCTGTAAAGATGGAAACAAGCTACCATAGGCAACCGCAACCCCAGCATGGGCTGATTTTACCGCATACTCTGCCATTTTTAAGTCAGGGCGGTTTTGGAGAACAGTTGCAGGTAAAGAGCCTGGTTTAAAGCGATTAAAGTCTAATTTAGCAAAATTATCAGTACTTTTAATTTCACCAGGATTTTGGTTTAATAAATAACGTAAAGAATTTTGACTTAAAATAATATTATGCATAGCAATATCAATTTGTGCCTGAATTAGTTGCTGTTTAGACATTAGCCCACTTAGATCAATATTATCTTTTAGTCCGATGTTAATCTCTTGTTTAAGGATTTTAACTAATTCGTTCATATCATCATTTAAGTGGTTTAGCAAAGTTAGCTGCTCTTGTTGAGCAATTAAAGTGAAATAACCAGCACTAATCTGTCCGATAACGGTAAGTCTAACACCGTCGACCATTGCCTGATTCATTTCTACGGTATATTTTGCACGTTCCTGTTCCTTGAGGACTTGTGCAATATTTATCGTATATTGCGGCCAAGCACCATAAAATGTCCCGATATTACCAAATGCCGGGTTAGATGAGAATCCGGCATAGAGATTTATAAATGGAATCCAGCTTAGCTGAACTTGGCGCAATTGACCTTGAGCCTGCTCCAAATTAGCTAAGGAGATTTCAAGGTCAAGATTATTCTTTAAGCCACTCTCAATTAGTTTATTCAGTTTAGGATCATTGAATTGTTGCCACCATGCTAAGTAGGGTAAGCTTTCCAGGTTTTGGTAGTTTGCCTGTGCTTGATCAAATTGCTTTGGGCTAGTTACCTGTGGTGTTGTAGGGCTGGAGAGCCAGCTACAACCAGCTATAGCGAGAATTGCGCTGAGGCAAGACCAGTTACGTAGATGCACTTTTTTACTCAAATTGAAAATTGATATTGTTTATAAGATAGGTTTTACGGGGGTATTTTAGCATTTTTTGCTGTGGTACAGAGAAGTGATTGATGATGATTTATGGTAAAATACAAGGAATATTACTTAATATTAAAATAGGGAACCATTGAAACTATTACATACTTCCGATTGGCATCTAGGGCGAACACTTTACGGGAAAAAACGCTATCATGAATTTCAGGCTTTTTTAGACTGGATGGTGCTGCAAATAAGCCGTATTCAACCAGAGATTCTTTTGGTTTGTGGAGATGTTTTTGACACTACTACGCCAAGCAATAAAGCTCAGGAAATGTATTATCAGTTTTTATGTCAAATTGCGACAAACAGTAATTGTCAACATATGGTAATTATTGGCGGAAATCATGATTCACCAACACTATTAAATGCACCGAAAGAGTTACTCAAGCAACTGAAAATTCATGTGGTTGGTAATATCAGCCCAGATTATCGTGATGATGTACTGGAATTAAAAGACGCAAATGGTATAATTCAAGCGCTAATTTGTGCTATTCCGTATCTCCGCGACCGTGATATTCGTATTCTTGACGAGTATGAGTTAGCTGCTGATAAAGATAAAAATTTCATGCAGGCAATTCAAGATTACTATGCTAAAGTTTGCGAGCATGCTGAGATCTTGCGTCAACAGTTAGAATATCCCGTGCCAATTATTGCCACAGGACATTTATTTGTTACAGGTGGCAAAACCCTCAAGGATGATGGGGTGCGTGAGTTATATGTTGGTTCATTAGCACAATTTGGCGCAAACGATTTTCCGCACAATATTGATTATCTGGCACTAGGACATCTCCATGTTCCGCAAAAAATTGCAGCTTTAGATAATTATCGCTATAGTGGTTCACCATTAGCAATGGGATTTGGGGAAGCTCACCAGCAAAAGATAATTATTGAAGCTGATGTTAATATCGGAAATGTAACCATCACGGAAATAGCAATCCCCAAATTCCAATCTCTGGAACGTATTACTGGCAATTTAGATAGTATTAAATTAGCATTAACGAATCTGGTTAACCGTGATCAATCAATCTGGGTTGAAGTTGATTATACGGGACAGGAAATCGTGGCTAATTTACAGCATGAATTACAGGCTATTGTATTAAACACACAAGTTGAATTAATTAAAATCCATAATAGTCAGCTATTGGCGCAAGTTTTATCTTCTGCCGAATATGATGCTAGTATTGAATTATCTAACTTGACTCCAGAACAAGTATTTGATAAATGTTTAACTATGAATAATATCCCTGCTAACCAGCAACAGGAACTAAAAGAGTGCTTTGCCCAAATCATGCAAGATTTGACGACTCATGATGTGAGAGCTGAATAATGAAAATTTTGAAATTACATTTTAAAAACCTTAATTCGCTGGTCGGGGAGTGGACAATTGATTTTACTGCTCCAGAATATAGCGAGCAGGGAATATTCGCGATAACTGGGCCAACTGGCGCAGGCAAGTCAACGATACTTGATGCAATTTGTTTGGCGCTCTACGGACGCACTCCACGCTTAGAGCGAATTAATGCGAGTCAGAATGAAATCATGTCTCGTCAATGTGGCGAATGTTTTGCCAGCCTTGAATTTCAAACTTCCTCTGGTAGCTATCGTACATTGTGGTCACAGGCGCGAGCACGTAAGAAAGCGGACGGTAATTTACAAAATGCGCAACACGTTATTGCAGATTGTGTAAATAACAAGACTCTGGAAGATAAACTCAGTAAAACTCCACAAGCGGTAACTGACGCAACTGGTATGGATTTTGAGCATTTTACCCGTGCTATGCTGCTGGCACAAGGTGGTTTTGCCAAATTCTTGCAATCTTCTGCCGATGAACGCTCTCCAATCCTAGAAAAAATCACAGGAACTGAAATTTATAGCCAAATCTCAAAGCTAGTGCATGAACGCAAAACTAGTGAAGAGAATGTTCTGAATAATATCAATGCCAGATTAGCAGGTATCTACTTGCTAAATACCCAAGATATAGAAGAGTTAAAAGCTGAACTAAATCAATTAACTCAGAAAATTACGGCATTAATAAGTGATAAAAATACGCTGGAACAACAGCAAAATTGGCTAACTAATTTACAAAAGTTACATGACGAATTAGTCATAATTCAGCAAGCGCAGCAGCAATTATACATACAACAAGAGCAATTTGCTGCCGATGAATTACGCCTCAAAGATGCTAAACTGTTTGAAGAAATAAATAGCGATATCTATATCCAATTATTGGAGCTACGTAAACAAGTAACGACTATAAAAGCTAATCTTGCTGTTAATCAAGAACAGTTACCCAAGCTGCAAGAATCGGTAACTATACAACAAACTCAAGTAAGCCAAGTACATAATGAATTACTGAACTATAAAACTAACTATGCGCTGAATCTTAAAACTTTGCAACAAGTTCGCCTACTTGATGCGGATATCCTAACTAAACAAGATGGATTAACTAAAGTTGTAACTAAATTAAATGCTAGTCGTGGCGAATTGGGTAGCTTACTCACCCAACAACAGGATTTTACCAAACAACAACTTGACAAGCAACAACAGCAAATTCAAATTGATAATTATCTAACCAAACATCGGGCTGATGCTGAACTACTTTTTGCATATAGTGGTATCTGTGCTGAATTAGATAATTTACTGGCTTTGGATAAGAAGTTAAAGAGTCACCAAGTTGAACAAATTTCTATGCAGGATCAGCACGATAAATTAATAAAACTAATCGCGGAACAAGATACCGAGCAAACTAAATACAGCACCGAACAAGGTGAGCTAAATAGCAAAATTACGCAATTACAACAAGGTATTCAACAATTAGCTAATGGTAAAAGTGTGGCGGTGCTCAAAGATGAGATTTTACAGCTCAATAGCAAATATAGTGACTACCGTGAATTGGCGCAACAGCTACAAGAAAAAACTGATTTGGCACTGAAATTACAGCAAGTCCAGACTGAATTAACCAATGAACAACATTCTATCACTGAGATTAAACCTTCGCTTGAGCGTGATAAGGAAATTTTAGACTATACTAATCAGTTGCTGGATAATTTAACGGCACAGAAACTCTTGCAAAGTAAAATTATTAGCTTGAGTGATGAACGTGCTAATTTACAGGCAAATCAACCGTGTCCACTATGTGGTGGACTGGAGCATCCATATGCTCAAGGTGAATTAGCGGTTAATAATGAACTTGATACTCAAATAGCTCAGGCTAAAACTAAAATTGGTCAATTACAAGCCGCGCTAAATACGCTTAATACACAGCTTGCTACCAATAACGCTAATATAGCTAATCTAAGTGAACAGCAAGACGAACTAATTAGCCGCCAAGAACACTTACAACAAAGTATTGATAATCTTGTTGGTAAATATACTTTAACTATTAACCAGCTAAGTACTGTATTTATACACGGGCAATTAAGCGCAATAACTGAACAGATAAATCAGTTGAATGAGCAAATTAGAGCGCTACAAGATTGTGAGCAGCAATACACAGCTTATCAAGCCAAACTTCAAGAGTTAGAAAAAGCATTGCATGAGATTAAGCTCGATGCAACTCGTCTGATTGAACAAAAATTTGCCAGCGAAAAACATTTGGCTGAACTGGCTCATGAGATTAGCCAATCAAGTGGTGAATATGACAAGTTGTCAAATCAACTTACTACTACATTAAATAGCTACCAAATATCCGCAATTACATGTGATGAAATCCCAAACATTAAAGACGGTTTAGCCAAACGCCGTGACGCATGGCAAACTACAGAGCAGCAAGCCAATGCCATCAAACAAGAACTACAGAAATTAGCTCATCAACTGGAACAAAACAGCAGCCTACAAATAGCATTGAACAGACAAATTACTGAGCAACAGCATGAAATTACCACGCTGCAACAAAGTGTTAATAACCTAATTGCAAATCGCAAGGCGTTATTTGGGGAAAGAAATACTGATATAGCCGAAACACAGTGGCAGCAAGAACTACAGACGCTTGAAGAAAAAGCTAAAGCTATTGAGGCTGAATTAAATCAACTTGAGCAACAGCAAACAGCACTAATTGCACTGATTGAAAAAGACAGCTCACAGCTCCAACCACTGCAAACCAACCAATCGCAACAGGAAGAGCAATTTATAGCACGCCTAAATCTAGTCAATATTGCTAGTGAAGTTGAATTTATTACCAAGCACTTATCACGTGACGAAATAACGGCAATTCAAAAGACCGCGGATAATTTAAAACAACAGGCAATTGAACTAACTAACCTCCTAAAACAGACTAGCGAAGCTTTGACAAATGAGCAAGCTAAACAATTAACCAATAAAACACGAGACGAGCTACAAACTGAGATTGATAATATCCAAACTAATTATGAACAATATAATCAACGTATCGGCGAAATTCGTGGACAACTTAGTGCCAATCACCAAGCCCAAGAACAGCAAGAAGATACCTTGGCGCAGCGCGACAAACAGCAGCAAATAACTGATCGTTATCGCCGACTCCACGTGCTAATTGGCTCCAATGATGGCAAGAAATTTCGCAACTTTGCGCAGGGTTTAACTTTTGATCTGGTGGTGAAACATGCTAATCAACAACTTTACCAGATGTCAGATCGTTATTTACTTATTCGCGATAATAATGCACCGCTTGAATTAAACGTGATTGATAACTATCAGGGTGGCGAAATCCGCAGTACCAAAAACCTCTCAGGCGGTGAAAGCTTTGTGATTAGCCTTGCGCTAGCACTTGGCTTATCCAAACTATCCAGCAATAAAGTCCAAGTTGACTCGCTCTTTCTCGATGAAGGATTTGGTACGCTGGATGAAGACTCGCTACAAACTGCACTTGATGCACTCGATAGCCTACAGCGCGATGGCAAACTGATCGGAGTTATCTCACATGTCGGCGCACTCAAAGAGCGGATTAATTTGCAGATTCAGGTTGAACCTTTGAGTGGTGGCGTGAGTCGGATTAATGGTGTTGGGTGTAGCGGGAAATACTAATTTATTGTTGTATATGGATATGTATATGATCGTATTAATGTTGTGCTACAATTGCAATGCCAACAAAGGGGAAGCATTGCTTTTCGTCATGATTATTAGCCCCTCAAATCATTTTGTAAAATTGAATCATCGGATAATATAAGAATGCAAACACAAATAATAGCGTTAATTAAGCAACTTGATGCCAGAAAAGTGGCGTTAGATAATAAGCACCCATTTAACAATGAACAACTAGCCAGAATTAAAAGAATTTTTGATGTTGATTTAACTTATAACTCCAATGCAATTGAAGGTTCTACGATGACCTTTAATGAGACCAAGTTAGTTATAAATGAAGGGCTAACCATTGGTGGTAAAAAATTAAATGAGCATCTGGAAATCATCAACCATAAATATGCGATAGATTTTATTGAAGAATTAAGTAAAAATCAAATGATTACTCTGAGGAATATTAAAGATATTCATGGATTAGTCTTACGTGGTATTGATGATAAATACGCGGGTAAATTTCGTGACACCCTAGTTGGCGTTCGCTTAAGCAATGGTCAAATCAGGAATTTTACGGATCCATTATTGCTTGATGAGGCAATGAATAAATTTATTATAAATTTAAATACTACTCAGGAGCATCCACTAATTAAAGCAGCGCAAGCTCATTATGATTTTGTAACGATTCATCCGTTTATTGATGGGAATGGACGAACCGCTAGACTACTTATGAATTTAATTTTATTACAACATGGTTACCGACCAGCAATTATTCGCATAGCTAACCGCGCCAATTATATTCTAGCTTTGGAATCTGCACAAAACGGCGGTGAATTGGATGAGTTTTATCGAGTAGTTATTGAAGCTGTTGCCGAGAGCATTGAGAGCTATTTGATTATGTTAGATCAGGAAGTAAAATAATATAAATTAGAATGTGAAAATCTCAAAAGAATAAGCCAATCTACCCAAGGGTATAACTATGAGCATGATAAAATAATAAGGCTGTTACTACTGCTAGAAGATAAGAGATAGCTTGATGGCAAAATAAAAAAAGAACTAAAAAAAATCAATTGAAGTAACCCTTTGAGAGGTTGCCAACAGGTTAACGGGACTGAAAGAATTATTCCTTTCAAAATTAGTAAAAGTAGGAAATTAATACAATGATTACATCTATACATTTAAAGAGTGTTGCTACTTACGATTCTATTAATGGTGTACAAATAAATGGATTAAAGAAAATAAATTTTATTTATGGGGCAAATGGGTGCGGTAAAACTACAATTTCAAATTTCATTCACGACAACACCGACCAAAAATTTTCCAATTGCTCATTGACTTGGCAAAATGCTTTGCCTTTAAAAGTTTTGGTTTACAATAAAGAGTTTAGAGAAAGAAATTTTGGAAAAGGAAAGCTAAGCGGAGTTTTTACACTTGGAGAAGCTACTGCCGAACAAATCAACGTAATAGAACAAAAGGCTGAAGAACTTAAAGCAATTAAAGTTGACGGAGCAAAAAAACACGAAGTATTAGACAAACAAAACAAAGAGAAAGACGAGTTAGAAAATAATTTCATAGATGCTACTTGGACAAAAGTTTATAAAAAAAACGAAATAGCCTTTAAAGAAGCGTTTACAGGTTTTATGCAGAAAAAACTATTCAAAAATAAACTGTTGCAAGAATTTTCAAGCAACACTGCACAATTCGATACTCTTGAAAATCTAAAGGCAAAAGCTGAAACAATATTTGGAGAGCAACCACAACGAATAGACCCAATAAATCAAATTTCATTTGAAAGAATTATAGAAATTGAAACTGATGAAATTTGGAAAAAAATTATTGTTGGAAAAGCCGATGTTGATATTGCCAAATTAATCCAAAAACTAAACATTAACGATTGGGTTAATCAAGGTAGAGAATACATTCAAGGCAACACGTGCCCCTTTTGTCAAGAAGAAACGATAACAGACGAGTTTAGGTCACAAATAGAAAGTTTTTTTGACGAAACATACTTAAATGACATCAAACAAATCAAAAGATTAAAGCAAGAATACAATACATTAATCCAAAACGTCATTAATCAATTAAACACGATTGAGGCAAATCAAAAGGTCTCTAGCAACACGAAACTTGACGTTGACAAGTTCTCGGCTTACTTAAAAACTTTGATAAGCCAAAACACAACAAACAACGAGTTTCTAAATAATAAAATAAAAGAACCAAGCAGAAGCATCGAATTAATTTCAATAAAAGAACAAGCAGATTTATTATCAAAGTTAATCAGTCAAGCCAATTCAGAAGTAAAAAAACACAATGATATTGTTACAAATTACTCAACTGAAAGAAACAATCTAATAAATGCAATTTGGAGATATTTAGTTGAAGAATATAAAACGGAAATAACGGCATTCAACAATCAAAAAGCTGGTTTAGAAACAGGTATAAAAAATTTAGATATACAATACAAAGCAAAGATCACAGAATATAAAAAATTAGATGTAGAAATTAAAGAACTAAGTAAAAACGTTACAAGTGTTCAACCAGCAGTTAATGAAATAAACCGAATTTTAAAATCCTACGGATTTTTGAATTTTGAAATTGTCCCTGCAAAAGAAGAAAGATTTTATCAAATCCAACGAGAAGACGGAACTATTGCTGAAACGACATTAAGTGAAGGAGAGGTCACATTCATCACCTTTCTTTATTATTTGCAATTAGCGAAAGGTGGTCTTTCTGAGGAATCTGTAAATGATGAAAGGGTTTTAATTGTTGATGATCCTATTTCCAGCTTGGATAGTAATGTTTTGTTCGTCGTTAGCACACTAATCAAGGACATCATTAAAAATATAAAATCTGACATTGGAAACATAAGACAGCTTATTTTGCTAACTCACAACGTATATTTTCATAAAGAAGTTTCATTCATTGATGGAAGAACAAAAAGTGACAATAAAACAAACTTTTGGATTTTGCGAAAAAACGACAAAGTAACAAGTTTACAAAGTTTCGCAATGGAAAATCCAATTCAATCATCATACGAACTTTTATGGCAAGAATTGAAAAGCGAAGATGTAAAATCAACGCTGACAGTTCAAAACATAATGCGAAGAATAGTTGAAAATTATTTTAAGCTACTTGGTAAGTATGGTGATGATGACTTAATCCTAAAATTTGAAACCAAAGAAGAACAAGAAATTTGTCGTTCTTTAATTTCGTGGATTAATGATGGTTCACACAGCATTAATGATGACTTGTATGTTGAACTTCAAGATAGGACAATAGGAACGTACAAAAAAGTATTTAAAGATATCTTTGTATTGACGAATCACGAAGGACACTACAATATGATGATGGGAATGGCTCAAGAAAATGATGGTATTTAAATGACTAACTCAAACGAATCGCAAAATACAGAGTTTAAGTCTTCATGGCAGGATGATTATCTCAAATGGATTTGTGGTTTTGCCAATGCTATTGGCGGAATCATTTATATTGGTAAAGATGATAATGGTAAGGTTATTGGGCTTACTGATCATGCCAAGTTAATGGAAGATTTGCCGAATAAAATCCGTAATACGATGGGCATAATTTGTGATGTGCAGCTGCATGATGAAGATGGCAAGAAATTCATTTCTATACGAGTTAATCCATATTCAGTACCAGTTTCTTTACGTGGTAGATTTTATTATCGCTCAGGAAGTGCCAAGATGGAGCTTACCGGAGTTGAACTAAATGAGTTTTTGATTAAAAAAGCCGGGAAAACTTGGGATGATATGGTTGAAGATAATGCAACCATTGCTGATATTGATGAGAGCAGCATCACCAAATTTATTGCTGACAGTCAAGGGCATGGTCGCTTACCCGAAACCATTGGATTAAGTGCTTTTCAAATTCTGGAAAAATTAAAGCTTACAGATGGCGACAAGCTCAAACGTGCGGCAATTATCATGTTTGGTAAAGATCCGCTGAAGTTTTATCCAAATATACAAGTTAAAATTGGACGTTTTGGTGTTGATGCCGCCGATTTGCGTTTTCAGGAAGTTGTTGAAGGTAATCTGGTTCATATGCTGCATGAAGTACAAGTACAGCTGAATTATAAATTTTTGACTCGCCCAGTAACGTTTGAGGGTTTCCAACGCAAAGAAAATGATATTTATCCAATTGCAGCGCTACGCGAAATATTGCTTAATGCCTTGGTACACCGTACTTATATGGGAGCAACGATTCAGATGCGAATTTATGATGATCATCTTTCGATTTGGAATGAGGGCTCATTACCGTACGGCCTAAGTCTTGAAGATCTCAAAAAAGAGCATAGTTCGCGCCCACGTAACCCTGTATTAGCTAATGCTTGTTTTCTCGGCGGGTATATTGATGCATGGGGTCGTGGTACTTTGAAAGTCATCAATTCATGCAAAGAAGCAGGCTTAAGAGAGCCAGAAATAATTGAGAAAAATGGTGGTATTGCCATAACCTTATTTGCACAAAATTATTCTGATACGATAACTAATGAAATAGAACCGTCGGGGAAAACGTCGGGGAAAACGTCGGGGAAAACGTCGGGGAAAATAATTGATGCGATGCGTTCAAATCCACAAATTACCATTCCAGAACTTGCACAATTATGTGGTATTACAACTCGTTCGATAGAAAGAAATATTGAGTCACTAAAAAAATTAAAACAATTACAACGTATAGGCTCAGCAAAAGATGGCTATTGGGAGGTGTGTGTTGATTAAATTTACTGAAGACAAACGTGCTTTTAAAAATTAATGGTGGTGTAGGAGTTATGACATGGAAAAACAGCTGAGTATGAAAGATGGATTGACAGATTTTCTACTTTATACTTTACCGAGTGGAAAAGTAACGGTAGAAGTGTTTTTGAATAAAGAGACAGTTTGGCTAACACAAAAAGCCATTGCCGCTTTGTTTGGTGTAAATGTACCAGCTATCAGTAAACACTTGGATAACATCTACGAAACTGGTGAATTAAATAGAGACGCAACTATTTCCATTTTGGAAACAGTTCAAATAGAGGGCAATCGAGAAGTAAAACGTAAACTTGAATATTACAATCTCGATGCAATTATATCCGTTGGCTATCGGGTAAATTCTAATCAGGCAACGCAGTTCCGAATTTGGGCAACAACTACCTTAAAGGAATATATCATCAAGGGATTTATACTTGATGATGAACGTCTGAAAAACGGTCGCTATTTTGGCAAAGATTATTTTCGTGAATTATTGGAACGCGTACGCTCCATACGAGCCAGCGAACGGCGTATTTATCAGCAAATCACTGATATATTTGCCGAGTGTAGTATTGATTATGATGCAAAATCGGAAACTACCCACCAATTTTATGCGTCGGTTCAAAACAAATTTCACTTTGCGATTAATGGGCTAACGGCTGCCGAAATAATTTATACAACTGCCGATGCCAAAAAAGAATTTATGGGTTTAAGTACCTGGAAGAATGCACCAGCTGGGCGAATTTTAAAATCAGATACGATAATCGCAAAAAACTATCTGAGTGAGCAAGAAATAAAAAGCTTGGAACGCGCGATTGGGGCATTTTTTGATTATATTGAACGAATTATTGAAACACGGAATAGTTTTACCATGGCGCAATTTGCCTTAAGTGTAAATAAATTTTTGGAGTTTAACGAGTATAAAATTTTGGCGGGTAATGGCAGTATTTCAGCAAAGCATGCCGAGGAAAAAGCATTTGCAGAATACGACAAATTCAATAAAACCCAAAAAATTGAATCAGATTTTGATAAAATAATTAAAACCTTAAAAGATAAAAAGCAGGATAGATGAAATTTACTAAAGAAAAAAGCAATCCGCTCGATTGTGTTCAAGTTAACGAAAGGCAATGCTCCTGATACGGCACAAATGAATGCTCGTGTACGAGAAATGATTAAAGAAGCATTGCAAAGCGATGGTGTCGAGGAAATTTTTAAAATTGGTGAGGCAGGTGAAGCTACACAAGAAACAAGCAGAGAACTTCAAAAAGAATCAAATTTGAGAAAATAAAAGCGCTCTATTTTACGCCCTATAGCTTCAAATAGTAATTAATAATAAATAAAACAAAAGGTTAAATCTTAAATGAATATACTGTACATCAACCACTACGCAGGTTCTATCTATCACGGAATGGAGTATCGTCCGTATTATCTTGCCCGCGAATGGGTCAAACAAGGGCATAAAGTAACAATTGTTGCGAGCAATATTTCCCACGTTCGCCATAAGAATGTAACGCTTGCTGAAGGGCAAGATTATCTGCATGAAACGATTGATGGAATTGAATATATCTGGTGTCGAACTACTCCTTACGGTGAAAATGGTCTCAAACGGGTAATTAACATCTTTTCTTTTTTAAATAAAGTTAAGCTACTCAAAAATAAATTAGTTCATCAGTTTAAACCAGATTTAGTAATCGCATCTTCAACTTATCCTTTTGACACTAAAGTTGCCAATTCTATTGCTAAAGCAGCTCATGCCAAATTTGTCTATGAGGTACATGATTTATGGCCGTTAACTCCGATTGAGGTTGGTGGTATGTCACGCTGGCATCCATTTATTATGGCGATGCAGCGCGCCGAAGACTTTGGTTATCGTCATGCTGATAAAGTAGTAAGCTTATTGCCCAAAGCCAAAGAATATATGCAAAGCCGAGGCATGAGCGAAGATAAATTTGCGTATATTCCCAACGGAATAGTGGCAGCAGATTGGCTTAATTCAACGCAAAAAATGCCCAATGAGCATCAAAATTTACTCAGTAAACTAAAGCATGTTGAAAATAAATTTATTATTGGCTATGCTGGTGGGATGGGAGAAGCCAACGCTTTGGACTATTTGCTGGCAGCGGCTAAATTGATTACTGATCAAGCAATTGCAATTGTTTTGATCGGTGATGGTCCAAATAAACAGAGTATGATCGAACGCGTGGCGAATGAAAATTTGAATAATATCCATTTTATGCCATCTATCAGTAAATTACAAATTCCGTCGTTTTTACAGGCATGCGATGCGCTTTATATTGGTTGGAATAAATTACCGATTTATCGTTTTGGTATTTGCCCAAATAAATTATTTGACTATATGCTGGCAAAAAAACCAGTTATTCATTCCGTAACGGCTGGAAATGATTTAGTTAGTGAAGCTAACTGTGGAATATCCGTTGCCGCCGAGGATGTCAACGCAATTGCCAGCGCCATGACTACCTTGAGTAAATTATCCGAGGTAAATTTAGCGGCACTTGCGCAAAATGGCTATAACTTTGTCCTCAGGAATCATGATTACCGGATCTTAGCGACCCGTTTTATTGATTTACTTGAGCACAGTTAGGCTTCTTTTTTGAGAATAACTATCCATCCGGCGGCAAAGAGTATAACCGTCGGGATGGTGGCGGATAAAATCGCATTCCAGTCAAAAAGTACTGCCATATAGCCAATCAATTTATTGCTAAAGAAGAAAGTTATTCCAATTAATATCCCTGCGAATAATTTTGCCGAAAGATTGATATTACGTCCGTTATTTGGGATAAAACCAATCGCAATAAATGCCATTGAAATACACGCAATCGGGTAGAGTAGTTTACTCCATAGTGCAATTTCATGACGATTAGTCGCTTGATTATTAGTTTTTAAATGCTTGATATACTGAATAAGTCCCAAAGCAGGCATATCTTCTGGCGAAATAACCAAAACGTTAAAGTAACTTGGATCAATAGTTGATGGCCAGCTATAGTTAGTTGGTTTAACAATAGATATCTTATAACCATAATAATTATAGATAGTTACACTTTCTAATTCCCAAGCATGCTCATTGCTGTTATAATGTCCTGAGTCCGCGGTTATATAACGTTGGAGTTGTTGATTTTCAGTGAAATTAAAAATCTGTATCCCAGAAATATTCTGACTATCGTTCTGATTGATTTGTTTAATGTTAATAATGCTATGCTCACCATCCTTGCTCCATACACCCGAAGATAACTCGGTTGAAACTTGTTGATTTAGCTTATTCAATTTATATAGTTTAGCGAAATGGCTTGCGCTAGGAGCGATAACTTCACCCAATGCAAAAGTAACAAAAGTAAAAAATATCCCAAATATTGCCAGTACATGCGTTATATCTTTTAGTGATATTCCGGAAGTACGCATAATCGCATATTCAGAATTTTTAACCAACCCAAGCATCGTTGTCATAACACCAATCAGTACCGCCAATGGAGTTAGTAAATAAATATAGCCTGGTAGTAAAGCACCCAGATAAATAAACATTGCTAGAGTGGTGTAGTTTCCTTTACCGACATCGCCAAGCTCTGGAATTGCTGTCACAATTGTATAAATAACTGCAAAAGCAAACAGCAACATAGTGGTATTAAGCAAGCATTTTTTTAGTATATATTTGGATAGAATTTTCATTTGTTTTTAGATCTAAAATATCCGTTAGGTTTGCTTTTGTAATAAGTAAGCCCAATAGCAAAAGCAATCAACAGTACGTGCACTGGCATAGTCCAAAATGCAGAATAAAGCTTGTCATCATTAATCTGCGCATTAACAGTCATGATTATATTTTGGTAAACTCCATAGATAATTGGCGGGAAAATAAAGACTAAACTTCCTTGTACACGCGAAGTTTGCATGCTAAGTGGAACAGCAATTAATCCCATAACAAAAGTCATAATCATAACCGAAATCCGCCAGGAAAGTTCACCGCGGTTATGCGCCTCATCATAGCGCTTAACCAAATCAAGCGTAGAGTAAGATTGAGAATTTAGCTGGAGTTTGTCGCGTTCAGGGTCATATGCTTGTTTTAAAGTTGCCGTAAATGTGGCAAATTTCATAGTTAAAATATTCGAGCTCTCAAAATTGCTTAGTTGATTACGTGTCCCATTATATAAAGTTAGCCCAAGCATTCCTTCATGATTGGTTATGCGTCCTTCTGCTGCATTGATATTGTAACTGGTATTACTTTCGTCAGTATATTGTAAAAATAAACCATGAGCATAGCCATTCTCAATTGAATATTTTTCAATGTAGTACACATCTTTACTGTCGCGAGACTCTTTGAATAATCCTTGCGATAGCGCCATTGGTGCTGCTTGTTTAGTTAAAAAATTAGCATATTGATTTGATTGGCGCACCGCCCACGGAGTAATAAGCATAGAACACATTCCACAGGTAAGAGCCAGTGGCGCTACAAACCAAGCGGTCAAGCTCAACCATCTAAATGGAGAAATGCCGCTAGCTAACCAAATTGCTAGCTCGTGATCTTTTGAGTAGCGATTCATGGTGATTACTATCGCTAAAAAGCTCGCAATATTTAAGATCATGGGAAAACTAGCCAGTGTTCCATAAAGCATGAAAGTGAATAAGGTTACTGTGGGTATATGCCCACTAGCTGCTTGATCTAGTAGTTTAAATAATTCAGTAATGGGTAAGATTATAACCAATACAGTCAAAATTCGCGCTGCGTTAGCAACTAATTCTTTGTAAAAAACGTTTTTTAATAACATAATAAGTGCTAGAATATTGTAATTCTGTGTATTTTATCATAGCGAGCAGCTCTCTATGGCTTTTGTTTTATAAGGAATCTATTATGCAATTTAAATTTAAACATTCAACGATTAAGTTTAACGCAAAACCAAAGGCTCAAAATGGCTTTAACATCCTGTTTACTTTTGCAGAAAATGCGGAAGAAAGTTTTCATGACTTAAATGGTAACTCTACCGATCTTTTAATTGATAATTTAGCTACTGCTGGCAGTTTGGCAGTTAATGGTGCCAATTTATTGGTAAGCCTTGGCAGCTCAGCTAAATACTCTCTAGCTGTACTCAGTAATGTTGCAGCAGCGTTAGCTAAATTTGTTGCAAGCCATAAAATAGCCACAATTAACATTCATCTAAATCAACTTCATACCGACAAAATTGAACTTGATTTAGAATCTGCCGCTGAAAAATTTCTGGTGGATTTTGTTAATGGATTATATTACTTTGATGATTTTAAAACTAATAAATCTGAGTTGGAACTAAAAGCTATCAACCTGATATCTGAATCAAAATTAAACAAATCCCTTACTAATGCAGTCGCAATTTTGGAGGGGTATTTTATTGTTCGTGATTTAGCAAACAATCCATCGAATGTGGCGACTCCTACTTATTTGGGTGAAACTGCGAAAAATTTCGAAAAAATCAGTAAACACGTTAGCGCTGAAGTATTGGATGAAAAAGAAATTAAAAAATTGGGTATGCATACATTTTTAGGTGTTGCTAAAGGCTCAAAAGAAGAACCGCGATTTATTAAATTAGAGTACAAAGGTGCTAAAAAAGATCAGAAACCTGTTGTTTTAGTTGGTAAGGGTATTACATTTGATTCTGGTGGGATATCTTTAAAGCCTGGTGCAAATATGGATGATATGAAATACGATATGTGTGGTGCAGCTACTGTACTGGGGGTATTTGCTGCCGTTGCCAAACTAGAGTTAAAAGTTAATTTAGTTGTGTTAGTACCTACTTGTGAAAACATGCCTTCTTCAAAAGCTCAAAAACCAGGTGATATTGTTACCAGTATGGCTGGTAAAACTATTGAGATTTTAAATACAGATGCGGAAGGCCGTTTAATTTTATGTGACGCTCTGCATTATGCCAAACAATTTAACCCTGAATGGGTAGTAGATGTTGCGACATTAACTGGTGCTTGTGTAATCGCTCTTGGATCTGTTGCTAGTGGCTTATATGTTAATGATGAAGAACTTCATTCTGCAATTCAAAATGCCTCGGTTCTTGCCAGCGATAAGGTTTGGCGGATGCCGTTATTCGATGAATATAATGCATTGATTAAGGGTAATCATGCTGATTTATTGAATATTGGTGGCTGGGGTGGTAAAGCTGGTAGCGTAACTGCAGCATGTTTTCTCCAAGAATTTACCGATTATAAATGGGCACATTTAGATGTGGCGGGTACAGCTTCAACAGCTGAAGCTAAAGGCAGTACTGGGCGTCCGTTTAAATTATTAGTAGAGTTAGTACGCTCACATGCAAATAAGGAGTAATATGAAAACATATTTGTTACTCAGTGTAATTAGTATGGGCTTATTTGCTTGCGCTAATTCTGGAGATACGGTTTTTGGGCAAGCAATCCCTGATGAGCAGAATATACCGCTCAATCAGCAGATGCCACCTAATGACCCTAACATCCAATAAATTATTACTTATTCATCTATATTTGCTATTGTACAAAAAACTAAAATATAGCAAGTGCGTACATAGAACATTAATGTCGCTGGCAAAATTAGTAACTTGGAGAGTGCGAATAAGGTATGATATAATCAAGCTTGATTTAGGAAAGCCGCACTTATGCTTGGCTTAACGTGCGGTGTTTAAAATTTAGTCGAAGAATAAAGAGTGCACTAGTTACCTTTAAGACGAAATAATTCTGGAGAACATAATGTCTAAACTTATTAATTTACAAGATCCATATCTTAACGGTCTACGTAAAGAACAGATTCGGGTTTCGATTTACTTGATTAATGGCATCAAGTTATCAGGTATTGTGGCATCATTTGACCAATATGTGGTGGTGTTGCGCGATGGAGAAAGTACTGTTAGTCAACTTATCTATAAACATGCAATTTCAACAATAGTTCCATCACGTCCATTCAGCAATAATTTTGATACCGAAATCGCTAAGTAATTGATGCAAAATCCTCAAAAGAATTTGGTATTACTTATCGCGGTTAATCTTAATCGCAACAGTGAATTTGATGAAGATGTTGCTGAAGGCATAGCTTTAACTGAATCAGCTGGATTTTATGTTGCGCAGGTCTTGATGACTAATCGCCCTAAAGTAGATCCAAGTTTTTTTGTTGGAAGTGGCAAACTAGATGAGATCAAAACACTTTGTGAAACACTCAAACCAGTTGCTGTAATCTTCAACCATAATATTAGCCCGGTTCAAGAGCGTAATTTAGATCGCGAACTAAAAGTTCGGATTATTGATCGTACCCAGCTAATTTTGGATATTTTTGCCAAGCGGGTGACAAGCAATGAGGGTATTCTGCAAATTGAATTGGCACAACAATCATATATTGCAACACGACTAGTTAGGCGATGGACGCATCTTGAGCGTCAGCGCGGTGGGATTGGCTTACGTAGTGGTTCTGGTGAGAAGCAAATTGAGCTAGACAAACGTGCTATTTCAGATAAAGTTACTTTATTAAGAAAACGTTTGGCTATAGTTGTTAAGCAGCGTGACACACAACGTAAAGCGCGTTTAAAAAGCGGGTTGCCTACGCTTTCGATTGTTGGTTACACCAATGCAGGGAAATCAACTTTATTCAATGCATTAACTAAAGCCAAAGTTTATGCTGAAAATCGCTTATTTGCAACGCTACAAACTACTTCACGACATTTGTTTATTGATGAAACCCATGAAGTGGTTTTATCTGATACAGTTGGCTTTATTCGTGATTTACCACATAAACTGGTTGCGGCATTTCGAGCAACACTTGAAGAAACAGTCTATGCACAGCTACTTTTACATGTTGTAGACGTAGCTCATGCTTCGAGAATAAGACAGATGGAAGATGTAAATAGTGTTTTATCTGAAATTGATGCTGATACAATTCCGCAGCTAGTGGTTTATAACAAAATTGACCTTTCAGAGAATGTAGAACCTCACATTACTTATAGTGATGAGCAAGAACCAATGGAAGTATTTGTTTCAGCTCATCAAAATCAGGGTTTAGATTTGCTTCGACAAGCAATTATTGAAAAACTGGAATGGATAAAAAATAATAATAATCAGCAACAGGATTTAGTATATGAGCCATGGAAAAACTGAGTCAGCCGTAGATCGTCTGAATCGGAAGTTGGCAAGACTGATGGGGAAAAAAGACCCTAATAGCCCAATTAAAACACCTTCAATTCCCAGTAACAATAAATTTACTGTAATTATTATCACCATGCTTTTAGTGCTTTGGGGCTTAACAGGCGTTTATTATGTTCCAAATCAAAGTTGTGGAATAATTCTAACTAATGGCAAGATCAATCAGGTTATAAGTGGAATGGACATTGGCGTGACTTTCCCGTTTCCATTTAGTGATATTGTTAATCTTGACTCCTCTGAAAACACATTGAATCTAGCATCATCTAATGAGTCGGGCGTTTTGGCGGCCACTGAGGATGGTAGTGTATTAAATCTAAATGCTAATTTATCATTTACAATTTCAGACCCACAAAAATATTATTTAAATTACTATCAAGAGAATAGTGATCTCAATCAAAAAATTAACTGGTTGATGGCAGCTATTATTCAGGATTACTTCATTCATCGCACAAGCCAAAAATTAATGCAAAGCAGCACGATTGTTACCGCAAATGAGATTCGCAGTTTAAGTATGGTAATCTTACGTAATTATGGTTTACAAATTAACACCTTTAATATTAAATCTCTGCAAAATATATCGCAGGCTAAGGCTTCTTTACCCAAAGAAAATAACGACATCATACCGACTAAACAAATCATGACAGAGGCAAATCAATATCAAGCTCAAAAGCTATCGCAGACTGAATCAATGGTTGCTGAGTTTAATAATTTACTTCCTCAATATCAAGCAAATAAAACCGCTATCGTCGAATTGATGTATTATAAAATGTTAAGTCAAGTTAGCGCAAAATATTCAACAGCAGAGAGTTTTCAATTGCTTAAATTAAGTGAATCACAATTTTTGCGAATAGAAAGTAATCCTAGTGGAGTTTACTCTTTGATGGGTAGTAAATCAAGTACCAATGATGATGTGCGTGCGGTAGATCGCAGCGTTGATCGTCAACGTGAATTTAAGGATCGCTAAGACTTATGCGTAATTACCTAATCATCTTATTAGCCGTTATTGCTACTGCATCAAGTGGGTTTTTTGTTGTTGATCAACGCGAGGTTGGTATAATAAAACAAAATTCAAAACAACTACAAATTTATGCACCAGGTTTACACTGGAAGCTTCCATTCTGGGGTGAGTTAACATTTATTTATACTAACTTGCGCAGTTCATATCTTGCGTCATCGCAACAATTATATACTGCAAAAGGCCAAGGATTTTCAGCAAATGTGGTTGTTAATTGGCAGGTAATTAAGCCAGAGGTTTATTTTGTTTATCTAAATACCAATGGAGTAAAAAATCTTGATGTACAAATAGCTACTATAGTTAGTAATAAATTACTTAATTTAGCAAGCAAATCATCATCTTTAAGTGCGTTTGAAGAGCAGGTGAATTCTCAGCTAAAAAACATTGTAGAGCCAGAATTAGGCATTAATTTTGTTAATATCAGTTTAGCAACCGTTAGTCCTATAGCTAAAAATACATCTACAGTAGACAATTTTAAAACGCTATCTGCAGAGAGTGCGTTTAATCTAGCACAACAAATTAAAAAACAAGCGGATGAAACCCAACAACAAGCGCAAGAAAAGTTACGTATTAAGAATAGTAAGTTTTATGATTATTTTATGAAAATTTATAATTTAAGCAATAATGCGGAATCAAAATCAGATGTTCCACCATTAAATCAATTGTATACTAATTAAACTAATTTCGTAGGAGATTTATCATGCCTTCTTGCGCAGTAGATGCTTTAAAAAATCATTACCAACAATTATCTCAGCTAACATTGTTGGATCTGTTTAAACAAAATCCACAACGAGCAAAAGACTTTTCCTTAGAATTAGATGGGATTTACTTTGATTTTTCTAAAAACAATATCAATGAACAAACCTTAGCGCTTTTATTAGATTTTGCCAATCAACAGAATTTAACTGCTAAGATTCAAGCTATGTTCAATGGCGAAAAGATCAATAACACCGAAAATCGAGCAGTACTCCATACGGCGTTACGTAGCAATAAAGAGTCAATTTTAGTTGATGGGCATAATGTTATGCCAGAAATCAAAGCAGTACGAGCACAAATGGCTGAGTTTTGCCGTAAAATTCACAACGGAGAGCATTTGGGCTATACTGGTAAAAAAATAACCACGATTGTCAATATTGGAATTGGTGGTTCTGATCTAGGTCCAGTATTAATCTGTCAGGCATTAAAACCATATCGAGTAAAAGGAATGAATATTCATTTTATTTCCAGTGTTGACGGTTATATGTTAAATGATATATTAGCAGACATCGATCCCGAAACAACCTTGTTTGTAGTTGCCTCAAAAACCTTTACTACTCAAGAAACTATGACTAATGCACACAGTACGCGCAGCTGGTTTTTAGATAAAACTACAAATAACACCTCTGCGATTGCAAAGCATTTTATTGCATTATCTACTAACGCAGCAGCAGTGGAAGCTTTTGGAATTGCGCCTGAGAATATGTTTGCTTTTTGGGATTTTGTTGGTGGACGCTATAGCTCTTGGTCAGCAATTGGTTTAAGTATCGCACTGTATATTGGTTATGATAACTTTGATCAATTTCTTGGTGGTGCACGGGCGATGGATGAACATTTTAGCCAAACAACAGATTTACGTAAAAATTTACCAACTATATTGGGGTTAATCGGTATTTGGTATAATAATTTCTATGATTATCACAGCCTGATTATTTCCCCATATAATACGCGTTTAACCCGATTCCCAGCCTATATTCAACAACTAGAGATGGAAAGCAATGGTAAGTCAGTAAATAAAGCTGGTGAGCAATTAAATTATGCAACTTGTCCGATTGTATGGGGCGACAGTGGAATTAATGGTCAGCATGCTTATTATCAGTTACTTCATCAGGGAACTCAAATAGTTCCGATGGATATTATTGTTGCTACTTCAGATAAATTTAGCAATAAAGAGCATAATGATATTTTATGGTCAAATGCAGTAGCTCAGGCTGAAGCATTTATGACTGGTAAATCTTACGAGACAGCAAAATCTGAGCTATTAGCGCAAGGTATGTCACAAGATTCAGCCGCTGAGATAGCAAAGCATAAAGTATTTCCGGGAAATCGTCCAAGTAATATGATTGTACTACCAGAAATAAATCCGCATTATTTAGGAATGTTAATCGCATTATATGAGCATAAAGTATTTGTACAGGGTGTAATCTGGGATATTAATACTTTTGATCAAATGGGTGTTGAGCTTGGGAAAGCATTAGCTAAGAAAGTTTTACAGGATATTGAAAGCCAGCATATTTCAGAACACGATGCTTCAACTGTGGCAATAATTCAACATTATTTAAGCAAAAAGACCCAAAATTAGCAAAAAAGCTAACTAATATTTGGCGTTGTTGAAGGTTTTAGCGTATAATCACAAAAATATTTGGGAACTCACCATGCGTAAAATTTTAATTATTCTTGGATTTAGTATCAGTTGCACTTATTCTTTTGCTGCAGATGTCGCTGCTGAGAGTGCAGTTTTACCCGAAAATCACGCTTTTCAAGAGTTTGATAACCAAATGTATATTGGTTACGGTACTACTTATGGTAACTTAACTAATGCTTACAATCAAAATAGTAATTACGGTACAACGCTAATTGGTATTGGGGTGGAGCGTTTATTTGATATGGGGTTATGGTTGCGCTTTGATGGTACACTAATGACTGGTTATAGTAACTTTAACTCTTCAAATCCAAATGCAGTAACAGGTCCATTGGGGCAGAACCCTAGCGTTGCTGATTTAGATATTAAAGTAGGTTACGCTTTTCCTGTAGTTAAAGATACCTTATTAGTTACACCATATGCTTTAGTTGGAAGAAATACTAACTTAACCTCCAATTCGTTAAATAACAATAATTCTTCAGGTTCTGGTGGTACAAATGCGCTAACTGCTAATGTAACTCAGGATTATTTTTTAACTGGCGGTATCGGTGGACGTATTGAGTATCGGATTAATAGCATTTTTGATATTTATTTTGATCAAAATGCACTATATAATTCAGATCGTTCAGGTCCTACTTCTAATTATACTTCAGCTACTAATTATCAATTAACCTCAACTCTTGGTGCTAAATTTAATGTTTGGGATGAATTACAACTTGGATTAAATGGTTTTTATACCTATAATCAATTATCGGGTGCTGCAGCTCCGGAACAATTTTACCAACTTTACCAACAAAACCAAGTTGGTGGTATGGTCACGGTTGGTCTGACTTATTAGGTAATATAGTCACATAAATATTCAAATGCGCTTTAATAGCGCATTTTTTTATATTCATCTGATCTGAGTTTTGTTTAAATTTGAAACGGTAAACTCTTATTTTTGTGATAGAAATCAAATAACAGCAAGTCAAATAAACAGAGCACTCAAGCAAATATTAGGTTATGCTTAGCAAATAGTGATAAAATCACATCAGTAATATATAAATTTTAAAAAGATATAAGGAACATTATGCCATTTACCAATTTAGGTTTGTCTAAAGAAATTTCTCGGGCAGTTGCCGAAAAAGGTTATACAGAACCAACTCCAATCCAGCAACAAGCAATACCAGCAGCACTTGCTGGAAATGATGTCTTGGCAGGCGCGCAAACCGGCAGTGGTAAAACCGCAGGCTTTACTTTACCTATTTTGCATCTTCTCTCTGATAAAAGTGTTAAAGGTCCTTCAGAAGGGCGTCCGCCAATTAGAGCTTTGATTCTGGTACCAACCCGCGAACTAGCTCAGCAAGTTGAGGAAAGCATTATTGATTATGGGCAGCATCTTAAGTTAAATTCAATGGTAATGATTGGTGGTGTTAGCATCAATCCACAAATTCAACGTTTACGTAGCCGTGTGGATATATTGGTTGCAACTCCCGGACGTTTACTAGATCATATTGGACAAAATACGGTTAACCTCTCACAAATTCAGTTATTGGTATTGGATGAAGCAGATCGTATGTTAGATATGGGATTTATTCGTGATATTAAGAAAATCATGGCATTACTTCCTAAAAAACGGCAAACAATGCTATTTTCAGCTACATTTTCTCCTGAGATTAAGGCAATGGCAAGTGAATTTCTAAATAATCCAGCCATTATCGAAACATCAGCCCCTAATTCTGCTGCTGCACGCATTACGCATAAGGTTCATCCAGTGGAAACCAGTCAGAAGCGTATGCTATTGGCACATTTAATAAAAGAGCATAATTGGTATCAAGTATTAGTTTTTACCCGCACTAAGCATGGAGCAAACCGTTTGGCTGAGTATCTAGCGGATCAGGGGATACCTGCTTTAGCTATTCATGGTAATAAAAGTCAATCCAATCGCACGCGCACCTTAGCACAGTTTAAAGATGGATCATTACAAGTATTAGTTGCAACCGATATTGCTGCACGAGGTTTGGATATTGTCGACTTACCACACGTTGTAAACTACGAGTTACCAAATGTTCCTGAAGATTACGTACATCGAATTGGACGCACAGGACGCGCAGGAAAAACTGGCGATGCAGTCTCGCTTGTCGCTGCAGATGAGTTTAAGCTTCAACAAGCAATTGAACGAGTGTTAAAAATGAAACTTGAAGTTGAAATTGTTCCTGGGTACGAAATAAAAAATACACCACGAGCTAGCCAAAACTCGCCACGTAGTCAGAATAACAAAAAACCTGCTCAATCAAAATTTAATCCTAAGCCAAACTCACTTCGTTCAGCACTTAAAGCAAATGCAGAAGGAAACTCGGGAGCAACAGGAAAAACCAAAGAACATAATGAGCCAATACGTAAAAGTGTTAATCGTAAGCCTCATGCTGCAGCATTATTTAGTTCTCCAACTAAAAATAGGAATAAATACTAAACGTCATTTAATCAAAGGAGATTGATTGTGCCAGCTGCACCACATCGAGTTGTAATTATAGGCGGTGGATTTGCAGGTCTTTCAGCGGCATTAGCGCTGAAAGACGATAATATTAGCGTAACATTGCTTGATAAGCGCAATTTTCACTTATTTCAACCGTTGCTATATCAAATTGCTACAGGCAGTCTTTCTGAGTCAGAAATTGCCTCTCCTCTCCGTTCAATTCTTGCCAAACGTCAAAATGTAACTGTCTATAAAACAGAAGTCAGACATATTGATTTAGCGCAAAAAATAATTCATTCTGATACTATGCAATTAGAGTATGATAGTTTAATTGTTGCAACAGGAGTTACACACAATTATTACGGTAATTATCAGTGGGCACAATATGCACCAGGATTAAAATCTGTCGAAGATGCTTTGGAAATTCGTCAACGGATCTTTATGGCATTTGAACGAGCAGAGAAAGAGCTTGACCTTGAGAAGCGTAAAGCACAAATGCGCTTTGTTATCATTGGTAGTGGACCAACCGGGGTAGAATTGGCGGGTTCTTTAGGGGAGCTTGCCCACCATACGCTTAAAAATGATTTTCGCAATATTAATCCCAAAGATGTTGAAATTCTTTTAGTTGAGGGGTTCGAACGTGTTTTGCCTCCGTATTCTGCTAAGCTATCATCAATTGCTGCAGAAGATCTGATTAAGCTTGGTGTCCAAATCAGAACCAATACCAAGGTCGTGGATATTCAGAGGGATCATATCAAAATACTTTGTGATGGCATAGAGTCGGTTATTCAAACTCGGACTGTAGTTTGGGCTGCCGGAATGCAAGCTACACCGATTACTAAAGATATTGCAGAACAATCTGGTATAGAGCTTGATCGAATGGGGCGAGTAAGCGTTAATGACGATTTGTCATTACCAGGGTTCAATAATGTTTATGTCCTTGGTGATATTGCAGCATATAAAAATGAAGAAGGCAATCTTTTACCGGGAATTGCACCTGTTGCCAAGCAAGAAGGGGATTATGTTGCTCAAGTAATTATTGCTAAATTAAATTCTAAGCCAATTACAAAATTTAAATATTTTGATAAAGGCAATATGGCAGTAATTGGACGTAATAAAGCTGTTGCACAACTTGGGAAATTTCAGCTATCCGGATATTTTGCTTGGATAATCTGGGTATTTGTTCATGTCTGGTTCTTGATTGGTTTTGATAGTAAGCTTGGAATTATGTTACGCTGGGCGTGGAATTATTGGACGGATAAGCGCCAAGCACGCCTCATTACATTAGAAAATGCAAATCGTGATAATAGCAGCAAATCATACCGTTAGATAAAGTTAGTAATAATTTCTATTTTCAATAGCACTAAGGTCTTCAAATAGCATATAATAACTTCTAAGCCATGTACACCAATAATACAAAGGGGACACATATGTTGAAGTTTTCTGATGCAATTGCCAATAATAAAATGCAAACTTTTGAGCGTGATGTTTTACTTAAATACCAGATTTTCAATGGGCTATTTTTGGGTTTGCCTTTTGCCGATCCCGATCAAGCTGGTGCACGTTTACCAATTTTTTCTAAAATGGCAAATGACTGGCTAGAAAATGGTAAGACGGCGCCACAAATTGTTGCGGATTTTTTGGCAATTTTACCCATTGCATCAGAAAGACATTTAGGTCTGCTGTTGAAATTTCTTCAATTTATTGAACGTCAGGTTGTATTGTTTGATTCATTGGAAGATGCTGCGTTTGCAGATGTTCAAGACATGTCTGGTTATGGGACGCTGGATTATTTTCTCCATCAAATAAACAGTGATAAAAACAAATATGCCAAACAGCTAACTACTTTACTTCATGATTATAAAACCAGATTAGTTTTAACTGCTCATCCTACTCAGTTTTACCCTTCAGCAATTCTAGTTATTATTGAAAATCTGATTCAGGCAATTCGTAATAACGATGTTAATGAAATCCGTAATCTTTTTTTACAAATGGGTTTAACTCGTTTTGGTAATCAAATTAAACCAACACCGGTTGAAGAGGCTAATAGTATTATCTGGTTTTTAGAGAATGTTTTCTACGTAGTTTTACCACACATTCAAAGTAAGCTTTCTACATTTAGCACCAATTTGGATATTGGTTTTTGGCCCGGTGGAGATCGTGATGGTAATCCTTATGTAACAGCTGAAGTAACTCTTCAGGTTGCGCAACGCTTGCGTGATTCTGTACTCCGTAAATATTATGCTGATATTCAGGTTTTACGCAGACGCCTGACTTTTGATTTGGCGCATTCAGAGTTAACCAGAATTGCTCTGGTAATTAAACAGGATAAGTATGGCAATGCCGATGAATTGATCGGTGATCTTGAGAATGTTGCGCAAATATTGCATAATAATTATCAGAGTTTGTTTGTTGAAGATGTTAATGCACTGATTTTAAAAGTTAAATTGTTTAGATTTTATTTTGCAAAAATGGATATTCGCCAAAATAGCGCTATTCATGCTCAAGTAGTATCCCATATTTTTGCCGAAGCAAATATTTGTTCAGATTATTTAAAACTAAGCGATAATGAACGCAGTCAATTATTGTTAAGCAATTTTACTCAAGATATACTTAGCAAGGTTAAATTAGACGATGCACTAGCTCATGAAATTATTGCAACAATTAAAGCAGTTGCAAAGATTCAACAACATAATGGAACTAATTCAATAGAGCGTTATATTATTAGCAATACGGATTCAGTTGCCAGTGTATTAGAAGTATTGTGGCTGGTTAATTTAGTAAACCAACATACTCCACAGACAGCAATTGTTCTGGAAGTTGTGCCTTTGTTTGAAACAATTGATGACTTGGCTAATTCAGAACGAATCATGACTACACTATTTGAAACCCCACTATACATTCAAAATGTCAAACATTGGAAAATGTGCCAAACAATTATGTTAGGTTTTTCCGATGGAACTAAAGATGGTGGTTATTTAATGGCAAATTGGTCGATATTTCAAGCCAAAAAACGCCTGAGTAAATTAGCCCAGAATTACGGTGTAAATTTGGTATTTTTTGATGGGCGTGGTGGTCCTCCATCGCGCGGAGGCGGTGAAACTTATTCTTTTTATCGCAGTCTTGCTCGGGAAATCGAAGATCATGAGATTCAATTAACTATTCAGGGGCAAACCATTTCCGCTAATTTTGGAACGCCTGCTGCTGCAACTTTTAATCTTGAACATTTGCTAAGCGCTGGTCTCGCTGGACGCTTGTTTAGTACCGATGGTGATACTTTAGATATGCAACAAGACCAGTTAATTGAGCAACTAGCGCAATACGCCTATGACAGTTATAGTAGTCTTAGAAATGATCCTTTGTTTGTAAGTTATCTTGAAGAAATAACGCCGTTAAAATATTTATCTGAAGCCAACATAGGTTCAAGACCAGCAAAACGTAATAGCGGTACTAAATTAAAGCTTGAAGATCTGCGCGCTATTCCATTTGGTGGTGCATGGATGCAGATGAAGCAAAATATATTGGGTTATTATGGAGTAGGGAGTGCACTAAGCCAGATGATTCGTGAAAATCATGAAAATGTGAATAAATTTAGTAAACTTTATCAATCATCATTGTTATTTAAAGGATTAATGGATAATGCAATGCAAAGTTTAGCCCATACCAATTTTGCATTAACCCGCCATTTGCAAAGCGATGAAAAATTTGGCAAATTCTGGCAAAAAATTTACGCTGAGGCTCAATTAAGTCAGCAATTACTGTTGTTAATATCTGGACATGACAGGCTAGTTGCAGAAAATGAGATTAAAGGTATGTCAATCAAGTTTCGTGAACAGATAATTCAACCTTTGGTAATTATTCAACAATACGCAATGGACAAATTACGCCATTTATCTCAAGACGATCCACAATATGCAACCTTTGAGAAAATAGTTAAAAAATCACTTGCAGCCAGTATTAATGCCAGCCGCAATTCGATTTAGCGAAAGAAATTATTTAGCCGCAGATGAGTTTGTATTTATGCCCGCTGAAGTGGTTGTTTTTGCCACTTTAGGCGGGCGTACTTTACATTTTACAAAAACATAATCTTTATAATAACAAATCATATAACTATGATCATCTGTATAAAATTTAATTTTATCCAGATTAATTTCATCGTAAGGATCACTATTTTGAGTCATGGCTGCACCGCCACCCGGACCACGGTAAGTGCGTCCTGCTGTATTTTCTTCATGCTCGACAATCGTCGCATGGCGGCAATTATTGAGCAAGTCTGATTCACTGCTATTGGGAGTAATTGCAATCTTATTACAACTATAATTAGATTTACTAAAGTCAACTTTAGTCATTGCAAATGCTGAACTACAGCTTATTGCTAAGATACCGAGTAATAATTTTTTCATGATACGCTCCATCTCTCATTTATTGTTTAAATTCTTCTTGCTTGTTTAAGATAGGTTTTTTTAGTTCGGCTTTACACTTGTGTATTTTACCACCTTCGAAATTACAAATAATCTCTTGATCTTCATCATCATAAAATCTCATTTTATGCAATGAAATTTCCTGATCTGGGGTGGTCATTTGTGTAATATCAGCTCCACCACCTGATACTCTTGATGGATTGCGTCCTTCAATCCCATTTTGTTTATAAAATGATTTTACTTTATTGCAATTAAGTGTAATTTCAGATTCACTGGAGTTTTTGGTTAGTTTAACCTGATTGCAAGTGAAATCATGTTCATCTAAATTAACAGAAGTCATAGCAAAGCTTGGGGTAAAGATTGTAGACAGACACATTATTGCCACTATTTTTTTCATGATGTAAGTTCCCTGTAATACAAATTTAGTTTAGTACGCGTAGAATACACCGACTTCAGAAGTCCATGCATTAGTTCCATTTGGGTTTTGTGCAGGTAGCCACTGATTAGCATATACTCCAAATAAATACAAACCACGAACTTGCGGAATAGAGTAATTTAACAATAAATCAGCTTCTTGAATTCCGTTATATTGTATATTGCCACTCGTTGCCAAAATATATGCTGGTGAAATAGTTAAGTTATTATTTAAAAAAC
>CAYIZV010000003.1:0-92543 GCA_964367915.1 uncultured Neisseria sp.
AATAAAGCACATGATTTTACATCATTTTACTCACGTACGTCAAGGATAAAAACCACTAACTACCGCTAGGTTTTATTGGCTGAGAATAACTTGTTTATCACTAAAAACTAAATATTGGATATTAGTCAATGTTTTTACTCCATCCAGACCACTTACAATCGTAATACCATTCGCTGTACTTATCGCATACAAGCTTGAGCTTAATTCAAAAACCACACCATTATATCCACTACCACCATCAATAACATCATCACCAGCGTAGGGGTAGAATAGATCATTACCGCTGCTACCATACATCTGATCATTACTTGGAGTACCATTTATTCTGCCACCAGCTTCGGTTATCACCAATGGTAACACACCTGTTGGAATAGCTTGTTGTGCTACACTGCCGCCATTACCGCCATTCCAGTAAACCATGCTGTAGCCAAGATCAACATTATCGCGTAAATCCATAAAAATAGCACTTGGATACGATTCATTACCATAACTGTTATACACTGGAGAAGAATATAAATCTTGGGCTAAATAACCACTAGACTTACTCCAGCCAGCAGGAAATACCGCTGATTCAAATCTTGCAGCAATCTGCTCAGTAGTTTGATCAGCGGAATTACTTGACTTAATAATATACATATTGCCCCACTGATCAGTTACAAAGAAACGCAGAATCGGATTTCCATTCTTATCATTTTTAGTAAATAAAATTAACTGATTTTTATTAATCGAAGAATATTTTACCTGAGCAGGCGGTACATACACACCTGTTTGCCCTGCTTGCCAGCCATTAACTGGTTGTGGAGCAGGATATGCAGAGGACTCAAATGGCCAAATATAACTGATGTTTTGAACAATCAAACCCCAAGTATGCCCTTGGCAGTCTGTATAAGGAAGAAGCGGACCTGATGCCGCATTTGGGCTGCCTAATGTATTGGCATAGTCAAATACAGCATTACGAGGCGTATTTTGCACCCAACTCTCGCCGCAATTAAATGCTCTAAATTCTTCATCGCTAGTAATTGGATTAGAACCATAGTCAATGTAAACATAGACAAACCCTTGGAAATTAGAACCGATATCTCCAGTATATGCAACCTCATAACCACTTTTGGCTTCCGTACTTTTATATCCAGCCGACTCTGCGGCGATAATTGAGGATGTAACATCAAATGGATTACTCGTAGCTGAATTAACTCCACTAGCATTAGCAACCAACGTATAACCAACACCGGGTTGACTCACAGAAATATTATTAAAGCTAGCTACTCCATTAACAGAAGTAACCGTAGTTGTTCCATTTAAGTAACCTGTATAAATTTTACCATTGGGCAAATTAGCATTTGGTTGATTTCCAATTGTTAAAGTGATCGGAATAGCTGCACTGTTATCCAAATTTCCTTTACTATCAAGTACTTTTACCTGAATAGCTGGTGCAACAACGCTATTTGTGCCAGTTGGGGTACTATTACTGTTTGGTTGAGCTGTAAAAACCAGCTGCAAATTATTAGTATTGGCATTACCTCCGCCGCCACACCCCCAAAGGGTGAGCAAAATAACACAAGGTAAAATAAATTTTAATTGAATAAAAATGCTTTGCTTCATAACAGCCCTAACTAGTTAAATTAAATTTTACGATGAATAAAACTATCTTTATTAGCACGAAGCTTAAGCACCATTAAAATTGCTTCTTTAAAGATACTGCCTGACATTTTTGACTGACCTAAAACACGGTCTTCAAAAATAATCGGCAATTCTTTGATTTTGAACCCATTCAAGTAAGTCTTATAGGTTGTTTCAATTTGAAACGAATAACCTGTTGACTGGAGCTCATTAACCCCAATCGTTGCTAAAACCTCTCGACGAAAGCACTTAAATCCTCCAGTTAAATCATTAAATGGCAATCCTAAAATTATTTTAGCGTAAAGACTACCACCGCGGCTGATAATTTTACGTTTCAAGCTCCAATTAACCACGCCACCGCCAGTCACATAGCGACTACCCAAAACCAAGTCATAACTCTCTAAGCTTTTGAACATTTCTGGTAAGTACTTGGGACTATGTGAAAAATCAGCATCCATTTGCCCAATTAGATCATAATCGCGCTCTAAGCCCCAATTGAACCCAGCCACGTAAGCTGTCCCAAGACCAAGTTTACCCGCACGCTTCATTAAAAAAAGCTGCCCAGTATATTTCTCAGCCATCAAACGTTCAACAATTTCATAGGTCTTATCTGGTGAATTATCATCAATCACTAAAACGTGGGTATCTGGCACATAGCTAAATACTTCAGCTAATAATTTCTCAATATTGTCTTTTTCATTGTAAGTTGCAATAATTATCATTTTTTTCATAGTTATACCTTGAACCTTCATTAGTTGAGCTTTTATGTATAGACTTTTTAATAACTCATATTACGCACTTTGTCATTCCTCCGCAGCTAGGAATCTATGCGCTATAACTTTCTGTTATATCCGACTTTTGAACCCCGCATACGCGAGGATAACACGCGCTAGATAGATGCGTAAATCAGTTAGTTACTTAGCCGATATACATAAAGTTTATTATTCACAAAACTATCACGATAACCAACTGTTGGCAACTCTTCAATATTTTTAAAGTAGGCCTTAAGTTGCTCTTGATAAATCGGATCATTACCATCACAAAAATACACTGCATTTTTAATTGGTAAACTTAAATTTTTATTCCAGTCACTGTAGCTATTGCTATATTTAAAATTACTTAATACATACGTGCGTCCACGATTTAAATAATACCAGCCACGTGAAGCATTACCATAGTCACAAGCCAAAATTATATCATCAGGCTGCAAATAGTTATTATTGATCTGATTATAGAGCTGAGCATTACCCATAAAAGCATTGATCGCTGGAATTTTACTGCGATATTCACGAGGTACAAAAATTTTTGGCATCTTAACTATCGGCAGTAAAATTAACACCAGTGTAATTGCCACACGATAAGTCCATTTGACATTGTATTCTGCAAGACATGCTGCTAAAAAAATAATTCCGCCAATAAATGCAGGTGCTACCCAATTAGCTTCCATAAACTTATACAAGCTATTATAAGCAAAAAATAAAATCACAAAAGTAAATATGCTTACTAGCAAGAGATATTTCGGATTATTAATAAGCTGTTTGCGTTTAATAAATAAAAATGTTAGCAGCGGTAATGAAATAAAAGGATTGGCAGCACCAATAGTTGCGCCAATATAATCCCAGAGTCCAGCAAAATTTATTTGTCGTTCACTAGCTACCCCATGATGAAACTGAAATGCAAAAGACACCCAATCATGTTGATAGTTCCAGATAATTACTGGACTGAACACCAGCAAAGCCAAGAGCAAGGCTAGATAGACATCTTTCTTCAAGAGCAAATGACGCTTCTGTGGACTCAGCAATAAGAAAATTAGCACACCAGGCAAAATTAAAATCGCAGTATATTTGGATAATAGCGCACACCCTAACGCGACTCCAGATGCATAGACTGCACTTTTTTTCTCAAAGATCAACCCCTGAATCAAGAAATACAGCGTTATACTCCAGAACATCATCAGTGGGCAATCAATCGTGGTAATAAAAAAATTACCCTCCAAAATTGGCCACGCCAGCGCCATAATTACAGAGATATCTGCCGCTTTTTGCCCAAACAAACGCTTGGTACTCAAATAAATCATGATAATCGTAACGGTGCTACACAATACTGCAGTTAGGCGGATAAATAATGCTTGATCTGACACTAAGGTAGTTAGACGAATTAGATAAGCTATCATTGGTGGATGATCATAATATGAAAGCTGAAGATTTTTACTCCATACCCAATAATATGCCTCATCAAAATGTAACTGTAAGCTCTGGTTAAACATTATATGGGTAAAAACCACCAAAACAAACAACAGTAAAACTTTAACATTCATTCGTTCCATAGTTAGCTCACCCGCTTATTCATCAAATACTTATCCACTAATTTAGTTACCAATATATTCACCGCCCAGACTAAAATTGCTGCCATAAAGATATCGCTGATGTAATGCCCACCCTGCAAAAAGCGAACAATACCAACGACAACAAAACCAATTCCACACAGAGTTATCCCTAATTTACGCCGTCTTGCAGCAATAAATGGAACGCCAATAAATGCGCCAATTGAAACATGTCCAGATGGAAAACTATTGTCCTTTGGGCGTCCTAAATGAGGTTGCCAAGGGAATGAAAAGGGATGATGATCTCGAATTACCTGATATGGTCTTGCGCGCCCCCAGTTATCTTTGAACAAGGTATTCACCAGTAACCCAGGGCCCAGCGCTAAACTCAAATAGCTAATCAATACCATTCTACGTACCGCATTTTTTTGCAAAGCGGAAGACTTGCGTTTACGGATTAAGATAAGCAGCGGAACAATAATCAGTAAAACAGTTGATACGGACACACCATAGTAAACCACCTTACACCAAAGGCTTACCTCACCATAAAAATGGTTAGTATTAAAATCAAAGGGGATTATAGCGTATTGCTGATCCAAGTATGGACTCAAGCCAAATACTATCAGGCTGCAAAAAAACAAAATTATCAGGTATTTTTTTAGAGGTGTCATATTTTATTCTGCTAAATATTTGGCATAATTCTAACATGATTCGATAACTTGTGTGCCGAATGATAATGAGAATACATGTAACAACAAACATAAATAAAAGATTGACAGTAGGAAATAAGTTGCTGGTAAAAGTGAAAACGATTGAATAGTTGTGATGGCGGAAGCTGTGAGATTCGAACTCACGAAGGACTTGCATCCTTGCCAGTTTTCAAGACTGGTGCATTCAACCGCTCTGCCAAGCTTCCTTTAGGTTGAGAACGGTATTATAACCACTTCCAATCATCTTTTGCAACTTTTTTATAGATTTTTTACATTTGAGCACTCTCCTTATTGCGCTGCAATAAAATATCCCACTGAAATCATGCTATAATTCGAAGGTTTTTTATTCTATTAAAAATAAAAAGGTAATATATGTTAAAACAACGTCAACCTCATGGATTTCCTATCTTCTTTTTAACCGAAATGTGGGAGCGCTACGGTTTTTATGTTTTGCAATCGCTCTTGGTGTTCTATGCATTAGAAAAAATCCAACTAAGTGACTCAGACACTTATGCCATGGTAGGGTCATTCACCGCATTAGCGTATGTTAACAGTATATTTGGTGGTTTGATTGCGGATCGCTTTATTGGTTATGATAAGGCTATTTTGGCTGGTGCAACACTATTATGCATCGGATACACATTATTAACTTTTGCTTTGGATCATAATATTTTTATCTTAGGGCTAGCTATTGTAACAGTTGGCACGGGGATGTTAAAACCAAATATTTCCAGCATGCTCAGCATGATTTATCAAAAAACTCCCGAAAAAAAGGAAATTGGCTATACTCTATTTTATGTCGGTATTTACTTTGGTGCAATCGGTGGAAGTTTTCTTGGTGGGTTTATTAAAACCTATTTGGGCTGGCACGCTGTTTTTGCTTCAGCTGCAATCGGATTAGCTATCGCGTTTATCACTTTTTTTGTAGGTAAGAAACGATATCAGCTACACGACTCACGAAATATTACACACAATAAAAGTAAACTATTTAAAGCCTTTATCGCAATCATTTTTCTGATTATTACAGCTTTTTGCGGCATTCATAACAAGACTATGTCCGATATATTCTTTACTTTGATTGGATTACTAAGTCTTGCTTTTTTAATTTATAATATTAAGGCACATACTGGTGACGAACGTAAAAAACTTACAGCTTTCACTATCTTAACTGTTTTTTCCGGGTTATACTGGGCAGTATATTTTCAACAATTTTTCTCGGTAAGCCTTGCCGCCGAAAGAGTAACCAATCTAAGCATGCCAGCAAGTTCGCTCACCGCGTTTGAATCACTCGGGGTAATTATTTTTGGCCCACTGATCAATGGATTATGGTTATGGCTGCAACATCGCAACAAAGATTTATCCATTCCAGCAAAATTTAGTTTAAGTTTTCTGTTTAATGGTCTTAGCTTCTTTATTTTGATTGTCAGTTTACAATATGCAATTAACCACAACTCACAATTATTGCAAATTTTTATCATTATAAGTTACTTGATGATTGCATTTGGTGAATTACTCATCGCCCCAATCGGTCTGGCAATGGTAAGTACTTTAACCCCACAACGCTTAAATGGTGCAATGATGGGGATATTTTTGATGTCTATCGGACTTGGTGGTAAACTTGCGGGTATTTTAGCGCAAAGTGCAGCAAGTACCGAAAATAGTACCATAAACCAGCTTGAACATATTTACCGTAACTCGTTTGTGATCTATTGTAGCTTCAGTTTGCTTATTTTCATCATATGCTTGATAATGATTAAACCAATTAATAAACTAATACAAGGAACAACGACGTGACAAAAAAGAATTCAGATACGTTTGAAAGTGCAATTAACCAACTAGAAACAATCATTCAACATATTGAAAACAATCAAATTGACTTAGAAAGTGCATTAAATCAGTATAAGCATGGCATGGAACTGGTAAAATTCTGTCAGGACAAACTTAAAGATGTAGAACAAAAGATTAAAATCCTTGATCAGGAGACTAATCAATTAAAAAATTTTCAGACGGAATGATATGCCAAACTTAGAACAATGGCGCGTCCAAACCTTGGATGAAATCGAACAATGTTTAAATCAAATCTTAAAGATTCAAAGCAGCTGCAGCCAACTACTTGATGCTATTCGCTACTCAACCTTAGATGGTGGTAAGCGAATTCGTCCATTATTTACGATTGCAGCAGGTAGCTTAAACAATGCAAATCAATTAAATTGTCGACTGATTGGTTGTGCTATTGAAATGATCCATTGCTTTTCACTGATTCATGACGACCTTCCGATTATGGACAACGACGATTTACGTCGTGGAAAGCCAACTAACCATAAGATATATGGCGATGCAGTTGCCCTCTTGGCAGGTGATGCCCTACATGCATTATGTTTTGAAATACTAAGTTCTGCTCAGCTAACTATTTCTCCTGAACGGAAATTACAAATTATTGCATTAATTGCCAAATCTATCGGGATTGAGGGAATGGTTGGTGGACAAACTATTGACTGGCTTAGCACGGGTAAAAAAATTAATTTACAACAACTCCAGCAAATGCATAGCTTAAAAACTGGAGCACTACTGAGAGCTTCGATCTTAGCCGGATATCTTGCAGGAAATGATTTTGACCAACAACAATACCTTGCAATAGACGAAATTGCGCAAAAAATTGGATTACTTTTCCAAGTTGTCGACGATATTATTGATGTCACTGAAGACACATATACTCTTGGCAAAACGGCGAATAAGGACTCAGAGCAGGACAAGGCAACTTACGTCAATATTTTAGGACTTGAAACGGCACAGGAAACAGCCAAGCAACTCCACTTTGAAATAGTTACACTACTAAAAGATCTCGAGAATAGTTCACAATTAGAGTTTTTGGCTGATATGGTTTATTATCGTAACTCTTAAACAAATAAAAGATAAATATACATGACTCATCAACAACTGTTACACAAGATTAACTACCCACACGAATTGAGAAAGCTAAGCCGCCAAGAACTCTATACTCTTGCTCAGGAATTACGCAGCTTTATATTAAGCAATGTCAGTAAAACAGGCGGACATTTGGCTTCGAATCTGGGATGTGTCGAGTTAACTATAGCTTTGCACTATGTCTATAATACACCCGAGGATGCATTGGTCTGGGATGTTGGTCATCAATCCTACCCACATAAAATTTTGACTGGTCGTCGAGAAAAAATGGATAGTCTACGCCAATTGGGTGGTTTGTCTGTCTTTCGAAATCGGGGAGATTTCGAATATGTTACCTTCGATGTTGGTCATTCATCAACTTCTATTTCTGCATCGCTAGGAATGGGTGTTGCCAATCAACTTCGCGGACGAGATAATAAAGTAGTAGCGATAATTGGTGACGGTTCAATGACCGCTGGTCTTGCTTTTGAAGGACTCAATAATGCGGGATGGTTAGAAAGCGATATGCTGGTAATTCTCAATGACAACGAAATGTCAATTTCTGAGAGCGTTGGAGCAATCAGCTCATACTTATCGCAAATTCTTGCCAGCCGCTTTTATAACAAAGTAAAAGGTACTGCCAACAAAGCGCTGAGTGTAATGCCTGGGATGCAAAAACTCGCGCATAAAGTTGAAGAACATATGAAAGGCATGGTAATGCCAAGTACGATGTTTGAAGAGTTGGGCTTCAATTATATCGGACCAATTGACGGACACGATCTAGAACAGCTTATCGATACATTGAGCGAACTTAAAAATTTATCAGGTCCACAATTTTTGCACGTCGTGACCAAAAAAGGACAAGGTTATAAATTAGCAGAAAATGATCCAATAGGTTATCATGGGGTAAATAAATTCAATCCTAACGAAGGAATGATCAGCAGTGGAAAAAGTAGCGCACTAAGTTATATGCATGTTTTTGGTAAATTTCTCTGTGACATAGCCAAAATAGATGATGAATTTATTGCAATTACTCCTGCGATGCGTGAAGGATCTGGAATGGTTGAATTTGCAAAACTCTATCCTGAGAAATTTTTTGATGTTGGAATCGCCGAACAGCATGCAATTACATTTGCTGGAGGTGCTGCCACTAAAGGAATTAAACCAATTGTGGCAATCTATTCAACATTTTTACAACGTGGTTATGATCAGCTTATTCATGACGTTGCTTTACAGGAAGTTTCGGTTCTCTTTGCAATTGACCGTGCTGGGGTAGTTGGTGCAGATGGACCAACTCATATTGGTGCCTTTGATTTGAGTTTCTTACGCTGCATTCCTAATCTAATCATTATGACGCCAAGTGATGAAAATGAATGTTACCAAATGCTTTATACTGGCTTTAGAATCAACAATCAATCATGTGCAGTGCGCTACCCTCGTGGCGCAGGCATTGGACGGGAATTGGATGCTGAATTTAAAATGATTCCTGTCGGTAAGGGGCGTGTAGTTCGGGAAGGCAATAAAATTGCGATTTTGGCATTTGGTTCAATGCTGCAAGCAGCACGTGAAGCGGCAGAAGAAATCAATGCGACCGTTTGCGATATGCGTTTTGTTAAGCCTCTGGATCGTGATTTACTATTACAAATTGGCAAAACTCACGAATTTATTGTAACAATTGAAGAAAATGTGATTGCGGGGGGTGCAGGATCAGCCTGTGCAGAAGCATTGCAGGACTTTAATATTCAACGACCAATATTACATTTGGGAATTCCCGATCAATTCATTGAGCATGGCGATCCGAAACAATTGTTGTCATTAATTGGTTTGGATAAAAATGGGATAATACGCTCAATTCGCCATAAAAACTGGATTTAAAATAATAAATACTTAAAGGAAATAATATAATGAAAAAAATACTTATTGCACTTGCTGCAACTACTTCAATACATGCTTTTGCTGACAAAATTTATCTTGAACCACAATATACCGTAGCAATTGAATCGGCTAGCTTTGAATCAAGTACTCAAAGTTACATAACTAAAACATTAACTCCTATTGTTTATGAAGATCGTCTATTACCTGCAGGAGAAAGTATGGTACTAAGCTGCGAAGATAATAAACCTATAATCCGCAAAATCGACCAACAAGAATTAAAAATCCCGGTACAAATTGCCAGCAATACTAAGCAACCAGCTAATTGCACAAGCTCAAACCTTGGTTTATTCTGGACAAAAGATGAGTATAAAGTTAAAAATGATGGAATCGTGACTATTGATGATAAAAAATTCAGTGTAATTCCTTTTAGCTCAACAGTACAACCTTCGGCTGATGGCAAAATTGTAAGCGTAACCAGTGATGGTAATTTAACCAATGTACTAGTAAACAAAGCAAAATACTTTAAAAAAGCCCAATTTTACGGTACTATCAACGGAACCAGTTATCTATTGCAAGCTAGCAATGATGATAAAAAATTTACAGTACATGCAGCTAATTTACAAAAATTACTGGTTACAGATGAAAATGGACAAGTTCTGGCGAGCATTGACTTTCCAAGCTATGAATAATTAATGTGTTGCGACAAAGGATCAGTATGAGAATCTGGTTGCACTATATGTTAGGCTCTAGTGCGTTATTGATCTCTGCCTGTAATAGCGGTGTAATCTCCAGCAATAATTCGACTGTGGTGGCAAATGCAAGCTATTACGGCAAATTATGTTCAGATATTGGTGGTTACTTTCAGTACGGAATAATTAACGCACCACCAAGCAGCGACTATTCACAGGTATTGAATTATGCTCCAGCAACAGAATCAATTGATACTATTCCACTCTCTCATACCCACATGGAAATGACTTCTGCGATTGATGGCAGAATATATAACGTCGCAATAGACAATGTGTTTGCAAATAACTATAATCCATTTAGTGGGACTGTTCCTAACAGTTATGAGAGTGGATTAACCGCAGGCAGTACGGTTTATTTGTGTAGTGGTAATCCATCCGAAGTTCCATATACTGTAACTGGAACCTTTGCAACGCAAGGCTTTGATTGGGTACATACCAACTGTGTGGCCAGTGGCTATCCCTCGACATATTTGAATGGTTTTTTATACGATAGCAAAGGCGATAATTTGACAAATAGTCAAACCTATTGTTATTTATGGCCTTAAACTTCAAATCTTAGTTTTAATAATACATAAAAAAACGTCACGTTTAAAAATCACGTGACGTTTTTTTTATTCTTTAATCACTGGGCATTGATAAATGCTCCAAACCTACTCCACTCATTGGTGTTAGATTGTGAATTATATGCCGGATCATGACGAGCTCCGCTATAATTAAACCCGATATACCAAGGCTCCTGAACATTTAGATTAGTACCACTGGTTTCACCAAATGCACCTTGCGTAGCTGTACCTAGAAGTGATTTTTAGTAAATCATAAAACTTGCATTTTAAATGCAACATACACTATAATACTTAATGCACATAAAAAAACTAATACTTTTATCTAAAATCTAAACACAAAGAAACCTATATTGGAGATAATATTATGAATTATACTCATAAACCTGCTGAAAGCTTCAGTGACAAAATAGCATATGCTTTAGTAAAATTTTTTCGCTTCTTTGCGGATGCTTTTTTTAGAAAAAGATACGGTAATCGAGCTATCGTTCTAGAAACCGTAGCAGCAGTGCCAGGAATGGTTGGCGGTGCATTACAACACCTCTGGTGTTTACGTAAAATTAAAGATGACCATGGCTGGATAAAGCATTTATTAGAAGAAGCAGATAATGAACGTGTCCATTTAATGACATTTATTGAAATAGCTCAGCCAAATTGGTTTGAGCGTATGGTTATATTTTTTGCACAAATGATTTTCGTAGTATTATATTTAATAATCTATGTTATTTCAGTAAAAACAGCGCATAGGTTTGTTGGTTACCTTGAGGAAGAGGCAGTTGTCAGCTATATTCATTATTTAGCCGCCATCGATGATGGTCAGATTAAAAATATTAATGCTCCACAAATTGCGATTGATTATTGGAAACTTCCTATCGATGCAACCTTACGTGATGTGGTTATAGCGGTATGTCATGATGAAGAAAGTCATAGGGATGTGAACCATTTTTTATCAACTCAGATAGCAAATGGTGATTGGCTCTCAAAACCATACATAGAACAAAAATAATTTGACATAACGACTAATATTATATAATACTGATAACAAAATTTTTTGAATTTATGAATCTACAATTAAAGAAGATCATGATGAACAACTACCCCTGGTAAATTTATATTTAGGCCACATCCCCTCGCCAAGGCGAGGTTTTTTAATTTTGTTTTAATACTCGCAAGATGAGTCATGCACTCAGAAATAAAATAACTGGCAAATTACCAGTTCCACCATTTAAACTACCATTAGCCGTAACCGTTAAATTACATGCAACCTTATTTTTATCTCCATCAAGAATACTACACCCTTGACTAGCACTTAAAGCAGCAGAACCGCTACCAAAAATTAAATAATTTTGTATTAACTTATTAGCAGATAAGCTATAGCTGGTTGCTTGTGTTCTATCACTTTCGGTTGGAAAATAACTTCCCAGACTACTAACCGGGCTTGATGGTTGGTGATGGCACATGATAGGATGTCCAACTAAAATCATCTAATTCATCAACGTTAATTTGCACATATGGCAGTGCAATTCCTGCATTGCTGCTAACTTGCTTGTTGCTGTCTAAAGATGAGGATTGATTTGCTGCTATCTGAGCCGTGGAGTTTTGATTGTTAGCACCACCGCTGTTACACGCGCTTAAACCAGTTAATGTTGTTGCTAATAATACCAAAGAAAGCGTATTGAGTTTCATTTTAAATCCTGAATTAAATTAACTTACAGGCGCAAGTGTAAACAATTTAGATTTAAAATAAAACAGCGTTTTTGCATGGGTGAATATCAGTTGATAAATTTAAGATGATTTCTAATAATCGGCATCTTTAATACTAAATTTTAAACAATTTAGCTTTTATGCAAAAATGGGAATAAGCTATCCAAAGATGGGAAACCACCTCAATAATCGAAGTGATAACATAGCGCCATGACAGATGAGGAGCGTTCATCTTAGTAAAAATTTATTTAGGACCCTATCATGAAAAAACAATTAATTAATACTTTAATGTTAGCTGGTGTTATCTCATTTTCTGTAAGCGCATGCAACTCTGGTGCGAGTGGCAATAATAACAATAATCAAAATACTCAGTCAACCAGTTCGATGGTCAGCACTCAAGAAGCATCATTAGGTGAAGGTCTTGGTGGCGCGGTACTTGACGTCGTTACGGGTAACCTTGAAGATGCAATCGTTGGGGAAGTTGGCTCAGCATTTTGGAATCTGATTACCAAAGGAACAGTATCGCCTCAAACTCCTGCACAATGGGATAAACAAGCTTTAACTCAGGTTTTACAAGGTGTATCGCAAATTGAAAGTGAAATTACTGCCGAAAATGCTGAATTAAATGTTATCTCACAAAACATTAATACTAATGCGTATATTGCTGCTCAACAGCCAATTTATCAGGATATTCAAGAAATCAATAATGCTAACTCAGATATCAATGATTTTCTTGTCAAAGCAATTAATAATCCTGAAAGCGCCCAAATAACTGAGAATGCATTACTAGGTACCTCTTCAACCCCAATCAGCAATCAAGCATTACAATCTATGTTAACTTATATAAATAACTATAACTCGCCTTCGCTTTCTTTATTTACTGTACCAACAACTTCAGCAAATAGCCTGGACGTAATAGAGCAGCAGCTCTCATGCGATGTTTCTTCACCAGCTTACTATACCTTGAATAGTGCAAGCAATGCAACTAATCACCCTGTACCAAGCTTGACAAATGACGTTGGTCAATGCCTACTTGCATCGGCGCTTAACTCTTCATTGACAGATTTCACAAATGCTCAATCATTAACGAGTGGAAGTAATATTTTTTATAATTTACAACAATACGATCAGTTACTTGATTCCAAATATGTTCAGATTGTCAATACTCTGGCACAGGCTTATCGTGACGATCAGTTACGTGAAATTTTATATCTAAACATGTCACCTTCGGCACAAACTACAATTTCACCAGTACTGACTGTGGAGGGTGGTGCCAATCTCGCTGCTGCTGAATCAGAAATTCAAATTGCTTACAATACAAGGCTTAGTTTTGTTCAGAGCTTGTTTGCTCAAGCAAAAACAGCGGCATTTAATAACTATGCTAGTAGTATTAGCTCAAGCAACCTGCAAAATAATTGTAACTTTAACTACCAAACAATCGAGTCAATGACTTATTTAACGGCAGATATGTCAGACAACAAAAATTTGTATGGTTGGGATGGTAAAACATTGCGCATGAGCTGTAACAATACGCAAGCAGCTACTTCAGGTACAATTACGACGAATAGCAGTATTGCTCAAATGTGCAATCAAACTAATGGTTCGTACAACTTGAGTTCCTCAAATGGTTATATCAGATGCGGTGGCGGTAACAATTACGGAAACTATTCAACTAGCAATATCAATAGTAGCCCAGAGCCAACCGATCCACTAAGCTCTATACTCCAAGAATACGATGGTGCAAAAAGTAAACAGCTTGATTATATGTTAGCTAGTAACGATGGGGATGGTAATCTATGGTTAAATTTTATTGGAGCTCCTTTAGTTAATTATCAATATAACGGTTATAACAATGGCGGGCTAGAAGCTAATTTTCAAAATCCAAGCAATACTTTTGTTAATGTTTACGTAAATTCATATGTTGGATCTGGTAATGTTAGCAGTCAATGGAGCTATGTGGATGATGGAGTTCATGCGTACTTAATTTCTGCAGCGTGGAAAGGATCATCTCCGGAAGCGCCAAGACCAATTATTATGTGTATTCCAAACGATACTAATTGCATCCAAGGATTTTTCCCGAATAGCAGTGGACAAGGCACTTATCCAAATGGCAACTCAGGATATGGTGATTACCAAGCACTCTTATTTAGCAATGGTGATGAAATTACAATAACACAACTGATGGGACACGGTGATTACAACATCCAAACGTTCTACAATGGAGCACCAGCACCAATTGCAATGACCGGACACAGTCCAGCAATTAATTTTCAGAATGTGATTTATAGTGCCAGCTAAGCTCTAATCAAAAATCCCCCATTAAAGGGGGATTTTTATTTTACCATATTACAGAGCTTAAATACAGCAGGAACACGTAAGTTAGTATTTTATTTCCAATCAATATATTCAATGCCTGAGTTTCAGCTACTTCCATGAACGAACACGATATAGCTCGCGTTATATTATTACTATACGGTAAGCTACGCTACAAGAAACTGCTATTGCCTTGGATAGAATTGCTACAATTATGAAGTAATTTTTGCATCACGAAATTTAATCCATTTAGATTGTTCGACATTAAAAAAGTTATGCTCTACATCAAGATTCTGAATATAAGGTTTTACCAGTTTAGAATAATTGGGCTGAAATAGCGGAATTATTGCATAATCATTTAACGCCAGTGTCAAAGCTTGGGCGTATAGTTGTCGCTTTTGCTTCAAATCAGCAGCTTTGCCTGCATCGGTAATTAGTTTATCGTACTGAGGATTACAGTAATGCGAATTATTTTGCATGCCATTACACAGATAAAGCTGAGTATAGCTTGTGATTGAATTATAATCAGCAACCCAACGATCCCGCGCAACCACATAATTACCACTGTGACGGCTGGCAATAAATGTTTTCCACTCCTGATTAGATAAAACTACCTCAACGCCCAGATTTGCTTGCCACATTCCTGCAATAGCCAAGGCAATTTTCTTGTGTAAATCGTCAGTATTATAACTCAGATTAATTTTTAAAGGATGGGATGAAGAATACCCCGCTTTAGCGTATAACTGCTTAGCAATCTTTAGCTGCTCAGGGTATGATAAATTTGTCCAATTATATTGAACTGATTTATAAGCTCCACTCTCAACTGTTTTTGTCACATTACTATACAAAGCAGTCTCGCCTTGTCCAAGAACTTTGTTTACCAGTGTTTCACGATCAATTGCCATAACTAATGCTTGACGCAGTGCTGGATTATTTTTGAATTGTGGCAATAATTGATTTAAGTCATAAAAATAGATGGCTTCTTGCTTAATTGTATGTAACTCATTCGGATACTCTTGTTTGAGTGTCTGATATTGATCAATCGGTACACTTTGATAAACTAAATCTATCCCACCCGTTTTATAGGCACTTAATCCTGCATTATGATCAACATAAGGGAAATATTCTACTTTAGGAATAGAGACCTGACTTGCTTGAAAATAATAGGGATTTTTGCTAACCAAGATATGCCCATTGACGATGTGCTCAGTTAAAGTATAAGCGCCGGAAGTCACCATATTCTGTGGTTCAGTCCAAGCATTGCCATATTTCTCAATTATCTTTTGTGAAACAACTCCCACAGTGCCGAGCGTTAGGTAATTAAGAAAGTTAGCATCTGGATGCTCCAGCTGAATTTTCACCGTCTGTTGGTTAGGAGCACTAATTCCGAGGCTGCTTGGAGGTAATTCACCTTTGATGATTTTATCCCCATTAACTACACCTGAAAGCAAATAATTATGTCCCGAACCTGTTTTGGGATCTACGACCCGTCGATAAGTATAAATAAAATCATTTGCACTTATAGCCGAACCATCAGAGAATTTTAAATTAGGGCGAAGATAGAAAATATAAGTTTTACCGTCAGCAGAAATATTCCAGCTCGCTGCCATACCAGGAATGGGATTATTTTGTTGGTCAAAATCGACTAACCCAGCAAACAAATCATTGATTATCCTGCCAGATGCCGCGTCCTCTGACAAAGCAGGATCTAGTGTTGGCGCTTCACTACCAACATCTATTCTAAGCGTATCCAGCGGATGTTGTTCAGCTGATGCAGTTTGGGAACGAGAACAAGATGTTAATATAACACCACAAACGATACAAAGGTAGGAGCAATATAATTTTTTACTATTCATTTCACTGTACACCTTACAGAAACTTAACAGATCATTATAAAATCTTAATTAACTAAACACTCATCCATCATTTTGGTTAAGACTGCAGATTCAATATTTTGTCTAACCACCCAATATCCTGATTTGTTCGAATTAAAAGCATACACCACTGAAGCATGCATATTTTCTATATATATCCAATTTGAATGAAATCCTAATGTGTCTCCCCCATGACTATAGTACGTAATACTACGACCATCTGGAAGCCTCGTAAAAAAAGCCATAATTCCTAAACCATAACCCAATCCAAATCCTGTTGTCGTCGCCTTATCGACATTTGATAATTGCGCTCCAGAATTATATTGCTCATTACTCTCCGTCGCAACTAGTGACTTCATTTCAGTAAGTTGCTGGCTCTCAAGCAAACCACCATGTGCTGTATCGCGAAATAACGCTTGAACATACTTGTTCATGTCAATAGTATCAGATATTATACTTCCTGCAGCATTTGCCCATGACAGTGAAAATGGTACTATATTTACCCCATTATGCACTGGATTATTACTCTCTTTAAATAAGCTAAATTCTTTGAACTGATCATCATTAATATAGCCACTCATCAATAGTTTTATTTGTGATGGGTTGATCTCATGAGATTCAATATCCATAATGTAATAAGTGTGGTTTAGGGCAAGTTTATCAATAATTCTAGTTGTAATCTGTTGTTTAATAGTGCTTTTGGTAATGCCTGCAATAATTTCACCTAGAATAACATATCCAGTGTTGGAGTAATGCCAATCTTTGCCAGCGGAGAAATCAATTGGTTCATCTGCCATAAGTTTAATTATTTCATCAGAAGATATTTGGCGATAAGGGTATTTTAAATACATTTCACTGAACTTGGTAAATTTATTATCGGTATAATCCGGTATTCCACTTGTATGATTTAGTAATTCCCGTAAGGTAATTTTATTCCACCTATAACTCCATGCAGATGACTCCGCTAAACCTTTATCATGCAGTAATTCACCAATACTAATATCCAAACCCTTTTGTCCAAAATACCCTTCAGCCTCCATTTGTAAAGCCACAACGGCTACAAATGATTTACTAGAACTACCTATTTGATATATTGTATCCTTAGGTAAATTATCAGCATTGGAATCTTTACTTATTTTGCCAACAACCAAAGAAATTGGCTGCTGACCATTGATGCCATCGCACTGAAAGGTTAACGGTATACCAGTTATTCCTGCTAATTTAGCTTCTTTGCTATTAATTGCCTCACTTAGGGTAGTTTGCAAATTGATTGTATTACTCGGTTGCGCAATCGCATTACTGCATACAAAAATACACACAATAATAAACGATGTAAGCACTACAGAGTTTTTCATTTCACATGTTTCTATCTAATTTATCAAATTTATATTTTTATCGTAGTCTCAAAGAACTTGCATAATTTAAGAACGGCGGGAGCAAGTAAATCAGCATTCTGCTTCCAATCAAGATATTGAACGTCTGAAATTTCAGCTACAGGAGTAATTTGACCAGTAAACTTTGCTCTAAAACAATATAGCTCAACATCATCGTCAATACCATAGGCTTTATCACTCACCACCGTCATAAACTCAATTGACGAAGGTATCAAATCGACATTAAGCTCTTCTTTGATTTCGCGAATCAACGCCTGCTCATTTGTTTCACCTGTTTCAATCTTACCGCCGGGAAGATACCATTTTATATTATCTCTGACTCTAACTACCAGTAATTCATTTTTTGTTTGACCCAGTTCAACCAAGCACGCACAGCGTATCATTAGCTTCCTTCAAAATTAGGATTATTTACGCAAAACTTCGATCACGCCATTAACATTAAATATTTTGGCAATCAGCCAAGTGAAATTAAAATCATTACCGCTCACCTGAATGGTAAAAGTCATAATTGCTTTATTATTGCGGCAAACTGTGCGTAAACCAACAATATGTAATTTCTCACTGGCAAATAAATCCGTCAAATCACGCAGTAAACCATGGCGATCATTGGCAATCACTTCGATATCGGCACTGAAGGTGGAATTTTTAGCAGCACTAGCCCACGCAACGCTCACCACTTTATGTGGGTGAAGTTTAGCTTGGCGATTAAAATCCTGACAACCAAGGCGGTGAACCGCAATACCATTGCCTTGCGTTATAAATCCAACCACTTCATCGCCAGGAATTGGTTTACAGCATTTGGCAAAATTAGAAACAATTCCGCTCACTCCATCAACTAAAATGCTACCGCTCTTCGCCTGTGGTTTTATTTTATCTTTACGCTCTTGCAAGCGTTTTTCAAGCTCGACCGCAGTTAAATCTTCTTTGGGTTGTGGGGTTGCTGCATGAATTAATTTTTCAATTACATCGCGCAAAGTTGCCGGCATTACGTCGCCCTTGCCTATCGAGATTTGCAGATCTTTCTCATTAGTATGATTCATTTTACTAACAATATCATCGACTTTGGGACGAATTGATGCAGGAAATTTGGCTAATTCACGTTCATAAACCTCTTTACCAGTTTCCAGAAAATCTTCATTATTCAAATCACGAATGTAACGACGGATATGCCCGATTGCTTTACTACTTTTTACCCAACCTTCATGTAGCCAGTTAATACTCGGTCCACCATTTTTTACGGTGAGGATTTCTACTCGCTGTCCATTTTTAAGCGCTGTTGACAACGGTACAATCTGTCCATCAACTTTAGCTCCACGACAACGGTGTCCAATAGCACTATGCACTCCATAGGCAAAGTCAATCGGAGTGCCACCATTTGGCAAGGTAATTACCTTACCATTAGGCGTCATAACATAAATAGTATCCGAGAAAATTTCATTCTTAAAAATATCAGTTAAATCTTTACGCTCGGATAACTCATCACGCCAATCCAAAATCTGACGAATCCACGCGATTTTTTCCTCAAACTGTGGATTATTTTCGCCACCTTCTTTATAACGCCAATGCGCCGCCACACCATATTCTGCGTGATCATGCATCGCAAAAGTACGAATCTGAATCTCAACCACCCGATTTTCCGGACCAATCACACAGGTATGCAAACTTTGATAATTATTGGGCTTCGGATTAGAAATATAATCATCAAATTCCCCGGGAACTGGCGAATATTTAGTATGTACAATACCCAGCACGGTATAACAATCACGGATCTCAGGAACCAATACTCTAACTGCTCTGATATCGTACAGATTATCAAAATCATAGTTCTTTTTACGCATTTTCTTCCAGATGGAATAAATATGCTTGGCACGCCCACTAACTTGAAAATCCTGAATTCCACTCTCTTCCATCTGTGAGGCTAAAAATCCTTTGATATTTTCAATATAATCTAGACGCTCTTGACGGGTTTCATCCAAAAGTTTGGCAATACGTTTGTACTGTTCGGGATGCATATATTTAAAAGAAAGATCTTCCAACTCCCACTTAATTTGCCAAACACCCAACCGATTGGCAAGTGGTGCAAATATTTCCATGGTTTCAATAGCAATTTTCTGCTGTAAGCTTACATCCTGACATGTTTTCAGATGAAGCATCAATTCGCCACGCCCAACTAAAACTATCAATACGATTCGAATATCACTTGCCATTGCCAGCAACATTTTGCGAATTACTTCAATCTGACTTTTTTTCTCTTGCTCATCTAATTCAAGATCTAAATCACCAATCTTACGGATTTGAGTTACTCGATTAACACCATCGATTAATTCAACAACCTTTTTATCGAAATTTTTTAATTCATCCAGCCAATTATCACAGTAACGCGGCAAGGCATATAAAATAGTTGCGGTTACTGCATCTGCATAGAGATGTAGCTCTGCAACTTTATTAGCACAATTCAATGAATGCAGTAATAAATCAACATCAGTTGGATAAAATACCTGAGATTGATAATATTGCTCAGCGATATGAATTGCCGCCTGAAATGTCTCAATTTCGGCAGGAGAAAAATGTTGGCGTTGAACATCCAGCCAACTATTAACATCATGAAAATTACTTTTTACTGTTACCATTATTTAGTTCTCTCAGACAGTTTCAACCGTAAACAAGCGATTATATTGGCGAAAAGCGTAGCGATCAGTCATCCCGGAAATATAGTCTGCAACCACTCGAGGTAGCCCGTCTTTATCAATATGCGCCTGAAATTGATCAGGCAGTAAGCGAGCATCACTCATAAACGCACCAAACAAGGAACGAATTACATTCTCTGCTTTAAAGCGCAGTTGCATGACACTAAAATGTTTATATAAGTTTTTGTGAAGAAATTTTTTCAGTTCACGTTGAGCCGCAAAATCTTCTTCGCTGTACTGAACGATTGCTGGAGCAAGACGAACTTCCTCTGGTGAGGATGGTTGATATTTTTTTAAATTTAATTCGGTATTTTCGATAAGCTGATAAATCGTGACATTGATCAGGTGACGAACGAGTTCTTTATGGAGACGACGACCATTGAGTGTCGGATATTTACGTAAAACGATATTCAATTGCTCTTTGATAATCCCAACTTCTTCAAGTTGTTCCAAAGTCAATAAATTAGCACGTAAACCATCATCCAAATCATGGAAATTATACGCTAGTTCATCCGCGATATTGGCTAACTGAGCTTCTAGGCTTGGGCGTTCATTATTGATAAAGCGCTCACCAAGCACACCTAATTCCTTAGCTTTAGCTAAAGAACAATGCTTGAGGATGCCCTCAAGAGTTTCAAAAGTGAGATTTAGCCCGTTGAATTCGGCATAACGCTCTTCCAACTCAGTGACAATGCGTAATGATTGTAGATTATGTTCAAAATGCTCACCGTGCTTCATCATGCATTCATTGAGCACATCCTGCCCGCTATGTCCGAATGGAGTGTGCCCCAGATCATGTGCCAGACAAATTGCTTCAACCAGATCAACATTTAGATCCAAAGCATTGGCAACCGAGCGCCCGACTTGTGCCACTTCAAGGCTGTGCGTCAAACGAGTACGGAATAGATCACCTTCGTGATTAATAAACACTTGAGTTTTGTATTCTAAGCGCCGGAATGCACTCGAGTGAATAACCCGATCACGATCGCGCTGAAAATCACTACGATAACGTGGCGCTGCTTCGGCAAAACTGCGTCCGCGACTTGAATTAACTGCATATGTGGCAAATTTTATCATGAACTACCCAATGTGAATATCTCAAAGGGTAATTTTATCATAGAAGTAAGGTTGAAGCCTATGGCTTGAGCTGATTATTAGTATCAATCATAAGGTAATGTTATTCCAGACGATAACTTACCAATAATACTCGCTGGTATTACTTCATAGTATTTATGCTGTACTAAATATTTATTTAATGATGGCATGTTACTTGCACATGGGAATTTTTCATAAAGTGATTGCAGAATTTTTTTGGTGGTTTCTATACCAATATCTTTGTGGTAGATTGAGGAAAGAAAATTTGCAATCAACTTTCTATCGGTAATCCCATTTGCAACACAAAATAAAGCTTCTTGCTCTCTGATGGTTAATTCACTATATTGAATTAAATCATCCTGAGATATATGCTTTTCATGTACCTGAAAATTAAGCACTGCATTAATTGCGGAATAACTCTTAAATTTGCTTACAACACAATATGTCCCTAGTACATTATTGCTTGTTGGATTTATTATCGGAGATTTACGAAAAATATAAATACCAACACCAGTTGCATAATGATTAATATCCAAGAACTTTCGTTTTTCTCTTGTTTTTTCAACCATTCTATCTTGCAGATAAAATATTTGTGCAAGTTCCCTAGCCTCACAAAGAAGATCAAAATCAGATTTCCCAATAAGCTCTTCCACCGTAACTCCCACTAATTCTGCAAATTTCTTAGATACCGCAGCATAAATACTAGAAGTTGTTTTTATATAACTGATGTGGCTATTATTATATCCATAGTAAAATCCAAACACTACATTTTGTAAAAAAGAATCATCATCTTGCACCGTCTGATATTGTTTATAAAGGCTAAAAAAAGTCATTTCCTTATCCCCTAGTAAGTTTTTACATTATAGTAACACAAAATTTTAATATGGCGGGTAATTGTATATATTTATTTCATTTATACCCACAACGGGGGTTTTATACAATAATTATTGTGGTATATAATCTCGACAATCCAATAAGGATTATTCTTAATTATAAGTTTCAAAGGAAATAGTATCAACGCTAATTTTTCAGATTCACAATCAAACGTATTTTTCACTGCTAACCCCAATTACTATAAAAGAGTAAATAGCGCATGGGGAAGTAGATCATATTTAAAAAGAATTGCCACCAAATTGGGTTTTTCAACAGAACCAGTTACAGGATGGAAGTGGTAAATATAGAACTGCGCGTTTGGGTGTTACGACACCCATTTTTATTTATATTCTGTGTGAATGGAGTAAAATGGAAAATTTAACTAATCAATTGCGTATTTGGAGTATTCATGAATTCGTCGATAATTTGATTCCTCGATTTGCTTCAGATGCATATAAAAAGCTTATCCCTTATGTTAGTATATTTTTATGTTCTGCACATCCTTATCGTGAGAATCACACCCCTATGTGCCAATTTGTCCCGCAGGCATTAAAAAATGATAAAATTTATTTTACTTATTTTAATAGTGAGCAAATTTCGGACAGCATTACATTTATAAAAAAGAGTATACACTTTTACTTAAACTCAAAAAGCTCTGTTCGATCTTTTGGAGCTGTTATTATAATATTTCCAGAAAATTATGATATCGAAACATTGTTACAAATACAAGATGCCAATAAAGTACAATGTGTAAATAGTTCTCTAATGCTGGGTGCATTATATAGTAGTAGTAACGCCTATAGTTTACATAATAGTGAATACTATCCATTACGAACACCAACGCCTATATTGGTCTTAAGGAACATGGTTGTCAATGATTTAGTTTTTCTAGATCAAGATCGCCCATCATATACGAAAAAAAATAAAGTTCTTAAATTCATTCATTAAAACCTTTACAAACAATACTCATAAAGTAGAAAGACGTCAAGTTCAATTAGCAAAGCGCCTCAGAAAAAAATATTTATTAAAGATATATATCACGTACATGTTATATGCTTTTATTTTCTCAACAATCATAATATACTATATTATGAAATAAGGTAACCAAAAATGTTATTAAGAAATAAGTACTTGTGGTTTAGCATTATATTTGTAGTTATCCAGCAAGTTTTCTTAGCAATTTCCACATATTATATAGCTATGGCTGGAGGGAATCTATCAGGAAATAGAGTTGATGAAGTACTTGACTACATTACACTATTTTTCTTATTTGCATTGGGAGCATACCTTTTCAGTTCAATATCAGAATTTACTAAACTTAAACTGAGCAATAGTTTATGGGAGAGTTACTCAAATGGCATGTATAACAAAATTAAATTTAATATGCCAATATCGGCGAATTCCAATAAAAAGATGGTAACAAATTGGTTAACTGGTGAGGCGCCAAGCACATTTAAGGAGGTTAGTTCTTTTGTTGTTGAAATTGTCTCCCTTTACTGTAATGTTTTATTCACGCTGGGCATTTTTTTTGTTACACTGGGATATATACTTTCCAGTGTAATGACTATATCAATTTTTGTTTCTTTCTTCTTAATCCAAGTTCTTAGACACAAAATTAACAACTATGCTAATAATATTCAATATTCAAAATTGCAACTATTTGTTAATATTAACTCTATTTGGGATGTATTTCTGTTTGGAAATAATAGAATTATTACAGAAAAGTCAGCAAAATTTAAAATTAGAGCTAATGAGTATTTTAAACATTCTGAAAAATATATGATACTAGAACAGTTTATTGCTTGTTTTCCCGTATATTTTACACTACCATTATTAATGATAATCATGTATCACTTGAATACAACAAATTCGTTAATTCTGGGTGGATTTGTTGCTGTCCTTCCAAGATCATTGCAATTATTTGGAAACGTTCATTCCCTAAGTCTATATAACAGTAAAATCTTTTTTATAAGAGCAAAATATAAAAATTTAGAAAACTTTATTGACACTATAAAAAAGCAAGATCTTTTAAAACAAATTAAAAAAGCTGAAATTATTATATCAAATACACAAACACAATCAAGGATGCATCCAGATGATTTGATTAATCTTATTAAAGCTAATAAGTTACCTAATGGTAGAATATGCATAAGTGGATCAAATGGAGTAGGAAAATCTTCGCTTTTAAAAATACTTAAGCAATTCAGCTCTGGAGATTCAGTTTTAATAATGCCAAGTGTTAGTTTTAAAGACTCCACTAATGATGGTTCAACAGGTGAAGAGCAGTTAGCTCAATTATATGAAACGCTTCAAATAAATAATCAAAAATTGTTTTTAGATGAATGGGATGCAAATCTTGATTATGATAATTTTAAAAAGATAAATACCTTACTTGATCAAATTTCTAAGGAGGTTTTGATAATTGAGATCAGGCATAATAAATATACTTAATTTCTAAATTATAGTTAACCTACAATATTTTGAAATTATGAAATTGTCGCGCAAATTAGTTCTGTACTGCTAGTAATTGCCAATGATTTGGCTTTAATCCCAATTTGTTGACACTTCTCTGGATTTAGTTCATTGATTAGACCAGCCAGGCTCTCTGGCGTTAATTTAGATTGAGGGAGTAAAAAAGCAGCTTTTTGTTCGACAAGGTAATTAGCATTATGAGTTTGATGATCGTCAACCGCATAAGGATATGGCACAAAAATTGCGCATTTACCCGCACAACTAACTTCGGCTACAGTAGATGCACCAGCACGGCAAATAATAATATCACTATTGTTATAGGCTTCTGCCATATTATCAATAAAATTTACCACCTGAGCATTTAAACCATGCTCACGGTAATAATCAGCAACAGTAGAACCATCATTACGCCCGACTTGGTGCGTTATTACGCCAATTTTATCTTTAATGGAATTTAAGGCTAAAGGAACATTGTCATTAAGAGCTTTTGCACCAAGACTACCGCCAACAATCAAAATATTGAGTTTGCCAGTAGTATTAACCTTCGCTGGTACTATATCAATAATTTCCTGCCTTACCGGATTTCCGACTAATTGCGTCTTTGCACCGCCTAAAACATTGGGAAAAGCAGTCAACACTTGATTAACAATTTTAGCTAAAGCACGATTGGTTAAACCTGCAACTGAATTTTGCTCATGAATCAGGGTTTTCTTGCCTAATATTCGCGCAGCAAGTAAGATTGGAAAAGTTGCGTAACCGCCAAAGCCAATCACGGTTGTTGGGCGGTGCTTGCGTAAAATCAAATAGCATTCAAACAATGCACGTAGCATAGTGAGAGGAAGCATTAATTTACGCAGAGCTCCCTTATTGCGAACACCAGCTACGGATACAGTTTCAAGCGGATAGCCATTTTGCGGGATGATCTGGTTCTCCATTCCAACTTTACCGCCAACCCACACCACATCATATGAATCAGCTAATTGCTTCGCCACAGCTAATGCTGGGAAAATATGCCCGCCGGTACCACCAGCACTGATAATAATTACAGATTTACTCATGTTAATGGGCTTCCATGCTTTAAGAGCTTATTTTCATAGTCAATCTTAAGCAAGATAGACAAAGCTATACAATTAACCAATACCGAGCTACCTCCAAAAGAAACAAAAGGTAATGTCAAACCCTTGGTTGGTAACATCCCAATGGCAACTCCAATATTAACAATAGCTTGGGCAAAAAACCAAACACTAATCCCCTGTGCTAGTAAGCCTTGAAATTTACGCCCCGGTAGGCGTTTGGTTTCAGTAGCAATCATGGTAAAACCACGATAAAAGATAATCCAGAAGAGCAATAAAATAACCAAAACACCCGCAACACCAAATTCTTCACCAATAATAGCCATGATAAAGTCAGTATGTGCCTCTGGCAAATAGTATAATTTTTCAATACTATTACCCAGCCCAACCCCAAACCAGCCACCATGTCCAAAAGCCAGCAGAGAATGGCTCAGTTGATAACCCTTACCTAACGCATCTTGCCACGGATCTAAAAATCCAACCACACGCTTCATGCGGTATGGTTCAAATACAATTAATAATACGAAAGCAACAGCACCAAAAAGTACAGCCGCAAAAATCACTTTAACATTTAAATCCGAAAGGTATAAGATGGTTAATGCAATGATGAAAACAACGGTTGTTGAACCCATATCTGGTTCAGCCAAGAGTAACACACACACTGTGAGCAGCGTGGCAATCACGGGTACAACATCGCTACGAAAATTTTTCAAGCTCAATGTTTTACCGCAAAAATAATTTGCCATATAAATCCCAATCCCTAATTTTGCCAATTCAGATGGCTGTAGATTGAGCAAACCCAAAGGTAACCAGCGTCGAGAACCATTAACGACTCTCCCAACATGAGGGACTAAAACTGCAATCAATAAAATTATTACTCCAACAATAATCTTATTAGCATTTTTCTTCCAAAATGCAGTCGGCATATTAAATGCCAAAACTCCAGCAACAGTTCCGAGGGTTATTGCCATTACATGGCGAATCAAGTAAAAATAAGGATTACCACTACCAGAATCTTTTGCCGCATAGGCAATTGATGCAGAATAGACCATAACCAGACCAATCGCCAGCAAAATAATAGCAGAAAATAGTATGTTATTATCTACTCCAGCCTTTGCCAAATTTTGGCGATCAGTGGTCAGCCACCGAAAAAATTTAGTGAATATGCGCATAGATCGAATCAATAAAAACTTGAGCACGATGTTTATAATTAGTGAACATATCCCATGAAGCACAAGCTGGAGAAAGAATTACCGCATCACCAAACTTAGCATTTTGAATACAAGCAGCTACCGCATCTTCCAAACTAACATAGCCAGCCACATTATCAATTCCTGTCAAAGTTGCTAGTATAGCTTCTTTATCCTGTCCGATCACCGCCACTGACTTGCATTTTTTTAAAACCAGATCACGTAAGGGTGCAAAATCCTGCCCTTTACCATCTCCGCCTAAAATCAGATGTACTGGACGATCTACTCCACCAACGCCTGCAATTACTGCACCGACATTAGTACCTTTGGAATCCTCAATATACAAGATTCCATCATGTTCCGTAACTTTCTGCATTCGATGCTCTAAACCGGCAAATTGTACGCAGCCAACTTTAAACTGCGCCAAATCATAACCTGCACCAGCCAATAATGCCAGAGATGCCAAAACATTGAGATAATTATGTCGTCCAAATAATTGCAGCTCAGATGATTTAAGATATTCCACGCCATTTATCTGTAAAATCGAATCAGCATCATCAGTTAAATGATAATTACCTTGCTTGTCACCAAAGCTGCTTTGCGCTAAACCATGGCGCGCCATTGCTAAAACTAGAGGGTCTTCAATATTTAATACTTGATGTTGGCATAGATTAAAAATATGCGCCTTAACATATGCATATTCTAAAAGATCACGATAGCGGTCAAGATGATCTTCTGAGATGTTCAAAACCGTGGCACTGGCAAAATTCATACTAGTTAACGTTTCTAGCTGAAAACTCGATAATTCAAGAACAATTAATTCAGGATAGTTATTTTGTTTTTCACATTCTAGCAAGGCATTCAATACCTGAGTTCCGATATTTCCAGCTACCAGCGTCTTAATTCCGCTATGTTCAGCTAAAAACCCAGTCAAACTAGTTACAGTTGTCTTACCGTTACTACCAGTAATACCAATTACTTTACTTTGCCAATCACTAATTTCACGTGCAAATAATTCTATATCGCCAACAACTTGCTTGCCTGCATGTAATGCCTGCTGCAAAATAGGCTCGTAGATTGAAACTCCGGGACTTATCGCAATAATATCTGCATCAGCAATCTGTGCATAATCCAGTGCCCCACCGATTACCTCATATGAGTCGATTGAAGGTGGATTATCGCGGGTATCCAAAACTCTTAAAATACAGGCATTACGACTGCGCAAATAATTTAAGATTGACTTACCGGTTTCACCAGCGCCAATTACGACAAATTTAGTTGTAGAGTAATTAATTTTCATTAGCGTAACTTAATAGTAGATAAACTGATTAATAAAAAGATTATGCTGATAATCCAAAATCGTACAACAACCTGAGTTTCTTTCCAGCCTTTTAATTCAAAATGATGATGAATCGGCGCCATTAAAAAAATTCGTTTCTTGCGTAGTTTATATGAACCAACTTGTAGCATCACCGAGATCGCCTCAATAACAAACAATCCTGCCATAATCCCAAACACAATTTCCTGACGTACAATTATCGCAATCGTTCCTAAAACAGCCCCCAAAGCCAAAGCTCCAACATCACCCATAAAAACCTGAGCTGGATAAGCATTAAACCATAAAAAACCTAAGGTAGCACCAACAATTGCAGCACAAAAAACTACCACTTCATGCGCACCAGGTACGTGCGGCAAATATAAATACCCGGCAAAAATTTTGTGCCCCGCAATATACGCAAAAATAGCCAGACCGAGAGCAACAATTACAACAGGTACCGAAACCAAACCATCAAGTCCATCAGTCAAGTTAACCGCATTCGAGCTACCAACAATTACAAAATAAGTCAAGACCAAAAAACCGACTATCCCAAAGGGATGCTGTACTAATTTAAAAAAAGGCACTACTACTTCGGTCACATTTGGCATTTTAACTACATAAATCAAAAACAACCCCGTTCCAATTGCAATAGCTGACTGCGCAAGCATCTTGGCACGAGGTGGTAAACCTTTAGGATCTTTATAAACTACTTTACGATAATCATCAATAAACCCCAATGCCCCAGTTGAAATTAAGACAAATAAAAGCACCCAGATATATAAATTAGTCAAGTCGGCAACTAAAAGAATGGTAACCGTAATCGATAAAATTATCAGCACACCACCCATCGTTGGCGTACCAGATTTGACTAAATGCGTTTGTGGACCATCGGTACGCACCGTTTGCCCCACTTTTAACTGTGTCAGCCAATTAATCACACGCTGCCCAAATCCAATCGAAATTGCTAGCGAAAATATTCCGGCAAGCAAAGCGCGGAAAGTTACATATTCAAAGACGCGAAAAGCGCCAATGACTTGCTCAAGATATTGAGCTAAAAGATAAAGCATAATCTACTACCTTTATTATGGCAATAAGGTTAATTGTTCGGCAACTTCGTTTAAACGCATGGAGTGAGAGCCTTTAATCAATAATGTGCCACTCTTGGGTAGCTCAGAAAGACAGTATTTTACTATATCCTGATTTGATTCAAAATGGATTTTCGCACCATTAAAGTATTTTGCTGCGTGTCTGGCTAGGCTACCAATGGTTAATAAATGATCAACCCCATCCTCCTGAATTTGCTCGCCAATCTCGCGATGAAAATCTAATTCACCGCTACCAAGCTCTTTTAAATCAGCAAAAATAAACCAATATGGTCGTGGTAACACGCTAATTGCCTTGAGCGCTGCTCGCACTGAATCTGGATTAGCATTATAAGTATCATCCACAATTAAAGCACCGTTAAATGCCTTCTTACGCTCCAAACGTCCGCTATAGCCAGTATAATTCTCCAATCCAATTTTGATACTGCTTAGTGAGCACCCTAAATTGATTGCCAAGGCAATCACCGTTAACGCATTGAAATAATTATGCTGTCCCAAAATTTGTAGGCTAACTTCCAGTTCACCCGATGGAGTTATGTAACGCGCACCTATTTCGGTAAATTGCGCTAGATAACAACCGCTTTCTGCTGTACCATAATCAAAAATTTTAGCAGTAGTTAATTCTGCCTTTGTACCCCACTGTTTACTAAATGGATTACTCACATCAATACATGCGATACCATCACGGGCTAACCCATTATATATTTCGCCTTTAGCATCGGCAATTTCAGCTAATGACTTGAACTGTCCAATATGAGCAAACATTACATTATTGACTACCGCCAAAGTTGGTTTGGCTAATTTGGACAAATAATCCAGCTCACCCGCATGATTCATACCCATTTCAATAATTGCAACTTTATGGTTATCATTTAGTTCAAGTAGAGTCAGAGGCATACCCCAATGATTATTTAAATTGCCACTGGTTGCCAAGACATGCTCGATACCAAAATGGGTCTGACATACAGAGCGTAACATTTCTTTGACTGTAGTTTTACCATTACTACCTGTAATTGCCACCACGGGAATCGTAAATAATTGGCGGTAATTACTCGCAAGCAAGCCCAAAGCTTGTGTTGTATCTTTCACACGGATTAAATTAGGTAAATCGAGAGCAAAATCAGCGTTAACTAAGGCATAAGTGTTACCACGAGCTATAACTTGAGCCACATAATCATGTCCATCATGATTTTCACCCACAATTGCAATGAACAAGCTGCCATCGCTAACTTTACGACTGTCTATAACTACACTGTTAATAGCACCATCTTCGGCAAATACCTCTGACGCTATACCATTACACAGGTTAACTAGTTGTCGTGCATCCAATTTACGCATATAAATCACCCATTTTCAATTAACTTTGTATACTTCAAACAGACTCATCATCCTGGGTCGTTGATTTACTCCTCACTTACGGATTATAAGCTTCGTCGTAAATCGCCTACCAGTATTTCCAATCTGTTTGAGTATACCCTTCTAGGATAAAATTTCTTGCACCAGTTCGAAATCACTAAAATGATGCTTAACACCATGAATTTCCTGATAAGTTTCATGACCTTTGCCCGCCACCAGAACAATATCACCTGCTTTTGCTATAGTCAAAGTAGCTTTAATTGCTTCGGCACGATCAACCACCACCAGATAACTGTCAGGAGCCAAATCAGCACTAATCTCCTGAATAATTTGTAGAGGCTCTTCATCACGTGGATTATCTGTGGTAATAATTACCTTATCTGCCAAATCAGTGGCAATCCGTCCCATCTGTGGACGTTTACCACGATCACGATTACCACCACAGCCAAAAACACAAAACAATTTACCCGTATCTTTAATTTCCTGTAAAGTGCTAAGCGCTTTTTCTAAAGCATCTGGGGTATGTGCATAATCAACAACTACCAATGGTTTATTGGCAATAATTACAGCATCCATCCGCCCTGTAACTGGTTTTAGCTGTAGTGCAATTTCGGCTAATTTTTCCCATGCAACTTGTTTAACTAGCAGCGTCGCAAAAACTGCTAGCAAATTATAAACATTAAACCGCCCTACCACTGCCACTTTAATCGGCTGACGCATACCATGATAAAGTAAATCAAAACTAATCCCCGAGCTGGAGAGATGTAAATTATCCGCTCGCAAATCACCAGAATCAATTCCATAGCTTATTAAATTCAGTTTAGGATTATTTCTACGTAAATCACTTAATAATTCAGCACCATAAACATCGTCAGCATTAATTACTGCGTGTTCTAACGATGTCCAATAGAATAATTGTTTTTTGGCAGCAAAATAATCTACCATAGTTTTGTGATAATCCAAATGATCTTGGGTCAGATTGGTGAAAATCGCACATTTAAAATCAACACCGTTTACCCGCCCTTGACTTAGAGCATGTGAAGAAACTTCCATTGCCAGACATTGCACTTGTTGCTGCTTAAAATCATGAAGTAAATGTTGCAGTGTAATTGGATCTGGAGTAGTTGAAGCATAATCAGTTACATTGGGATAAACGCCAGCCCCAGTTGTGCCAATTATCGCACTTTTATAGCCTAAGAATGAATATGACTGATTCAGCCAATGACTGATTGAAGTCTTACCATTCGTACCGGTAACGGCTATGCTATAAAAAGCTTGACTGGGAAATTTAGCTTTAGCTGCAGCAATAAGACCAGTATAATGCTGTAAATTTTTAAAAGAGTAATTTTCTATGGGGTAGGTAAAATTTATTCCATCTTCCCATAAGATACAGCTACAGCCGTTTTGTACAGCCTGAGAAATGAAATTGCGCCCATCAAGAGTAGCTCCAGGATAGGCGCAAAAAATAGTCGCAGGATTCGCTCTGCGACTATCAATAACTAATTCACGAGAATCATTCAGCACAGAATGACACAACCGTCGTTCAATATCTGCTACCGTAGCTTCATCCACAAATGGATTTAGAGTAGAATACATGGCTGCAATCCAATCCTATCTTTACTTGTAACTACTTTCCCATAACAGCCACAATATGCTGTAAGAGTTAGGAACAAGGCGACGTAGTGTACATAAGAAGTACATGAGGAGCCTTGTGACGAAGCTATTACTGCATAGGGTGAGCAGTTACCTTTACTTTTTATCTGGAGTAACTCCGAGTACATGCAATGTTGGCTGTACAATCTGCGCAAATACAGGCGCCGCAGTTTGTGCACCATAGTACATGCCTTTAGTTGGTTGATCAATCATAACGGCAACAATAATTCGTGGATTAATTGCTGGTGCAAAACCAACAAAAGATCCGATATGCTTAGTATTACTATAATGCGCGCCGTCCAATACCTGAGCCGTACCCGTTTTACCCGCTACAGTATAATCTGCAACTCGTGCATTTTTACCAGTACCCTCTTCGGTAGTACTTGCTAAAATTGAACGGACAGTTTCCGCAGTAGCAGGGCTAATTACTTGTGTACACGGTAATTTATCACTACTGTCTAGCTTAGTAAATGTTACTGGCACCATACATCCATTATTGGTGAATATCGTATAAGCATGCGCCATTTGGAACAAACTAACTGAGATACCATAACCGTACGACATCAAAGCCTGATCTACCGGATACCAACGTTTCCAATCTATCAAAATACCTTTAGTTTCACCCGGGAAGCCTGTGCCCATTTTTTGTCCAAAGCCAACTTGGCGATAATAATCCCATAAATCATGGGCTTTAAATTTCATTGCAATTTTAGAAGTACCAATATCGCTGGAATGTTGAATAATCTCCGCTACTGTCATATGTGGATATGGATGATCATCTTTAATTAATTTAGGTCCTACTGACCACGGATGAGTATCAAAGACAGTTTGTGGTGTTACCATTTTTAAATCAAGAGCTTTAGCAATCACTAAAGGCTTCATAATTGAACCTGGATCATAGACATTGGTTGCGGCACGATTTTTCAGCATGTCTGGTGTAACGTTTTCACGATTATTTGGATTATAGGTTGGCATATTAATCATTGCCAATACCTCACCAGTTTTCGCGTCTAACACAACTGCAGAACCACCTTTAGCTGCCGATAATGCAACTTGATTCTTTAACGCATTGTAAGCAATATACTGAATCCGATTATCGATTGACAGTGCAACTTGTTTACCGTTTTGCGCAGGTTGCATCACACCCACATTTTCAACTACATGACCACGTAGATCTCGAATGATTTGTTTAGAGCCATCACTACCTTCAAGCAGTTTCTCACTAGCATATTCAATACCGTCAGCACCACGATCATCAATATTATTGAATCCCACCACGTGAGCCGTAATTTCACCGCTTGGATAGAAGCGTTTGTACTCTTGCATGGTATAAACACCCTCAATACCTAGCTCTTGCACTATTTTTGCCTGTTGTGGAGGTAATGAGCGTTTTAAATAAACGAAAGTTTTATTTTTATCGTTTAATTTTTTATTAAGTTCGCTAATTGGCATAGCCAGAGTATCAGCTAATTTTTGCAGTTGTGCAGCAGTCAAAGCAGATAACTCAGAAGGATCTGCCCATACAGCTTCAACAGGTGTACTCACTGCCAAAGGACTATTGTTACGATCGGTAATTGTACCGCGCATGGAGCTTAGTTTAACAGTGCGCAATACTCGGGTATTAAGCTGATCAGTCAAAAAATTACTGCTAATCGTATTGATATATGTCAAACGTAATAAAACTCCGCAAGTTAATGCCAGAGCTATATAATTAACGACTGAGGTTCGATCTTTAGACTTTACAAATACCCGATCTGTTGGTCTAGTGTCAGCACCAGTCGCAGAAAAAGCATCTGTATTTTTAATGCGCCAATAGAGCTTTTGAATGTCTTGATTAGCTAGCATTTTATTTCAACTCCACAATATGTTGTTTATCTGCCTGTATCAGGCCCAATTTATTCAAGGCATAATCCTGTACTGCCAAACCTGAAGAATAAGTACCCTCTTCAAGCTGCAATCTAGTATATTCTTTGTTTATCGTATCGGTTTGATTCTGTAATTTTGACAATTCCATATACGATTGCCGTGCAGCAAACCGCTGAGAAGTCAAATAAAACGCATTTACCAAAATCGCAATCACCAGCGATAAATTAATTACTCTTAACACTGATCCGCTCCAAAGCTCGCATAATCGCGCTGCGACTACGACTATTTTCCGCTATTTCATTATTACCAGCTTTAATTTTTTTGGCAATAACTTTATATTCGCTGGAACTTTCCTCACTTACCATTACCCATTTAGGTAATTTATTCACCGAAGTATAATCAGCAAATGAGGTTTTAACAATTCTATCTTCCAATGAATGAAAACTGATTACAACCATTCTGCCTGCAAGATTTAATAATTTAGGTGCATCTGCCAATATTTGCTCCAGATCACCAAGTTCGTTATTAACTTGAATCCGTGTTGCCTGAAAAACCCGCGTTGCTGGATGTTGCCCTTTTTCACGATAAGGAATAACAGCTGCTACCAATTCAGCTAATTGAGTCGTTGTTTCAAGTGGCTGAGTTTCACGTCTCTTTACAATTTCCTTGGCTATCCGCCGCGAAAATTTCTCTTCACCATAAAGCCAAAACACGTTGGCTAACTCTGCCTCTTCCGCACTATTTAGCCATTGTGCGGCACTGATACCCTGAGTATTATCCATCCGCATATCCAGCGGTGCATCAAATCTAAAACTAAAACCACGCTCAGGTGTATCCAGCTGTGGCGATGAAACTCCCAAATCGAGCAAAACACCATCTAGAGAATTAATACCAATTTCTGCCAACTTAGCCTTTAAATCTGCAAAACTAGCGTGAACAAGTGTAAATCTATCATCATTGATTGTCTTCCCCGCATAGGCAAGCGCTTCAGGATCTTTATCAAACGCAATCAAACGTCCATTAGCGCCTAATAACTTCAAAATCTCCTGTGTGTGACCACCACGCCCAAATGTGCCATCAACATATACTCCATCTGGTTTAACCTGAAGTAGATCAATTGATTCTTTTAATAAAACTGAATAATGCATTAGATGCTAAATCCATTTAATAAACTTGCCAAATCCTCGGCTGAGGCTTGCAGTGCTTTTTCAGTTTCCGACGTCCACTTGGCTTTATCCCAAAGCTCAAAGCGGTTACCCATTCCAACTAAAACCAATTCACGATCGAGTCCCACCATGTGTTTTAGCGTTGCGGGCAATAATACGCGCCCAGCTTTATCTAGTTCAATCGATTCTGCATGTCCAAGCACCAGTCGTTGATAGCTTTTTACCAACGGATGAACTGAATTAGGTAAATTTTGCACTTTAGTGCGTACCTGCTCCCATTCTACTTCTGGGTAAATTAACAAGCATTGCGCTGATTCTAGAGTAATTACTACTTTCCCGCTATCTTGCGTTTGCAAAATATCCCGATATTTCGCTGGAATTGCCAAGCGATTTTTCGGATCGAGATTAAGATGAGTTACCCCACCAAGCATAGTTTTTACCCCACAATTTAACACTTTACACCACAATACAGCACTTTACCATATAAATATGGACATGTCAAGGAGGCATATCCTGAAAAATGGAAATATTTCAAGCATTTAAACAAGTGTTTTAATTTATTGGGATATTTATGTAGAAAAATTACTACGCCAACAAGGTTTTAGGCAAATTTAAACCCTAACAGTGGTATGATTATAAGCGTGGGTAATTTCACCACACTTTCATAACATAATCCGATTATCAGCAAATTGGCATAAATTTGTTCATGCTTATCCATTCCGTCTTTAAATTTCATAGTTCTCTAGAAATAAATTTTTTGCCCTAAATCATTACTTTGAATACTTAGCTCAATCAAACGAATTACGTCTGCAGCCGAACTAGCACTAACTGGTAATTCGCAATTACAGTCAACAAGCGCACGATAAAGTTGTTGATAAAAATCAAGATAATTACCCGTTTGACTAATAATTGACTGTTCACTAATCTCAAGCTCATTTTTAATACTCAATCGAGCACTATTTATCTCATTTTCAATGCCAAAACCAGTACCAAGCGGAGTCATGCCACTGCGCAACATATCTTCCTGTGGATCAAGTCCATATTTTACATAACTCCCCTTATCCCCATAAGCTGCAACTACTGGGCGAGCTTGTGCCATAATTGAAGATGACCCCAATACCACTCTCATCTTTTGATAATACAATATTATTTGAAAATAATCAGTTAACTGAGCATTTGTCCGCTGGGTTTCCAAATCAGCAAAAAGCGCCTCGGGTATGCCAAATAAATTGAGCGCCTGATCAAGTAGATGAGAACCTAGATCATATAAAATTCCACCGCCGGATACAGTTGTTTCGCGCCATTTTTGTAAATTAACTTCAGGACGATAACGATCAAAATACGCTTCGTAGAGGGAAATTGCACCCAATTTACTTAGCTCTTGTTGCAAAGTTAGATAGCCATTATCCCAGCGCCGATTATGATAAACACTTAAACATAAACGCTTGCTTTTCGCCAGCTCAATTAATTCTTCTGCCTGTGAGAACTTAACTACAAAAGGTTTCTCAACTACCACATGTTTACCCGCTTCCAAACAACGCTTGGTTACTGAATAATGTAATTCGTTAGGCAGCGTATTAATCAGCAAATCAATCTCTGGATTTGCCAATAACTCCTCAACATTCAAGACCACTTCAGCATCTGGATAGACATCAAGTACTCTATCTTTTTGCTTGGATAAAACATGCGTCAAATTAAACCCCAGAATTGATTTAATTAACGGAGCATGAAATACGGATGCTGACAAACCAAATCCCAACAGTCCGACATTAATTACTTTTTGTGACATAAATTTTCTCCGCGAAGATGGAATGAGCAGATTTATCTGCAATCAAATTATTGTTTTACGACGGCTCTGGATTAAAATCACCGCACAATTTACAGCCCGTAAATATACCATACACAACACAATAAACAGGTGTATATGCTAGGAAAAATTTGTCCGTAATATAGCTGGTTATGTTAGAATAGCGAAATCTAGCAACCGCTAGAACTGTATAATATAAGGAAATAGTTACATGAAAAAATTTATACTCACCACACTTCTTAGCTTAACTGCAATTGGCGTTGCTAACGCAGCTGATGCAACCACCCCTCCATCACCACCACAAATGCCAGCAGCATGTAAACCAATTATGGAGCACATGATGTCAGCACACAAACAGATAGAGGCAGCGGTAAAAGCAAATAATCCAAACTTGGTTGGTAATTTGGTGATTGCTGAACATAATTATATGGAAAGCGCAATTGCTCAAAATCCAGAGTGTAAGCCACAACATAGAATGCAGCCTATGCCTCCACAATAACTACATACAAAGAAAAAACACCATTCTTCAATGGTGTTTTTTAATCTTTTAAGATGATATATCATCACTAAACTCCAACAATCTACGGTTATATCAGCACGACCCTACAATACAAACAGCATGATAAGTCAAGCCTCAATAATCCGACATTAATTACTTTTTGTGACATAAATTTTCTCAGCAAGGATGAAATGAACGGGTTTATCTGCGATCAAATTATATGTCACGACAGTTTGAACTAAAATCACCATACAATCTACAATCCACAAATGTGCCATAGAAATAGAAAAATTAATTATAACTGAATAATGCATAGCCTACACAACATCAATTATTCACATTCTGGAATAAGCTTAGGTGAATGAGGTGTGCACCTAATTAAACTAAATTTCTTGAATCATCAAAAGTGATGATTGTTGCTTTTACAGATTCTAGCTAAAATGCTGTTATGTAAAAAATAACATTTCAGGAGTCCTAAGATGAAAGCAAAAATTATTAGCCTTGCAGTTGCCGCAACAATTGGTCTGTCTGCGTGTAATAGTGGGGGTGAGTCGCATCCAAATAATGGCGTTGATTCTGCAACGGTTTCAACTGCTACAAATATGACATTGACTGGTACATCAAAAAAATTGGGTATCTCAAAGAATACAGTAAGCGGAAGTAGCCAGCAAGGAGGAATTTCATCTTTTCTGGTAGATTCAATATTTGGTACATTTGCAGCAGGTACACTTGGATTTCCTGGAACATGGGCAGCAAGCATTCTTTCTAGTGTACTTTTTTCATGGTTGCCACAACAGGAAGACCAAACAACCGTTATGCTAAAAGAAATCAATGAAAAATTAACCGTTGTATTGGATGGACTAAAAACAAATTTAAATCTTACCGCTAGCATCCAAGACATTACTGCTGCAGTTTATACTTTACTAGCCGAGCAGGGAGTCAGCGACTCTTTTACCAAATTTGATGATGCAATTACTTATGCAAACTCGGAATATCAGACCTACCTTGATAACAATATATTTGACTCGAATGAGTCAGGCAATTTGAGTAGTATGTATACATATGCCCAGAATCATTGTAATGACGTTGCAATTTCTACTGTTCTTGAGGCTTCTGATGACTCAAGACCAGATAACCAGTATAAACAGTTTAAATCTGCATTTATTAACTCGGACTCTACAGTTGGAACATCATCAACTTATCAGAAAGTTGTAAATGCCAAGACAAACTATAAAAGTGCAATTGTGACTACTTTACCAAAAAATGCAGATTTTATGAAGTATATTAATGAATATAATTTTGATGTTACTTACTATCGCTGGAAAACGGCAGGCAATTTTCAGAAACTGTATGCAATGCAGATGGCTCAATTAGCCTATCACTATGCTTGTGGAAATAAGATTATCTTCACTAATCTGGGTAATTTACCTGCTGGTACTGGTGAATCAGGATTTAATTTGGGGGTAGAATTACTAAATACTAAATATCAAGCTGATTTTAAACAGTTAGAAAGTAATATGGAAACTTATATGCCGGTAATCTCCAATAGCGAGATTTACACCCTAATTAGTACTAAATTTTCAAGTTCACTATTGAATTCTAGCAGTTTCAATGCTGGTGAAAGTACCGTGGGTGCTTGTAGTTTATCTCAGATGAGCTTTAACTCTTACACTAGCGATGCCAAGACTACTGGTATAGTGAGTATCAAGGGAATATGTATTGCTAGCAAATCTGGTAGTGAATCAAACGTCAAATATGAGTCTGCACCAATTTTATTTGAAATTCCATATCATACTTCAACTAATACTTCGTTTGACCGAATTGGGCAATCAAATCTTAAATATGATAGTACAAATAAAAGCGTATCATCAACTGTATCGACCGATGCAATGGAAGCTGATGATGTTGCTAATATTTTTTACTTAAGACCAGAAATGATAAGAAATGGCTTATACTGGGCAAATAAAGAGTCAATGAATATTCTTGCGCCCTCGTGGAAGGATGTATCTTCTACCCAAGATTATGCTTATAGAAATTATGCTGGATTTGAAGTGAACACAAGTGGTGGTGTCCAGTTTTATACTGACAAATTTACTGATAACCAACCAGCTACTAAAGCCGAGGAAGATTATAAGAAATTAGATAGTGATTTTAGTTATGGAAGCTACGTTCCGCCATATGATTATAATAGCTTTACTGTTGACTCTAACTCAATTCGCCGCTACTTTTATCAAACAGAAGGAGCAAAAAGAAACTGGGGTAATACTACTGCAAATCCATGGGAAAGGGCTGTTGGATGGGAATACTGGATATTGAGTACTTACAATGGCAAAACCTTTGCAGTAAAACTACTTTTCCAACATGTTGCGATTACTAATGGCTGGTTTTCGGCAAGCCCAAGTAATGGTTACACTATACAAGCAATCGGTGCGTACTGCCTAACTTCTGAGTGTGCTCGTGCTGATGATGGTAGTGAAGATGCTAATACTAAAACTACCCTAACTTGGACGGATGGGACTCAGGTTGTCTTTGATACAACTGACGATATTGAGGGTAAAAACACAGGAAGTTATCTTTATAAAACTACCGCGACGGGATCAGTTAATAAATAAACCCATTGCTTATCAAAAAGTGTCTGAATAATTCAGGCACTTTTTTTATTTAGCCTTCAAAACATTTACTTAAAAGTTCTTTCATCAGTTCTTTGTTATAAAAAATAGAAGCTAGACAATCAAAGCATATTTTAAGGCATTCTAATAAATAGTTATGATTCATAAAAATAAGTATATAAACAGTTCAAAAGTTTTAGAAGCTAAATTTAGGGAAATAGTTAAGTATTTTGTTGCAGATTTATCAACAACACAAATAGCAACGTTATCTGGAATTAGCCGAAACTCTAGTACACATATGGTAAGAATATCGTATTTGAGTTACTAAAACGTGGTGGCAAGGTTTATACTGAAATAGTATCTAAAATAAAACATTACAGGATATTATTCGAGGTAAGATATCTACTGAATCTGTTATTTACTCTGATGGATGGCACGCCCTTGAATCATTCTTAGATTATAGGCAATGGCAGCCTAAAGTTGCATTCGACTTATCACCAATGCTACCTTTTAACCGATTTAGACCCATTTTACATTTTGACTTTATCAATCCGATGATTAATTAGATCTTATTTTTGGGATACACAATAGCGGGTGAAATACTTTTAAAACAAACGGTTAAGCGCTCTTTCATGTGTTATTTGCTGTGATAGATTTGACGAAAAATTCTTTACAATTAAATCAAAGTCTGCCTCATTAATTTCAAGATGTCCATATCTAAATTGATACCCCCAATGGATTTTATCTTTAATAAATGACAAGTGCTGAATAAGTGGGTGGATGGATGTTTCTGGAACTGGTAGTATAAAATTAACATCAATACGGAAAGGATGAAATTCCTCACTCATCTGATATTGGTATACATTACCCGATGTTATCTGTCCTAGTCCCAGAAATTTCTGATAGCCCGTATTCCCCTCGAACGTTTCCTTATGGCAATAGCAAAGCAAATAATCTCCAGCCTTCATCCTTTTTAGTGGTACTGCTTTACCGTGGCAAGCCTGAATAAAACCACCACTAATCCCTCTTAGTGCATGATCTTTACTTAATACAACGATCCAGTAACGCATATACCCTCACCTGTTTAATAATTTGTTAATTATGACCAATAATTACCTGCATAGTAATTACGAATAATATCAAACTTGAGGCGTAAAGAGTTAGAGTTTTTATCTTTATCTAACAGTTGTTAAAGCTCACAAAAGCACAGGTAACAAAGTTAACTTCTGCTGATTCTGATTTGCGGCGTAGTATCAGGACGCCCTAATGCCATTTTTTTGAAGTTTGGAAAGCATTTCTAAATAGATAAAGTTGGTTGCTGGATTAATTAATTCTGGCTTATCAACCCAAAAATAGGCTTTAATTTCAACTCCGCCATTAATTAATTTATTGATTACGACACTTGCCTTCGATGGTAAAACGCCAGGCGCTTCTAAGATTGTCTCTTGAATTAACTCCATCCCTCGAATAATATCACTGGCAGCACCAAAACTAAAGGTTAATTCCACACGTAGATTTTTGCTTGAATAGGATTGATTTTGAATAGTATCAGTTACAAATTTTTCATTTGGGATTAACACATCTGTTCCATCCGCGCGTTCTAAAACAACATAACGAGTAGTAATTTTGGTAACATTACCCGCATTATTATCTACAATCAGTCGATCACCAACCCGGATTGAGCGATCAAATAAAATAATGAAACCACTCAAAAAGTTACTGGCTATTTTTTGTAGCCCAAAACCAATTCCAACACCTACTGCACCGCCAAAGACAGAAAGAACAGCTAAATCAACACCCATTATAGTTAAGGTAATCAAGAGCACAAAAAAGAAAATAAGAATGGTTGCTACCCGTGATATGATATGTTTAAGATGGTTATCAATCCTATTTAGCTGATTAATTTTACGCTCGGTAAACCTGTGCGCAAACATAGCACAAAATACTGCAATAACTATAGTAGTACATCCAATGATTATATCCCAGAGCGAGATTGAAGATGTTTTGCTTATGGGCATTTTAATGCTTGCTAACAAATTAATAATATTGTCATTCGCATCAGTAATTGCAATAAATGCTACAGCCAATAAAATAATGCTAGTTAGTTGATTTAATTTTTTAACATATGCCTTATTTGCAAAAGTGTAGGTAATTATAGCGTTAACTGCTCTAATTAGACTTATAATTAGAAAAATTACTAAACAATAGAAAATTAACACCGCATCCAAATTTACCATAAATTTGGCAATATAAAGACTAATGGCTAAAACCACCACGACAGTCAGCGGAAATATTAAATTTGAAATCAGTCTTTGTTTTAGATTGCTCCCCCTATAGTTACGAAAAATTGATTTAGAACTAAACCATACAACTAGGATGATTGCACTAATTATGCCCATCGTCAACGGCAAATTTCCATGACTGATTAATGGTAATATCAGGTGTTGCAAAGTCTGATAATAATCCTCCAGATTACTTATTTGATAAAACTGTGACATTTTTTACTCCTCAGGGTATATATTCATCGTTTTTAAATTTTGTACTTTGTCGGATTTCAAAAAAGCTCTTTGTGTAGCTGTCCATTTTTAAATTTTAAGGTTGTGTGTATCAGGAAAACCACTTAAAAATCTAAGCGATGAAGGTCTAAGTTTAGTTGCAACTAACTGATATTTGTCAGATATCAGTAAATCATTTGAAACCTTTTATGGTAATCTATAAAGTAACAAGGTAATTATAAAGCGGAACATATCATTGTCGCAATCATCAAATTTGATGATCTTAGAATCAATTTGGGCATAATTCATTATAATCACTTTAGTAAATTTGTTTTAAAAACTAAATCAGCCAAAGTCCAACAAATCTGGATAGACCTAATCCTGATGCAATAGCTAAAACTCAGCTAGGAAATGGTTTTCTGATACAATACCCCCTACTACAACAACTTAATGGAGTAAAGAATCACAATGACGCAATTTAGCATAATATTTTTGTTAATTCTCTGTGCCGATAGCGGATTAAAGCTGTGGCTTAATTTACGGCAAAAGCAAGCAATTCATAAATCATTTAATCAAGTTCCGCTGCCTTTTGATCAACAAATTACATTAACAGAGCACCAGAAAGCTGCACGGTACAATCTGGCAAAATTAACGGAAAACCGTTATGAATTGGTCTATAGCGCATTACTTATCCTAATATTCACTCTTGGTGGTGGGATCGATTGGATTGCCCGAAGTTTTAATCTGGCTAATTATCCGCTTAGCAGCGAAGTATTACTAATTGTGATTTATACGCTAATTAACTCGCTTTTAGGGCTTCCGTTTAGTTATTACAGCACCTTTAAAATTGAACAATGCTTTGGCTTTAATAATACGACGCTGAAATTATTTATCGTTGATCTAGTCAAAGGAACGTTATTAGGGCTAGTTATTGGAATTCCGCTACTTTATTTGGTAATGTGGCTGATGAATAATCTAGGCAATCAATGGTGGCTGTGGGTATGGGGCGTATTGGTAGTATTTAACCTTCTAATCTTAATCATTTATCCAACTTTTATCGCACCGTTATTTAATAAATTTACGCCACTTGAAGATTTAGAGCTCAAGGCTAAAATTGAACAACTACTAACCACCTGCGGTTTCAAATCACAAGGTGTTTTTGTCATGGATGGCTCAAAGCGCTCCAGTCATGGTAATGCTTACTTTACCGGGCTTGGTGCAAGCAAACGCATTGTATTCTTTGATACCTTACTTAAACAACTAACCCAAGAAGAAATTATTGCCGTGCTGGCACATGAACTGGGTCATTTTAAACATAAACACATCTTAAAGCAAATGATTATTTCCTTTGGAATAACCCTACTTGGCTTATATATTTTTAGCTTATTAATCAATCAAGTTTGGTTCTATGCTGGTTTACATGTTAGCCAGATTAGTAATGCCAGTGGCTTGTTATTATTATTTATTCTGACAGGATTAATTAGTTTACCACTAGCGCCACTAAGCAGCTTTATGTCGCGCAAAAATGAATTTGAAGCCGATGATTTTGCTAAAACTCATGCGAATAAACAAGATTTAATTAATGGCTTAGTCAAACTTTATCGGGATAATGCCAGTACTTTGACGCCTGATGAACTTTATGTTAAATTTTATTATTCACACCCGCCAGCAAGTGTGCGCATCAGAAATCTGGAACAGTAATGGAACAAGGATTAATCGTCAGTAGCTATGGTAGGATTTTTATTGTTGAAGTCAATGGTAAAAACTATGAGGCGGTAACGCGTGGCAAAAAAACCGAGTTTGTTGTTGGAGATAAGGTTCTGGTAAATCTGTCAAACCAGCAGCAAGCTCAGATTCAAGAGTTAGTCCCGCGGCAAAACCTAGTTTACCGTAGTGATCGCAACCGCAGTAAAATTATTGCCAGTAATCTACAGCAAATTATCATTGTGATCGCAGTTAAGCCTAATTTTAACCTAGGATTCCTTAATAGTTGTTTATTAAGTGCTGAGTCCAGCCAAATTGAGCCTTTGATTGTAATCAATAAAATGGACTTAGCTGAATCAGCTGAATTTGCAGCAAAGATTACCAAACTCTACCATGATACGCTGGGATATAAAATTTTGCAATTAAGCGCGCTCGAAAACTGTGCCGATTTAAAACCATACCTATATGGTAAAAGAAGTTTGCTAATCGGGCAATCTGGGATGGGTAAATCAACAATTACCAATCAAATCCATCCAGAGGCTAAAGCCAAAACTGCCGAAATTACCAAATATGAAACCAGCGGTTGCCATACTACTACCAGTGCTGCACTTTATCATTTGGATGATAAAAGTGACTTAATTGATTGCCCTGGATTACAAGAGTTTGGTCTGTTTCATATAGATATTCAACAAGTTGCTGAATTTTTCCCTGAGATGCGTAATATCCTTGGTCAATGCAAGTTTAGTAATTGTCGCCATTTGCAAGAGCCACAATGTGCAATCCGTGCCGCTGCAGAAAATGGTAAGATTGAGACCTCACGCTATGCGTTTTATCAAAGATTAACCGAAAATCTTAAAACTAAAAAATCTTATTAATTATTTTACAGGAGTATGTGGATGAAATTAAAATTATTTATTACGATTATAGCCAGTGCATTACCATTAATCTCTTTTGCGGCGGAAACTAATACTACCAGCACACAGCTAAGTGCCAGCGCCCCACTTAGCGCTAATAATGGGCTAAATCAAGCTAATCATAGTAGCTGTGTACCGGGCGAACCAAAGAGCTCTGCTAACTACAATGCTACCAAATGGTATCGTGATTCAGCTGAACGCAATGCACAATACAATCAAATTTTCGCATTGGGTTTAGAAAAAGTTAGCGCACAAGTCAAAGCTCAAAAGCTGAGCAAAAAATCATGGGGCGTAATAATGGATATCGATGAAACCGTGCTAGATAATTCACAATACGAAAAACAGGAACTTTTAGCATGTAGCTCTTACAATGCCAAGACCATGTACACATTTATGGAACAAGCCACGTCTCCAGCAACACCTGGCGCACATAATACAACTTGTGCAATCCAAAAAATGGGCGGTAAAGTGGTGCTAGTTACTAACCGTGACGGAACTTTTGATGACAAAATTCAAGATGCTACCGTTGCCAATCTACAAAATTCAGGTATCTGTTTTGATAATGTAGTCTTTGCCAAAGGTGCTAAAGATTCAAACAAAACTCCACGTTTTGAAGCAGTAGCTAAAGGCGATTACAGCCAGATTATTGCAAGTGGTAAAACTAAACCATTTAAAGTGCTGGCTTATTTTGGCGACAATATCCAAGATTTTCCAAATATCAATCAAAAAGATGCAATTAAACAAGATCCTTATGGCAAATTTTATCAACCATTTGGACAGATTTATTTCTCATTACCAAATCCAACTTATGGCAGCTGGGAAGGCAACACATTTAATTAATAAATCAGTTATTGTTGCTAATAACGTATGTGAGTATATAAATATTAATACGTTATTAGCATAACCTCAAAATTCAATAATCATGTTTTTGATAGAATTTAATTAACTACCAACACGATCACCCCAAACTCAATTATACAAAATGCCATTTATCGAGTAGATTTACCTACAAACAATTTGCCAGAATCATATAAAACATAGATATTATTTTGCATATCAAATGATACATCTTTGACCTCATCACCAACTCGATGATCTGTATCTGTAGGATATTTAAAATCATCAAATACTGTAACTCCACTCTGAATTACAAAGACAATCCCATTAGCTCCTACATTACTATAAAGTGTACCAAAGCTGCTAAATCCGGATATTGAAGTAGAATCGACTACGCTAGACAATCCAACAGATGAAGCATATAGTTGCCAGACAACATCGTTTTGATTAAAAGACATTAACTCATGCTCTGGTACTGCGGCTATTATCTGATTAGTACTTGAGTTTAATAATATTTTGGATACACCATGAAACTCTGGATAATTCTCGAGTTTATCACTAATGCTCTCCCAAGAGGCTCCTCCGTCAAATGAAACGTATACTATATTTTGATTTTTATCATTTTTACCAACAAGATATAAGCTGCCAGTGTTATCGTTGGCCAATTGCTGTTTATAATTTGCATTATAATTGACTGGGATATTATGAATATTATTACAAAGTTTACTATCAATATTGCATCTTATTAAATAGTTACTTTTACTCACATCATGCGCTAACACAGAGATCAATACATTTCCACGACTATCCGCAGCCGCAGATATTGGCAAATCAGCCAAATTATCTAGGTTACCATCAATATTTAGCGCTGAAAATCTTTGATCTGTAATGCTAGGATTACAGCTGGCATTACTGTATAACAAATATTTACTCTGGCTAATCGTATAGCAAAAATACTCTGATCCATTAGTTTTATCCTGTTTTGGAGAACTAAGTAAAGGAATCATTAGTCTTTCGCTATAATCATTATCAGCTATTTTAACTGATATTGTTTTAAGTGATATGGACTCTGCACCATTATTACCACTACCGCCACCACTACCGCATGCTACTAAACTAAGACTGGCAATTAAGATTACGCATAGTTTTTTCATTTGATTTCCCTTTTTAATAATATCTAACTTGAAGATGCTTTTAGTAAATCAATCTTCAGCGTTATAATTACTCACAGCGACTAAAAGTTGATACTAAATACTTCACAACGATGGTTTTATTACTAACCTTTTAGTCATCGCCACTACAGGAACTTATTATAAAGTCAGGTAGTATATTTTGTAAATTGATAAAAGCTAAACTATTTTTTCAAATTATAAAACAATTTTTTTAATATGATATATAGTTACTCATCTAAAGTTATACCATTATAATAAGAGAGTTCATATGGAGACAAAGTTTGAAAAATTTGAATTTTCATTATGGGCAAAATAATTACTGAAAAGTATTAAGCAGAGTTTTGGCAGAATTAGATTATTTATGGTTTAATTTTTATATTTAGTCGTTGATTAATAATCATATAAATAGTATAAACCGTCATAATTGATGAGAGCAGCAAGGCTATATATAAAACAGAAAGCGCAGCTGGATCAATTTTGGCATACTTCAGATTAGCCAAAGCCGATACTGCAAAAGGAAAAGTAAAACATGCAAAACAAGGAATACATTCTCTTTTCCTAAAGCAAATAACTAATCCAATTACACTAAAAAGATTGAAAATGATATTTGTGTAAAATAGTATCGTGAGCTGCAACTCATAAAATGGCAAACTGTGATCTTTTAGCAGCGCTAAGATCAATAAACTAAGTGGCGCAGCATATATTCCTGTTGTGTACATTTCAAAACTCGTTAGCGGTTTTACGATTTGACGATAGATTATCGCGATACTTATTGGAACTATGACTGCGTCAGAAAATAAAAATATCCAATGCGCAATTATATTGGCAGATAAGGACTCAGCAGCTAGCCCAATCGCAACAAAGCCAATTGGTGGAATAAACCAATTCGGTAAAATTAGCGATAAATTTTTTTGCCGACTATGAGAATAATAAAGATAAATCATTAATGCTAAGTGGGTTATAAATGCAAGATACCAAATCACCTCACCCAAAATATGATTGCAGCGATATAAGAAAGTTGATAATACAGCAATAAACATTGTAAATAATGGAAGAAACCCACCATTGACATAGTTGTCCAGCTCATCAAATAGCACATTTGGATGGATGCTGTACTTGAGCAGTTTTATCACAAATATGATTATACTTAAGCTCAAACAAAAGAAAGCCAACCCATGCAGATGTAGTTGAGGATAGATTTGTGCCAAAGTAATTAGACTTAGCGCGATCCCGTTAAACGCTATCGGAATATTCTTTAACTTACCAACTAATCCTAACATATTCTTATTTTTTCTTTTCTAACTCTAAGCATTAGAGACGCTAGGCGTAAAAATTTCTCTTTGATATGGTTTATTATTCCGCATAAATTTCTCAGTATAATATCCATAATTATTTTGCAAACCACCATTAAAGAAACGTTTTGGAATCTTCCAGTCTACTGCAAAATTTACTAAATTGGCTATAATTTTACAAATTTTATTCACAATAGATGATTTTGTCTATTCACTATGATACTATTTACTTGTCTTCAGTGGCGTATTAACATCATCATTACGTGACAAATTATTTATAAATATTACCAAATTATTAATTACCTGTGGATAAGCGCCCGAGGTAAGCTCGCGATGAATCAATGCTTGTTGTTGTGCGGCTTGCGCACCAACCTTAAATGATGGTTCACTTAGATCACCGATTGTCATAATCTCACTTTTATGTTCTTTTACACATTTTGCTTGAGCCGCTGACTCTATTGGATTGCGATTAGTACATGCCAAAATCAATATCGATGATCGTAATGAAACTACAACACTCTGATCGGCCTGCACCTCGGTTAAATCAGGATTGGTGTTCACTGAGCCATGAATAATTTGTTTTAAAATATCCTGAGCCATGCCAGGAGCATCCGCATAACAAAGCGACCAGCCTAGTATCAGCAGAGATATCAATAATTTACGCATAACATCCTCAATATTTGAAATAATACTTAAAAATAAACTTTCGCGTTTACACTTTAATGGTTCTCAATCATAAATCAAGATTATAACGTTTTAGGTAATGGCGCTTCAGTTGAGATCGTATAGTTATCAACCTGTGTTGCAATTTTCTCGTCCAAAACAACAATGTATGGGCGATATAGGGTTGAAGGAATTAATTGGTGAAATTCATGTTGAAGCGCCACTTGCGCCAATAGTTTGGTATTTGACCCAGTAATGCCAAACTTTGGACAGAGTTGGTTGGCAATAATATTTCCAATCGTACTGCGTGTAATCTTTAGAATCTGTGAACATTGTTCCTGATTAATTCCATTTGCCAACAAAAACATAATCTCATGCTCACGCAAGGTTAGCTTTTCAGAATTAAGATATTTCTCATGTGTCTTTTCATCCGTTATTACTTTAAGGTAGTCCTGATGACTAAAAAATCTCGATTGAATAGCAAAACTTTGAATTGCTACAACTTCTCCGCTAGGGTGTAGTATTGGAACATACGTCACCAGATAAGAGGTAAATTTTCCACCATAAGGAAGTAAATCAATCAGGCTAATTACATTTTTACTCGTAAAGACCAAACTCTGAATTTCATAAATTCTTTTGGCATACTGGTGGAGCGACTCCATTAGCTGCTCATTATAATGCCCAGAAAAAATCTTCGCGGCTACATCGGTGTTGGCATAATTTCGAAAACTCAATCCTTGAGCATCTTCCCAACGTTCCAAGCCAATTGATTGCGCAGATAATGCAGTACAAACAACGATTTTGAGCTCATAATCAAACAACACTGAATAAATATCTTGATCCACCAAATGCATAAAATTTGGAATCAATACATTATTAGTAAACTCTCTTTTTTCATATTCTGATAACATATTGCTATACCCCACTCTAAGCCACATTTACTTAAATTAACATTTTATATTTACATATTATATCGTAACAATGTATATCTATATAAATTATTTTTCATTAACATAAAATATGATATCTTAACGGATTGTTACTGGAAATACGTTCAATGAAATTTCTCAACCTGCATAATTATCAAGATCGCAACTACCGCTATGTGGTTCTCACCTGTGTGCTATCTTTTGTTTTGATTGGTGATATATTAAATCCCTTGCTTAACTTTATTGCAATCAATCTTCCGACAAAAAATAATAATTTTTATGATTATGCAACCTTGGCAACCATAATTCCAAGCTTACCGTTTTTATTTTCGTTTTTAATTAGTTATTTGGTAAATAATTACCCTTATCGTAAAATAATTCACCTTAATTATATTCTCTTGTTGAGCATAACTTTAGCTCTACTCATTATGAATGTAAATGATATCACATTAATCGCTATATTTATCGCACTTAGTGGCATAATTTTCCGAGCTATCTACTTTTCATTAGATAAGCAACTTACTACGATTTTAGCCGCCAAAGCGTGGGATTTTATGGCGGATATAACAATTTTTGGGGCGTTAATTGGCAGTATTAATATCAAGTTTGCAGGTTATATTTACTCTCACTATCAAACGCGCGGAATTTTATTAGTTTTTGCAATAGGTTTGTTATTGCTATGGTGGTGTGCGGCACAAATTCCTGCAATTAAAAACCTGGAGTCTAAATCAGCGCTACCATCATTACGTCTATCCAATTTGTTAATAACTATCTGGAAATTACCTGCGTTTACTCGCTATCTAGCAATAATGGCAATCTATCTCGCACTATCCAGCCCATTTTATTTACTACTTACCACTAAAGTACATCAAGAATCGATTGGGATTGAACGCTATACCTCATTGATGGCGGCAGCAATGTTTTGTAGTATCGCTGGTGCGATGTGCTGCAAGCTAAAATTCATTACACAACGACCAGCCCACAAAATTATTGGTTTGAGCATTTTGGCTAATAGCCTATGCTGGATTAACCTCAGCTATACAACAACGTTTATGAGTTTTAGTCTATGTTATATTTTAAGTAGCATCATTTCAATAGTCACACTGGTACATATGAATACACTTATCTTACAACACATTAATTCTCAGCCAGAATTAGTCAAAATATCGCCGTTAGTTAGTGGCGCAATCGCATCCTTATTTTATTTATCTAATTTACTTGGACCATTGCTGTGTAATTTATTATTTAAAGCGCATTTAAATTATTTACAAATTTATGTCGCTGGTGGTATCATTCAGATCGCAATTGCTGGAGTAGTTTTTCAGCTTAAGAATCAACCGCTCAAAATTAATCCATAGGATACTATAATGAAACGTATGCAAGTTCTTGGCTTTAGTATGTCATTTATCTTATTGTGGCAGGCTAATGCCGACTCTATTAACAACCTAAATTTTGCAGGTAATGTAAAAGTCAGTCAGCAAAACTACCAGTCAATTAATGTCAATGGCGATCTAGAGGCCGAACGTATAAGCAATAGTGGCATGAGTAATATCAGTGGCAAAGCTCAATTTCAACAATCTAAATTGCAAGATTTAAGTGTTGATGGTAAAGCTACACTTGAAAATACGCAGGTAAATGGTGAGATGAATATCGCAGGTGCACTAATAATAAGCAATAGTCAAATCAGCGGTAAATTATTACATTGTAGCGGTAGCATAACTTCAAATAATTCAACCTATGCACTACCAATAAATATAAGCGGAAGCTTAGACTCAAGCCATGATAGCTTCTTGCAGGCAATCAACACCTCTGGCTCGATAACGCTAAATCAAAGCACGCTTCACCAAGGTATTAGCAGCAGCGGTTATAAACTCAAGTTAACAAATTCACAAATCCAGGGTGATATTACTGATAATGCAAAAATATGGATTTTAACTCCGCAGATTTTTTTGGATAATACGCAAGTAACGGGAAATGTAGTTTTCACCAAAATGATGGGGGAGCTCATTCTAGCTAATGGCGCAAAGGTCACGGGAAGCGTAAAAAATGCTAAAATAGTCCGTTATGGTTCATAACTCTAGCTGCATGATTACCACATCAACAAAACGCTCAAATTTATACCCAACATCCTTCATCACTCCAGTGTGGGTGAATCCGCACTTCTGATGTAAATTAATTGAGCCATGATTATTACTGTCACCGATTACGGCAAGAATTTGTTTATAACCACGCGTACGGCAACGCAGGATTAATTCATCAAGTAAAATTCGCCCTACTCCATGCCCACAATAAGCTGGTGCGATATAAATCGAATCTTCGACTGTAAAGCGATAGGCTGAGCGCTCACGAAAATGTCCAGCGTAGGCATAACCAATTACTTCATCGTCAAGCTTGGCTACAATAAACGGAAATTTTTGCCCGGTAATTTTATCAAAGCGCGCTGTCATTTCTGTAACACTTGGTGCTACTTCTTCAAATGTGCCAAGCCCAGTAGCTACATGGTGAGCGTAAATCTGTTGGATAAATGCTACGTCTTCAATTACTGCATCATTGACTTCTACCAGAGTTAGTTGTGACATGGTCTCCCCTTAATTTAATATAATTTATTTTTAACCCCAAGCCGACTATTTTAGCAGTTTTTTTATATTATGGCACATAAATCACCACCTACTTTAGATACATAATGCTATAATTAGCGCAATAATTTTTATTGCCATAATTTATTTATACAAGGTAGGAAATATGAAAAAAATATTAGGCTTGATGGCTGCAGGATTTTTATTAAACGCATGTAACAGCGGTGGAAGCAGTAGCACTAGCGATGTCCAACAAGGAAGCGGCAACATTACAGTAAATGGTTCAACATTTAACATCAACAGTTTTACAGCTACAGGTTGTCAAACTATCCCTGCAAATGGTTCATGCACATTACAAATCAATAGTTACACAGGGTCAGGAATCTTTGCTGGTCAATTGACAAGTACTAATCCTAATGGCTACAGCTCAAATATTAGCCAGTGCAATAATGCAGCTGCGTTAATAGCTAATGGTTGTACAGTAACAATTACCAACACCAATGGAAATGTCAGCAGTGGACAGGTCTTTGGCGTAATTGCCAATGGGCAATCTGCTTATTCACTAGTAAATATCACTGTTGGTGGTGGAATCTAATTCCAAACATCACTTAAAAAAATTAAGGCACCAGATAATCATGGTGCCCTATTTTTTAATCAACTGTTTTACTGACTATCAGAGTGCCACAGGTATTACCAAAGATATTTACCATCGTGCGTACCCGATCGACAATCCGATCTAATGGCATCAAAATTGCAATCGCGGAGAGTGGAATATTTGCCATACCAAACACGGTTACAAAACTCACCATCGACGTCTCTGGGATGCCACCAACTGCAACACCAGTTAAAATACATGCAGCGGCAAGTAAAATCTGCTGAGTAATGTCAGGGTAAAACCCAAGTAAATGCATAAAGAACAGACAAGCTGCCATTTCATACATCATGCCTGAAGCAAAATTCATCGAAGCACAAATCGGCAACATAAAATTTACCACCTTACGTTTACCGCCAAGCTCTACAGCCTTTTCCAATGCCAATGGTAACGTTGCCAAGGAACTGGAAGAAACAAATGCAGTCATAAAAATCGGCATCGCTTCAGACAAAATTCGCTTGATTCCCAGATGACGATAGAGAGTTGCAACCAACAAAAGCTGCCACAAAAAGTGTAGAAATAAACCAATAAAAAATAGACCAACAAATTTTAGTAAGCCCATCAAATTGTCACCCAATGCACCACTAAGATAACTATCTGCTACCGAAGTACCTATCAACACAAAAATTGCAATTGGTGCCAGATACATTACACCATTGAGCAAAGATAAAAACATTTCGCGGGTACTTACCATTACGTCAAGTATTGGGCGTGCTTTCTCTTGATTAAGTGCGCAGGTAATGCCAAACATAATCGAAAAGGCAACCACAGGTAAAACATCAAAATTAGCTAAGGAATGAAAGATATTTGAAGAGAAAATATAATTAAAGATATGGCTTGGATCAATTGCAGTAGAAGTTGATTCGGTATATTTAGCGCCACTTAGTAAACTTTCAGCGTTGATTCCACCACTAATATCAACTGCATTAAAAACAATTAATCCAATAGTAACAGCAATAATCTCGGTGATAAAGATATAGATAATAGAGTTACGCGCCACTTTCTTTAACTCGTGCAGCTTTTGTAAATTACCAATTGTCACAATTAACGAGGTCAGAACAATCGGCAATGCACATAATTTGAGTAGATTAATAAATGTCCCGCTGATAAATTCTAAATGCGCAAAAATGTGCGGTAAGACAATTCCTAAGATAAACGCGGCAAGTACACTAATTAGAATAATTTTACCTTGATGTTGACGATAAAGTTTAAACATAATGCTTTCCAATCTTAATTAATAGTACGAAGTTGCAAATTCCACAATGCGGCATATTTACCATTTTGCGCCAATAATTCACCATGGCTACCGACCTCAACAATCTCACCTTGCTCGAGTACATAGATACGTCGTGCACTCACTACGGTTGATAAACGATGTGCAATCACTAGCGTAGTTCGCCCTTTGGCAACTTCCAACATCGAACGCTGAATCATATCTTCAGTATGATTATCCAATGCCGAAGTAGCTTCATCCAGAATCAGAATCGCTGGATTTTTGATAATCGCACGTGCTAGAGCGATACGTTGACGCTGCCCGCCTGATAATTTCTGTCCTCGTTCACCAACGATGGTATCATAGCCATCTGGTAATTCACTGATAAATTGATCTGCTTCTACCAAACACGCTACTTGTATAATCTGCTCACGACTAGCAGCAAAACTACCATAAGAGATATTATCAGCAATCGAACCATCAATTAAAAATGTTTCCTGACTAACTACCCCGATTTGACTACGAAACGAATCCATAATTAAGGAGTTAATCTCTTGATTATCAATTAAAATTTGTCCTGCTTGGTGCTGATAGAGTCTAAGTAATAGTTTAACTATAGTTGATTTACCCGAACCAGTACTACCAACAAAAGCCACCGTTTCACCTGGTTCAATAACAAAAGATAGGCGATCAAATAACTGCTCACGTTCTTGATAAGTAAAACCAACTGATTTAAACTCTACTCGCCCACTGCATGGAGTAAATAATTGATTAGCTCCATCAACAATATTAACCGGAGAATTAAGCAATCCCATCACGCGGTTAATTGATGCCATCGAGCGTTGATACATATCAGTTACTTGCGCTAAATAAGTTAGCGGCCATAATAAACGTTGCGATAAGAAGATCAGAATACTATAAGAAGCAACTTGAATATGCCCATCAATAGTTAAAATTCCACCATAAATTAATGCTGCCAAAAAACCACACATTACCGCCATCCGAATTACTGGCGTTACTGCAGCCGACATGATAATCGCGTGTTTATTGGCATTAGCATAGCCTTGACTCAGTTGCGACACCGCATTTAACTCATGTTTTTCGGTAGTGAAAGTTTTAATCGTTGCGATACCTGATAGATTAGTATTAAGTTTACTATTGAGATCTCCAGCAGCATTGCGTACTTTTAAATAACGCGGTGCCAGTTTATTTTTAAAGAAAAATACACCAATAATGATCAGCGGAATTGGCAAGAAGCTTAACAATGCAACTTGGGTAGAAATCATAAAGAAAATAATACTAATCAAAATAGTTGAGCCAACTATCTGGATAATCTGATTCACCCCATCATTAATAAAACGTTCAAGCTGATTAATATCATCGTTGATAATCGCCATCATATTTCCAGTAGCTTTATTTTCAAAAAACTCCAGCTCCAGATTTTGAATGTGACTATACGCATCAATCCGCATATCATGCTGCAGGTTTTGCGCCAGATAACACCATTTAAGCGAATAGAGATATTGAAAGGTGGACTCCAAAATCCAAGTTACACCTGTGAATAAGCCCAAAATAATAATCTGTAGCTTTACATCATGAATCCCGAGATGTGCCAGCATAGAATCCTGCCGTTTGACGATTACATCAACCGCGACCCCGATCAGTACCTCAGGTAAAATATCAAAAAATTTATTCATCAATGAATAAAATGTCGCCAGAGAAATATCAAAACGATAGTTACGACTATAACGAATTAATTTGATTAGTGGATGACTCAAAATTACTCCTTGTTGTAATGCATTACCCGAACAAGTTCGAGCATCTAGCGATTTTATCACACTCAATATAAGCAATAACCTTATTGCCCTATAGTGACTTAGAATTAAGGGTAAAATATGATATAATCTATCTATTATCAAACATCTACAGGTCACAAATTAAAAGATGAATCAGAAAACTGCATTAATCACTGGAGTAAACGGACAAGATGGTTCATACTTAGCTGAGCTACTGATAGATAAAGGCTATGTTGTGCACGGCATAATTCGCCGTAGCTCAAGCTTCAACACACAAAGAATTGAACATCTCTACCTAGATGATCTGATTGAAGACATGCACAAAGAGCGTAAATTATATTTACATTATGGTGATATGACAGATTCATCTTCATTGATTGCAATCATCCAAAAAACTCAACCAGATGAAATCTACAATCTTGCAGCACAGTCACACGTCAAGGTATCATTTGAAATACCTGAATATACAGCTAATTCTGATGCTATTGGTACATTAAGAATACTCGAAGCAGTGAAAATGTTAGGGCTAGAGAAAAAAACCCGCATTTATCAAGCCTCAACCTCTGAATTATATGGTAAAGTGCAAGAAATACCACAAACAGAAAAAACACCATTCTACCCACGTTCACCCTATGCGGTAGCAAAACAATATGCATTTTGGATTAGCAAAAACTACCGTGAAGCTTATGGATTGTATGTGGTCAATGGAATCTTATTTAATCATGAATCAGAGCGCCGCGGTGAAACCTTTGTAACCCGCAAAATAACCTTGGCAGTTGCCAATATATACAAGGGTTACCAGAAAAAGCTTTATCTGGGTAATTTGGACTCATTACGCGATTGGGGCTATGCCAAAGATTATGTTGAGTGCATGTGGTTAATGTTACAACACCCTACAGCAGAAGATTTTGTGATTGCAACTGGAGAACAACACTCTGTCCGTGAATTTACCGAGCTAGCATTTAAAGAAATTGGTGTTAACTTACTCTGGCAAGGTCAAGGAGCGATGGAAAAAGGCGTGTGTAGCCAAACCGGTAAAATACTGGTAGAAGTTGATCCCAAATACTACCGACCAACAGAAGTGGAAACATTGCTGGGAGATCCGAGTAAAGCCAGAGATCTGTTAGGTTGGAATCCACGTAAAACATCGTTTGAGCAATTAGTAAAAATCATGGTACAACACGATTTGGCATATGTTGAGAAAATGAAACTAGCAAGATATTAAATAATGCATTTACAAGAATTACTCCAACTTGGCGAAAGCTATCATCAAGAGTTTAAAGAAACTATTGATAAATCACTAGTACGTGAAATCTGCGCTTTTGCAAATGCATCTGGCGGTAAGATTTTTATTGGAGTTAGTGATGATGGTGCAATCAAAGGAGTTAATTTTGATAATAACACCCGCTCAAGACTACAAGATAGCATCAATCATATTGAACCACAGCTAACAGTCAGCATAGACTATCAACAATCAGTTATCATTATTACAATTCCGGAGAGCAAAAGCAAACCTCATGCATGTAGTGAAGGGTTTTTCTTACGAATTGGACCAAATAGCCAAAAATTAACCCGCAATCAAATAATTGAATTTTTTCAACAAGAGGGTCTTATCCATTTTGATGAGTTGGTTAACTCACGTGTAACCTTTGATAAGCATTTTTCTATTGCCAAATATAATAATTTTATCGAATTAGCTAAAATTTCACCAAAATTAGCACCACAAGAGATATTGCAAAATCTGCGCTGCTCAAATGATCAGCAACAATTAACCAATGCAGGCGCACTATTTTTTTGTGACAGCATCGAATTTTTGATTTTACAAGCCAAGATAGCTTGTGTCCTATTTCAAGGCACAGAAAACATCACAATCTTGGACCGCAAAGACTACCGAGCTGATTTGATTAACGATATCGAAGATAGCATCATTTTTTTACGCAAACACCTAAATCTTGCCTATAAAATCGAGCATTTACAACGCGAGGAAATCCTTGAAATCCCCGAAGTGGCACTCCGTGAAGCGGTAATTAACGCAGTTTGTCACCGTAGCTACTTTGAAAAAGGTGCGAATATAGTTATTGCGATTTTTTCTGATCGTGTTGAAATTAGTAATCCAGGTGGACTTCCCTCTGGTCTATCCAAAGAATCATTTGGACATAAGAGTGTCACCCGTAACCCATTAATTGCAGACCTATTACACCGCATCGGCTATATCGAAAAAATCGGTACTGGAATCAAACGGATTAAAGATGCTATTGCTGAAACCACTAATTGTAGTGTTGAGTTTAAGATTGATGAGCATTGGTTTAGTACTATTTTTTACCGTAATAAAACGCAAAAAAGCAATGTCACCGATAATGTCACCGATAATGTCACCGATAATGTCACCGATAATGTCACCGATAATGTCACCGATAATCCGCCAAGATTGGTACAAATTCTAAACGCAATAAGCAGCAACCCCAAGATCACGACCAACGAACTAGCACACAATTTTGAGGTTTCAAAAAGAACTATCTTGCGCGATATTGATAAGTTAAAACAAAATTATATCCGAAGAGTCGGAAATGAGCGTGATGGTATATGGGTAATAATTAATCAAGAGCATAAAGATGAATAAGAATAGTAAAATATATATAGCTGGACACCGCGGGCTGGTTGGTTCGGCACTACTGCGTAATTTGCAAGCTGCTGGCTATACGAACATCATCACTCGTAGCCATGCTGAATTGGAATTACTCAATCAGCAAGCCGTAAATGATTTTTTTGCCCAAGAAAAGCCTGAATACGTATTTTTAGCAGCAGCTAAAGTTGGTGGCATCATGGCAAATAATATTTATCGAGCAGACTTTATTTATGAAAATCTCCAGATTCAAAATAATATCATTCATGCTAGCTACATAAATCAAGTAAAAAAACTTCTCTTTTTGGGAAGTAGCTGCATTTACCCTAAAAATGCACCACAACCACTCAAAGAAGAATACCTACTCACCAGTGAATTGGAGTATACCAACGAACCATACGCGATTGCCAAAATTGCTGGAATCAAGCTTTGCGAAAGCTATAATATCCAGTACGGTACTAACTATATTGCCGTAATGCCAACTAATTTATACGGACCTAATGATAACTTTGATCTGGAGTCCTCACATGTATTACCTGCAATGATTCGTAAAATTTATTTAGCTAAATTACTCGATGAAAATAATTATCAGGCGCTGGCGGATAATTTGCAGACTACTCAAGATCCTGAGCAGCTAAAAGTACAACTATCTCACTACGGTATAAGTAAGTCCAACGAGACAACTACACTTAAACTATGGGGCAGCGGTATGCCCTACCGTGAGTTTTTACATGTTGATGATATGGCGGATGCTTGTATCTTTATAATGAATAATGTTGATTTTAGCGACCTCATCAATGACCCTAAAGAAATTCGTAATACTCACATTAATATTGGTACAGGTAAAGATCTAACCATCAAAGACTTAGCGGATTTAATTGCCAAACAAATTGGGTACCACGGTATAATAGCGTTCGACACTGGCAAGCCAGATGGGACGATGAAAAAATTACAAGATGTAAGTAAATTAGCTCAATTAGGTTGGCAGCCAAAGATTGATTTGGTAAATGGGTTGAGAAGTACAATAAAGTGCTATTCTGAAGAAATCATAGTTGGCGATAGTCAATTAGTCTAAATATGTTGAACAAAATAACAATCAAAATCTGGCAATTAAAGCATAACGAGGTCGCACTAAATAGCGCATGGCAATTCTTTGAGCGATTTGTAGGATTGGGATGTTCATTTATTGCCTCAATATTTGTTATCCGATATTTTGCGCCTGCTGAATATGGAATATTTGCATATGCCGCTAGTTATGTAACATTATTTTCATCATTAACTTCAATGGGTTTACAATCCATTGTTGTGCGTGAAGTAGTAAAAAATAGTATCCCGACAGAGACAATATTAGGTTCTGCATTTGTTATCATGATCTGCGGTGCTGTCGCTGCACTTATCTTAGCAGTGGGCGGCGCCTTACTGACTCATGAAAAAAGCACTGCGACGTGGATTATTTTAATCATGTGCCTGACAAATATAGTCGGGTCACTTGCAGTGATTAATTATTATTTTCAAGCAAAAATTAAAGCTCGCTACATTGCTTATATCTTGCTGGTACAAGATGTTATAGATATTTGTATTCGAATCGGAATGGTTCATTTTAAAGCTAAACTACTAAGCTTTGCTTTACTTGGACTTATTGAGTCTATCCTAGCCTATACTGCAATATATCTATCATTTAGATCTAGCTCAAAACTAAATAATTGGAGAATTGAAGCAAAAACCATTAAATTTTTACTACATCAATCTACACCGATTGCACTAACAGCACTAATTTCAAGCCAATACATGAGATTAGATCAAGTTCTTCTTGAACACTTCAAAGGATTTGCACAAGTAGCACCTTATAGTGTTGGAATCAAACTAATTGAAGTTTTTTATATTATCCCCTCCATCATATCAATTAACCTATTTCCAAAGATGACAGAGTTATTTAATAACGTTGATAAAACCGCATTTAATATATACTTTAAAAAAGCTATAATAATAAATTTGGTATTCTCTGTCATTATTATAGCTTTATTATTTACATGTGCAGAAGAAATTATTTTTTTACTCTATGGTACAAAATACTACAATGCCGTATTTGTGTTAAAATATGGATCCTTATGCATTCTCCCATATTTTTTAGCTGTGATAACTGAAATATGGATTCAAATCAATTCAATGCAAAAATACTCCTTATATAAAACCATTGTAATGTTAATATTAAATATCACGTTATGTGTAATATTTATACCAAGATATGGGCAACAAGGGGCAATATCGGCACTAGTTATTACCTATTTAATTTCTAACTTAATAGTATGGATTATTTTTAAAGATTTACGACAATTAATATTTATGAGACACAGCAAAACGGAGAGAATTTCATGAATAACAGCTACAACAAATATGATAAGCAAGTCGCTAGTTCTTACGATTATGATAGACAAGGCGAGGAACATTGGGGATTAGAAAATGAGTTTATTACCTCATATTTTGATGAACATAGCTTAATATCTATACTAGATGTTCCCGTTGGAACTGCAAGATTAATACCCTTTTATCCTAAAAGCTCACAAATTACTGGAGTAGACATGTCATTAGATATGTTAGAAGTTGCAAGGAGAAAAGTTGAAGATGAGATGTATATGAATAATATTACACTTCAACAAGGTGATGCCACTCAGCTAACTTTCTTGGATAATCAATTTGATTACGTTATATGCTTTAGATTACTCCATTTAGTACCAAATGACATCCGCCTAAAAATAATTCATGAGCTTTTAAGAGTGACCAAGAAAAGCTTACTTATACAGATTTATTTATCAAGGCAAAATAGTTTACTCAAAAGGATATATCATCGAATAAAGTCAGCACTGATCAGCCATAAAGAAGTTTCTGACACCGTCCTCCCTTGGTCACATATTGATTCTTTTCAATTAACAAAAGGACAACTCAAAGACTACATTGCTAAATTTAACATTAAAAATTATAAAATACACCACTTATGCGAATATAATAATCAAGATATTATAGTGCTAGAAATAAATAAAAATGGAAAATAGCAAATTAATAACTCAGATTATTGACATAAATTTGTGTTATCATTATTTAGGATACAGATATGGAGGCTATAAGAATAATCTATATGAGGATTTTATTACTCGTTTACATCAAGGTGACGATATCACTCAAATAAAATTACAATTCATAAGTCGACTTTGTGGTACAAGAACATTTGAATTTGGAGAAACTCTCAAGTTAAACCTCAAACGAAAATACCCTAAATGGAGTTTCCCATGGTTCCCAACTAATCACGCATCTTATTCTGAACATAGTAATCCAGATATTGTGTGCCATACGTCAAATGCAGGAATTCTGGCATCACACATAAATAGAGAAATTAAATGGTTAATTGCTGCTTTAGAGAATATGAAAAAAGGCTATCAACCAGAAGAATATGGTTATATAACGCTATTAGAGTTGAGAAAAAAAACAATGACGCACTATATAGTACTGGATGGAAACCATCGAATCTCTGCATTACATGCGTTAGGGCACACCAAAGTAGCGGTAAAAATATTGCCAAAGAAAGTAAATTATTCGTATCGATATTTTTGGAAAGGTGTAATTTCACGAAAATTTGATCTTCATGACGCGGAAAAAATTTTTAATCGATATTTTTATAAAAACAATATGGTAATTAATGAAGTACACAATCATGAACAGATAATTTACGACGAACCGATTGAGTTATAGGCAAAACTATGATTAAAAGAATTCTAACTTTAATGATGCCGCCTATTATTTTGATATTAATACGTAAGATAAAAGGTTCCATAAAACATGGATGGCACGGCGATTATACAAGCTGGGCAGAAGCACAAGCTAAGTCCACAGGTTATGAATCGCAGCTAATTTTGGATAAAGTTTATACCTCTCTTTTAAAAGTCAAAAATGGTGAAGCTATATATGAAAGAGATAGCGTGATTTTTAATGAGATACAATACTCTTGGCAACTACTCTCTGGGTTAATGTATGCTGCAGCAAAAAATCATGGGAACCTTAATGTTCTTGATTTTGGTGGTAGCTTGGGAAGCACTTACTACCAAAATAAAAAATTTTTATCAGGCTTAGAATCTGTAAACTGGTCAATTATAGAACAAGAAAATTTTGTTGAATGTGGTAGAAATAATTTTGCTAATCAACATTTACATTTTTATAATAACATTGATGAATGCTTTAGAAATCAAAGCCCTACCGTATTAGTGTTATCCAGTGTGTTACAGTATATTGAAAAACCATACGAACTACTCGAAGAATTGCTAAGCTATAACTTTGATATGATTCTAATTGACCGTACACCATTTGCCTATAGCGGTAAGGATACGATAACATTACAAACGGTGCCTCCAGAGATATACCATGCTAGTTATCCATGTTGGTTATTTAATGAAAATAATTTCATTGATAAATTTAATGGATATAAGCTGTTAGAATCTTTTGATGCGCTATACTCATCAAAGTCACTTAAATTAAAGGGCTTCATCTATGAACTTAAAGAATAAACTCAGACAGATTTATAACGCTCAACAATTCAATCCAACACTTTTAGGCGTACTTTTAAATCCTTTTTATTTTGCTCGAAAAGGTTTGTTTGAAGAAATAAAAGATTTATTGCCAGAATTAAATGGAACACTATTAGATATAGGTTGTGGAAGTAAGCCATATCAACAATATTGTTCTAACATAAATAAATATATTGGCCTTGAGTTAGATACTAAAAATAATCGCGTACAAAAAAAAGCAGATTACTATTATGATGGCATAAATTTTCCGTTTAATGATAAAGAATTTGATAGCATATTATGCAATCAAGTCCTAGAGCATGTCTTTAATCCAGAAAAATTTCTTTCAGAAATTAATAGGGTTTTAAAAAATGGCGGTAAATTTGTCATAAGTGTTCCATTTGTTTGGGATGAACATGAACAACCTTATGACTTTGCCCGCTACTCATCTTTTGGTCTTAAACATCTTTTTGAGAAGCACGGTTTTGAGATTATTTCAACACAGAAGACGTGCAACGACATTAGAGTGATTTTTCAGTTAATCAATGCTTATATTTTTAAATGTTTACAGATTAAGTCGTTTAAAATAAGGTTTATTTTTCAAACTTTTCTAACTGCGCCGTTTACCGCATTAGGTATAATTTTAAATAAAATTCTACCTAAAAATAATGACCTATATCTTGATAATGTATTACTTATAAGAAAAGTAAAAGATGAATAACTTTTGTACCCTATTTGATTCAAATTTTTTGCTCTATGGTTTGGCTTTGCATGAGTCATTACAAAAGTATTGTAAAAAATTTCATCTCTATATCTTTGCCTTTGATGATGAATGCTATAACACCCTGACAAAGCTGCATTTAGCTGATGTAACTGTTATTTCACTTGCAGAGTTTGAAGATCAGCAGCTATTAGCAATCAAACCATCCAGAACACGTGGTGAGTACTGCTGGACGTGTAGCTCTTCTACTATTTTGTATTGTTTGAAAAAATTTAATTTGCCAGTTTGTACTTACCTTGATGCCGATCTATATTTTTACAGCGACCCCAGTATCCTCATAGATGAGATAAAAAATAATGATGTGTTGATTACAGAACATCGTTATACAAAAAAATATGATTTATCTGCAACATCAGGGATTTATTGTGTCCAATTTATGACCTTTAAAAGTACAGAAAATGGCTTAAAGATTCTAAACTGGTGGCGTGATGCGTGCCTTGAGTGGTGTTATAATCGATTTGAAGATGGCAAATTTGGTGATCAAAAATATCTTGATGATTGGACTCATAGATTTTCAGGGGTACATGTTCTAGAGCACCTTGGTGGCGGCGTTGCACCATGGAATTTACAGCAATACCAGTTATTATCTGGACATAAAATGCTTGAGACAAAAACAGGTAAATATTTTAACTTGATATTTTTCCACTTTCATGATATAAAAATTACTAATAGCACTATTGATCATACCAAATTATTAACTTATGATAAAGAGTATGATTTTTTCAAAAAAATTTACGTTCCTTATATCGATGCAATAAATAATCTTATTGATAATTTTAACTTAGATAGAGTACATATAAAAACTTCATACATCAAGATATTCCTTCTTAGAATACGTAAGCAAGTAGCAAGGATCAAACATGGCATACTTAATTAATCTAAAAACTTTTTCTGATAATCGCGGCAATCTAACTGTAATCGAAGACAAAGAGCTTCCTTTTAAAATCAAACGTGTATTTTATATTTATGGTGTAGATGACTCAGTACGTGGTGGACACCGCCATAAAACAACAATTCAGGCACTGGTTGTACTGCAAGGTAGTTGTGAGATTTATAACAATGATAAGAACCACGAGCAATATTTCACTCTTAATCATCCGTCACAATGCCTAATTTTAGAACCACAAGACTGGCATAATATGTATAATTTCTCTCCAGATTGTATTTTACAAGTTTTTGCGTCCGAGTATTTTAGTGAAAGCGATTATATTTGGGAAGCTTATCCATGATTGAATATGAAAATTTATCCCGACTAAATAAGCCCTTTGAACTTGAACTCTATGCCAAATTTCAAGCATTTATTGCAAAAGGTTGGTATGTGCTTGGTGAAAATGTCAGTCAGTTTGAACAATCTTTTGCCAATTATCTAGGCAGCAAGTATTGTGTTGGCGTAGCATCTGGCTTAGATGCGCTCTTTTTATCTCTGATTGCTCTAGAGTTACCGCAAAATAGTGAAGTAATAGTACCATCTAATACCTATATTGCAACTATCTTAGCCATAATTAATGCGGGCTTAAAGCCAGTCCTTGTAGAACCAAACATATCAACATATAACATTGACCCCAATAAAATTATAGAATCAATAACGTCAAACACATCGGCAATAATGGTGGTTCATTTATATGGTAAAGTCTGCAAAATGGATCAGATTATGGATATTGCGCAAGAACATGGATTAAGAATTATTGAAGACTGCGCCCAATCACATGGAGCAATGTTTAATAATAAGAAAAGTGGAACATTTGGTGACTGTGGCGCATTTAGCTTTTATCCAACCAAAAATCTTGGCGCTCTTGGCGATGCTGGTGCTATAACAACTGATAATTCAAACACCTACGAGCGCTTATTGAAATTAAGGAACTATGGATCTTCAGTTAAATATGTCAATGAGGTAATCGGCTATAATTCTCGTTTAGACGAAATACAAGCAGGGTTTTTATCCGTTAAGCTTCCATATCTTGACAAAATAAATCAACATAAACGAATGCTTGCTCAAATATATTTTGATAATCTCTGTGATCAAGTAATAACTCCAAGCAAGGATGAATCTTATTTTGATGTTTTCCATATATTTAACATCCGAATAGAGTTGAGAGATATGCTTCGTCAATATCTTTTAGATAATAATGTAAAAACAGAAATTCATTACCCTATCCCACCGCATCGACAGACAGCTATGAATGGGATATTGGATGGTAACTACCCAATTGCTGATGAAATTCACCGTACAACATTAAGCTTACCGATATCTTACTGTCATACTAAAGAAGATATTTTGCAAGTCTGCTCTTTAATTAATAGTTTTTATAACTAAAAAACCAATTTAAACATTTATTTAAATAAGTACTAATGAATCCATTAATCTCAATAATAACCGTTTGTTTCAACAGCGCCAAGACGATACGTCAGACGATTGAATCGGTATTAAACCAAACCTATACCAACATCGAGTATATCTTGATTGATGGCAAGTCTACTGATAATACCGTTACAATTATTGAAGAATATGCCACGCAGTTTGCGACCAAAGGTATTGTCTATCGTTGGATCTCAGAGCCAGATAGTGGTATTTATGACGCCATGAATAAAGGTATTAAAATGGCGTCTGGTGAATGGATAGGAATCATTAATAGTGATGACTGGTATGAATTAGATGCTTGTGAGAATATTATAAAAGTCGTAATTACAGAATCAGATGCTGAAATAATTTGTGGAGGAGTCGCTTTAATAATAGAACACAAGAAAAAGCTCTATTACAAAGAAATATTTTCTTCTACACATAAAATAAAATATGAAATGACTATTCGTCATCCTGCAACTTTTATCAGGTCTAGTTTGTACCAACAAAAACTATATAACACATCATTTAAAATTGCTGCAGATTGGGAACTACTAAAGCATTTTTTTATTACTAAAAAAAAATTCTACTTTATAAATACAATTCTTGCTAAATTCAGATCTGGCGGAGTTAGTAGTAGATTAAATTTTTTAATTATTAATGAAAAATATAAAATTCGAGCACAATCTCTTTCATACTACATTACATTAATACTATATCTCAAAGATTATTTTCTGCTGATAAAGAATAGAGTTGCATTATTTTTTAAGAAAAAAGGTTATCTTAATCGCAGCATAAATAAGCATATTCATCAAAACTATAATGAATTAATCCCATGACATGTTAATACATTGTTTAACTAATTATAAAAAGTATAGCCAATGACAAAAATGTTTAATCAAATTTTACGAATGCTTTCCCTAATTAAACGTAAAGAATATAAACTCTTTTTTGCGGATCTTACATTTGAACATAGACGGTTTATGTTTAAGCAAAGAAAAATTCAAAAAAAATTGATTAGATTTGCAGGAACTCTGAAGCAACAATTTCAAAACCCGATAAGTATCCGCTGTAAAAATGTAGCGTTAGGAAACATGATATCATCTTGTCTCTGTAACCTAAGCTTTGTCGTTACTCTGGAGCAAGAAAATTATGAGATAGCAATCACTGACCGTATTGAAGAGATCACAGATAATTCAATCTTTATTGTTGACAATGAGAGTAGTCTTGTTTTGGCATCAAAAAGAAAACCATTATTCGTTTGGGTCACCAATGAATTTTTACTTAAAAAAGCAAATAAGTTGTTTCATGTCCACAAAATCTTTCATATTAATACACTAGACCAGAAACATTGCACTTTTTATCTTTCTAGATTTTTATTAAGCTATGATTTGATAACTTTTGAGCTGTTCTGCAATAGTAATCTTGATTATAATCCATTTGCAAACTCAAATTATTTATGTTTAACACTACCAGAATACAGCCAACGCTACGAATATGCCGACAACTTAATACATGACTCAGCAATAAAGACATTTAATTTTAATTTATTTACAGGGTTACGCCACTATATTGGTTGGGTCGGGTGTGGGTATAGTTATAAATTTCTATTTAAAAAAGCCATTCAATATGGCATGAACTATATAATAATCTGTGAAGATGACATTATACTAGCAGAGAATTTTAAAATAAAGCTGCGTGAAATAAGACAATACGCACTTCAAAATAAAAGTAAGTGGGATGTTATCAGCGGTTTTATTACTCGCATTGATGACGATACCAAAATGGCAGCAAAGCTACAATTAAATCATATAGAGTTATGTACTACAAATAAACTATATAGTACTCTTTTTAGTTTTTATAATAATACAATTTTCCAGCAAATGGTAGAGTGGGAACCTAATCGTAAAACACAATTACAAATTGATGCATACATAAATCATATAAATGTAAATATCTTATTTAGCTATCCATTCATAGTAACTCAAAATCAAAATTTAGATTCTGCGGTGTGGAGCCACTCCAATAAACTATTGTATGACAAATCCATCAACAGAACCAATAATAAGCTGCAAAATTTATGAATAATATCACAGTATTTGCTCATTACGACTTAGATAGCCAAATTAAAGACTATGTGCTTTACTATCTGCAACAATTAAAAACAGTTAGTCATAAAATTATTTTTGTTTCTACTTCGACACTTAGTATACAAGAACAAAAAAAATTATCGGGCATAGTTGATAAAATAATCATTAGAAAAAATGTTGGTTATGATTTTCACAGTTATAAGATTGGGATTGAAAGCATTGAGTGTTTAAATAGCTATGATAATCTTATACTTTGTAATGATAGCTGTTTTGGTCCATTATTTCCACTAACAGATGTTTTTGCTATAATGGATCATCAAGCAATAGACTTTTGGGGAATTACCTCATCAAATCTAATTAGATTTCATTTGCAGAGTTATTTCTTGGTCTTTAACCAGTCTATTTTACAGTCAACATGTTTTATGAAATTCTGGCAGAATCTCCCTCTCTGTGAAAATAGAAAAGATATTATTTTCAACTATGAAATTACATTATCCCAAATATTAATAACTAATGGTTATCATGCAAATAGTTATATTCCATTAACTTTTAAAACTCCTTTACTGTGGTTAGTAAAACGGCATGTAGATTTATTAATAAAAAAATATCTTTACCATACGACAAATTACTCAACTCTAGGAAACTTATTAAAGTTAAGAAAAACGGAAGATCTTGACAAAACAATAATTTTTTGGGATTATTTAATTAAAACGTATAAAATGCCATTCCTTAAAAAAAACATTCTTACTAAAAATATTTCTTCGCTAGAGAATGTAACCAAACAGATTTCAAACATAACTAGTTATACTTTAAATAAATTTATTTAGGCAGGTAGATTTAAATAATACGTTCTGTGAGTAGTTACAACCTTGGTACCTAATTACTATTTTCATGCGTAACCATCATAATTTACCATGAAATTTTAAAATATACCTTTAGAATTTCATGGTAAAATTCATCTATTGGAGGAATAGATGCAATTAATTCAACGAGACAACTTATTACAACAAATCGAACAAGCATTTCGAATCAATCGGATTGTTTGTTTACTTGGTCCACGCCAATGTGGTAAAACTACTTTAGCGCGACAAATCTGGACAGCACATGGAAAAACACGTTCAGATGTAGGCTACTTTGACTTAGAGCGACCATCTGACTTACAAGCCTTGGAAAATCCTGATTTTATTTTACCTAAAATAGCGGGATTAACGGTAATTGATGAAATTCAACGCCGTCCCCAATTATTTCCATACTTACGCTATTTGCATGATGAACACACCGAACAGAAGTTTTTAATTTTGGGTAGTGCTTCGCGTGAATTAATTAACCAATCCTCTGAAAGCCTTGCTGGCAGAATCTCTTATATCGAAATAACTCCATTTTCTAGCGATGAGGTGGATAATAATGAAAAGCTCTGGTTACAAGGCGGATTTCCACGAAGTTATTTACTGGATAGCAGCGACAGTATGGCATGGCGTGAAAATTTTATGCGAACTTACGTCGAACAGGATCTTGTTACGTTGGGTTTTAACTTTCAAGCGGATGTCATACAAAAATTATGGTTTATGTTAGCTCATTACCACGGGCAAATTATGAATTTTTCGCAGCTATCTACCTCGTTAGGAGTTAGCCAACCAACTATCAAACGCTATATTTCATATCTCAGTGGTAGTTTTATGCTACGTGAATTAAGACCATGGCACGAAAACATTTCCAAACGACAGGTAAAAAGTCCTAAAATATATTATCGTGATAGTGGCTTATTACATTATGCGTTGGGTATTAATCAATATATTGACATATTTAAGCACCCGAAAGCTGGCGCATCGTTTGAGGGGTTTGCCCTTGAAGAAGTTATTCGCCAAAGTGGGGTTAGTGGTGACTCGTGTTATTTTTGGGCAACACACAACAAAGCAGAGTTAGATTTACTTATTCTAAAAAATGGCAAAAAATTAGGATTTGAATTTAAACTCTCTGAAGCACCCAAAATAACCCCATCCATGCTACAATCTTGTGAAGATTTAAATTTAGAATCACTGTCCATAGTTTACCCAGGGCAACGTGAATATCAAGTTAGCGATAAGATAACAGTAATTCCACTTAAACAAATTAAACATTTATTCGTCTAAACTAGCCAGATGAATCAAATACTATGACACTTATACAATGAATAACAATCAACACATTTCGATAGCCATCGCTACTTATAATGGTGAAAAATATTTACAAGAACAACTGGAGAGTATTTTAAATCAGACCTTAAAGCCTAGTGAAATTCTAATTGTAGATGATTGCTCTATTGATGGTACGTGGCAAGTTCTTAAACTTTATGCTGAAAAATACCCATGCATTAAAATCTACCAAAACAAGCAAAACTTGGGAGTTTGTCAGACTTTCAACAGAGCCATTGGACTCACTACGGGTAACTATATTGCTCTTGCCGATCAAGATGATGTCTGGTTACCAAATAAACTTGCGGTGTTACTGGAGAACATCGGCGATAGCCTCTTGATTCACAGTGATGCTTATATTGTTGATGAAAATCTCAACATCATCGCTAATACATTTATCAAAGGTGTAATGAACCAAACTAATTTTATTGATTATTTATTTGCCAATAACGTAACTGGCTGCACCTGTATGTTTACCCGTGATTTGCTTAATAAATCATTTCCGATGCCAAGCTTTTATATACATGATCACTATTTGGCAATTTCAGCTAGCTATTTGGGTACTATAAAATACTTACCACAACCTCTAATCTATTATCGTCAGCATTCGCAAAATCAGATTGGTGAGAATACTCAAGTTGGGTTTGAAAAATTTAACAGCGCTAGAAAAATTGTCGGAAATAGTTTAAAGAATATGAGCACTCATCCAACATTTGCTACAAACTCGCAACAAATTAATTTAATCGCAGATTATCATTTGTCAATTGCAGGTGGACATTGGCAGAGCGAACATAATATTTTTAGTCTGCTACGCCTAAAAAAAGGTATAAAATATCTTATCTCATTTTATATTTTAACTGGCTTTGGTAATGCTAATCTTGCACATAAACTATACAATTGGTTAAAAAAATAAATGCTCAATATCTCCATCGTCCTTTACAAAAGTAGCCCTACGCAGATAACTAACCTGCTAACGGATATTTTTAACAGTCATGGTGTTGAAATTAACGCCATCTATCTAGTCGATAATTCTCCAAATAATCATTTACAGTCTTTGACAAGCGTTAATTCTAAAATAAAATATATTGCAGCGCCACACAATCCCGGCTATGGAGCAGCACACAATCTAGCAATTAAAAAATCAATCGCAGAAAATATCGAATATCATCTAGTGGTTAATCCGGATATACGATTTAGTAGCACCGAATTAGCAAAACTTATTAAATTTATGCAGCACCGCAGGGATGTTGGACTAATTATGCCTAAAGTTATTTACCCCGATGGTAAGATACAGCATCTGTGCAAACTATTACCCAACCCATTTAACATTTTTGCTCGGCGTTTTATGCCACGAAGTTATATTGATAAAATGAATTATAGCTATACTTTGCAATGGACTGATTATAATAAGCTGATGCAAGTTCCATATTTATCTGGTAGTTTCATGTTATTTCGGGTTAATGACTTGCAGCAAATTGGTAGTTTTGATGAGCGCTTTTTTATGTATTTTGAAGATACGGACATAACCCGCCGCTTTTATCGTGAAGCTAAAGCGTGGTTTTACCCTGACGCAACTGTAACCCATGAGCATAATCAGGAGTCTTATCGCTCCCTTAAAATGCTATGGGTTCATATTCAGAATATGATCCGTTATTTCAACAAGTATGGTTGGTTTATTGACCTCGAGCGCCAACAAATTAATAAGCAGATAAATTCACAACGAATAAAATAGCCCTCTTGTCTATTCGTTTATAATTCAGCTTAGACAACGGCTATAATTTAACTTTAACAGCAAGATGCTTTTCTGTCTGATAGCGTTTTATTGCTAGTTCACCAAGCTCTGAATCATCTTCATCCTCAAAATAAGACTGCGCAACTTTTTTGCCCAAGGTCGCCCAGTACAATAACTGCTGAGAAACAGACCTAAACTCTTCAGTTGCCGATTGTTTCACTTCTTCAAGAAATTCTGCTGGAAGTTTTACGGTTTTGTAGTTCACTTTATATCAACTCCCCCAATAGTGTAATTAAGTGTCATAATGTTACACTATAGCACTACAACATCATTTAGTCAATGACTATAAAATATACTCCCCATGAATCACTGGCAACGGACTAGGAATATTATCTGCACCAATTTCCTGTAATAGATTTATCTCAATATTTCTGGTGATGCTTGAAATTGGTACGCCCGATGGCTGATGCTCAAATGGATTCATGAGATTTAATCCGTTTAAATTACTGGTATTAAAGACAAATCCCATAGCCCAGCCAAGAATTATTGCCACAGCTCCAACACTATTAGTTGCCATCGTGATTAAAGCTATAAACAACCAAATAAAGAGCTTGGTAAAAAACAGGTAATTAATTGGAAATACCGTATTGTTAATTCGCTCAGATTTTCCCATCGCTTCACATAGATTTTCAATTAAATGGTTCAGAATCGTGAATTCAAAGTCAGTAATTTGTTGTTTTGCTCTCAGGTTCTTGATCTCCTGCGATTGGATGCTTAATAGTCCATTCGGGATATGCGATATTGGTTTAAGCTTTTCAACATCCTCAGAAGTAATATATTGTAAATGACTTTCATCTTGCTGATACCTCCTAAGTGAAGCCGTCAAAGCGTAAAGAAAACCAATGTGACGGCGGACGATTCTTTTGGCTGCATCGTTGTCTAAATTATACGCAACAAGATTTCTGGCAAATGATCTCGAATCATTAACAATACCGCCCCAAATCATTCGTGCTTCCCACCAGCGATTGTAAGCTTGATTATTATTAAAACCAATAAAGAACGCTATCGCAGTACCCATCAAGGCAGGAAAAGCGATTGGAAGCTTAAAGGATAAGAGCCAGTAAGTATCCAATAAGTACACCAAGCCACAAAAACCAATCATTAATATGTCTATTTTCCAAGTTATTTTTAATATTCTAAATAAACTTAAATTCTTTCCAATTAACATTTTTATTATCTCTAATCTTCTATCTGCGAAATGTAACCCTAGCTATTACTAGAATTACACTTCTTGTTATATACAAAAATTGTTACGCAAAGAAGCTTTTCACGAAATCATGATTAGCTAATATAACGGGATCTGTTTCACCATTTAGGTTAACTACCGATATTTTGCCATGCCCTTCGCCACGTGAGTTATCAATATCAAGTACCATTCCAATAATGGCTAGTGACTTATCATTGCGTAAGTCATGAAAATCTTTAATCGCTAAGTCTACTTGCTGATTTACATTATTAATTACCGCATCGCGCCATTGTACCACGTCACTACAAGTGCTATTGATATCTGATTTTTTAATTGATAAAGCCAAGTGATCTACTTCCCGAATAATACTTGAATGTAAATTACTGTAATCACTCATTGAGGCTTTAACCGCACCACATCCAGTATGCCCTAGAAATATTAGGAGTGGAGTATTTAATACCCTTACCCCATATTCGATACATCCTTGGTTTAAGATATATTGATTACCGATATTTCTTACGATGAAGAAATTATTCTCAGGATTGAACGTAAATGAGGTACTATGCGCCCGCGAATCACAACACATTACCAGCGTACAAGCCGGAGTCTGGCTTGAAGCAAATGTCTTTATTTCCTGCTCTTTAGCTTCAGTATAAGAACTATTGGTCTCCTTAATTGATTGTAATAAATGAATAACATCATCATTTTTTAAAATTAATTCCATCATCAGTCCTTTCATGTTTTACAAGAGGCGCTATATTAGCATTATATTAGTTGACAGTTCAACTATTTTTATTACTAGGGCTTTTTAGCCAAATATAGTTATGGTATAATCGTTAGATAGCAAAAACCCTGCTAACTGGTTTATCACTAATTTAGGATCTATATTAGCAATGTTATTACAAAGCAGCATCTTCAGAGAAATAGACAATCTATCCAGACATGTTAATGGAATCTATGAAAAAATATTTAAAAAATATGGATTGCAGCGTGGTCAATTTGTCTTTATAACACGCATAGTTGAAAATGAAAATATTAATTTAAAACAATTAGCAAAAAATGTTAGAGTTGACAAAACTACCGTAACTAAAGCCATCCAAAAGCTAGAAGACTCTGGTTATATTATTAAACAAGTTGACCAAGTCGATAACCGCATCATCCACTTATTGCCTACAGAAAAATGTGTGCGTATCTATAATTGCATTATTCAAGAAAAAAATCTGATATTGGGCAATGTAATTAACAAGTTTACGCCTGAAGAATTCGAATCTTATATCAACATGACGATTAACATGAACTCATACTTAGACAAAACCCAGTGATTTTGTTGTTTTAAAGCACACACTTAAAAAGCTATAGTAATACTATGGTTTTATCTGGTTTACCTCACTCGCTCCACTATAAATGAATATCCAAGAGGCGCTAATACTTAAGTCAATGCTGCAGTGCAATAAACATAAGCAAAACTCGCCAAGCACTTGGGATTAAATGGTATAATCGAGGCATGTCATGCCATTTCCAGTGTCATAACGCCAATGTGCTTATGATAGTAGAAGTGGTATTTTAAATCTATCACCATAGCGTTATTGGTTTATAAACCTAAAACATCATCTATATATAAGCATTATAACTAGGGAGTGCAAACTATCGTGGAATTAGCTAAAAATTTTTATACAGTACACAAATTTGGCGGATCAAGTGTAGCGGATGCCAGCAGATTTATCGAAGTAACTAAAATCTTAAATGGCTCAAAAGAAATTATCGTTGTATCGGCAACCAAAGGTACAACAACCAAACTACAAAACATGTTGGATGCAGCCCGTGATGGACATTCATGGAAAATGGATTTAGCTAACTTAGAGCAAATGCATCAATTAATTGTTAAAAATCTGTTACCAGAAAATAAACACGCTGAATTATTCTCAATACTAAACCACGACTTTAAAACTATTGCCAATATTTTTGATACCGTAAATCAAATTGGTACGTATTCTCCCGAGATTCAAGATTTTGTTTTGGGTTATGGTGAGCAATGGTCAGCAAGAATTTTAGCTACTTTACTGTCACTACATAGCAAAGCACTATACTTAGATGCGACCGAAGTACTTTACTCTTACAAAAAAGGTGGCGTTGTCGGAATTGATTGGGAACGCAGCGAAAAAGCACTACAAGAATATTTTGCCCATAAAGAATTTGATCAGTTGGTAATTACTGGTTTCATTGCCTCTACTGCCGAAGGTAAACGCACTACACTAGGACGCAATGGTAGCGATTATTCTGGTGCTATCTTTGCTCGTTTATTCCATGCTGTCGAATTAATCATCTGGACGGATGTTGATGGTATCTATACTGCCCATCCAGCTAAAGTAAAATCAGCATTCTGCATTGATACTCTGTCTTACAAAGAAGCGCTGGAATTAGCCTACTTTGGTGCCAGTGTATTACATCCAATGACGATTTCTCCAGTTGCTGAAGAAAATATTCCAATGTATATTAAAAACAGTTATAACCCTACTGCAGCCGGAACTTACATTAGCCAAAGCTCAACTAAATCTAAGCACTTAATCAAAGGCTTAACTTATGTTGATGATATTGCACTTTTAAATATCGAAGGTGCGGGAATGGCTGGCGTTTCTGGAAGTGCTGCACGCATTTTTGAAATTATGCGCCAATGTGAAGTGTCAGTTATCTTGATTTCTCAAGCTAGCTCGGAGCATTCACTATGTCTTGCAATTGCTAATAAATCAGTTAATGCTGCAATTAACGCCCTAAACACCAATCTCAAATTTGAAATTGAAAATGGACAAATCAATAAAGTAACTGCTGATACGGGCTGTGCTATTTTAGCGGCAGTCGGAGATGGAATGGTTGGTAGTCCTGGGGTTGCAGGTAAATTCTTTGAAACTCTAGCTAAAGCTAATATCAATATCCGTGCGATTGCTCAAGGTGCTTCAGAGCGTAATATCTCTGCTGTAATCAATAGCAAAGATATCAATAAAGCATTGCAAGCTGCACATTCTGGTTTTTATCTATCTGATCAGGTAATTTCTGTTGGTCTGATTGGTCCAGGTGGAATTGGTTCTACTTTCTTGGATCAAGTCGAAGAGGCTCGTGCTGCGATTAAAGCCAAATACCATGTAGATATTTGCGTTCGCGGAATCATGAATAGCAAACAAATGTTACTTAGCGATAATGCATTGGCTGGCAACTGGCGTGATAACTTCACAAATAATTCAATTGAACCAGATATGGATACATTCACGGCTCATTTATTGAGTGGTGACATTCCGCACGCGGTTATTATTGATTGTACAGCGAGTACCGCATTATCTAAACAATACCTTAATTTCTTTAACCAAGGATTTAATGTTATTACGCCAAATAAACATGCCAATGCTGGTGATATTGAGTATCATAACCAAATTAAAGCAACAGCACGTAAAAATGGTAATCATTATTTATATGAAGCTACTGTTTGTGCTGGCTTACCAGTAATTAACACTCTACAAGACCTAATTAAAACTGGTGATGAAATTATCACCATTGAAGGAGTGGTATCTGGTACGCTAAGTTTTATCTTCAATGAATTAGGTAAAGGACGTATTTTCTCTGAAATCGTTAAAGAAGCAAAAGAGCTAGGCTATACCGAGCCAGATCCACGCGAAGATTTATCTGGACAAGATGTTGCTCGTAAACTAGTTTGTTTATCCCGTGAAATTGGCTACAATGTTTCATTAAGTGATATTAGCGTAACAAATTTAGTTCCTGAAGAATTACGTAATTGCTCTATTGATGAATTTATGACGCGCTTACCACAATTTGACGACCGAATTATGGGTATGGCAAATGAAGCTGCTGCTAAAGGTGAAAAATTAACCTATGCAGGTAAAATCCATGCTGATGGTACAGTAAGTGTTGCTATTCAATCAGTAGCACAAAGCCATCCGCTAGCACGCCTAAATGGTACTGACAATATTATCATTTTCCAAACTAAACGTTATGATGCAACTCGTCCAATGATTATCCAAGGTCCTGGTGCTGGTGCTGCAGTTACTGCTGCTGGTATCTTTGCTGATTTATTACGTTTAACTTCGTACTTATACTAAACGGGAAAACATTATGAGTCTATTAAAAGCAGATGTTAACCGTGTAAGTGCTTTTGCGCCAGCAACCAGTGCTAATCTGGGAGTTGGCTTTGATATTCTTGGTTTAGCGTTGGATGCTGTAGGTGATACAGTAACTCTAACTAAGCGCGATGATAATCAAATCGTTATTGAAAAAATCAACTCTGTAACTGGTTTACCTTTAGAGCCAACTAAAAACACTGCTTCATTTGCCGTGCAAAAAATGTGTGAAGATTTGGGTATCACCACTGGATTTTCACTACAAATTGACAAAGGTATTGCAATGGGTTCTGGGATGGGTGGTTCTGCTGCTTCCGCCGTTGCCGCAGTAGTTGCGTTAAATGGTTTTCTAAGTGTCCCAATTAGCAAAGAGCGTTTGGTTGAGTTTGCACTTTACGGTGAAGAAATTGCTTCTGGTGGACGTCATGCAGATAATGTTGCACCATGTATTTTTGGTGGAATCACGCTTATTCGCAGTATTGCTCCGATGGAAGTTATTAATCTTCCCTACCCTGAGCTTTACTGCGTAATTGTTCACCCTCATTTACAAGTTGAAACCAAAAGTGCACGTGGCATCCTGAGTCCAACAGTTCCACTAAAAAAATACATTGAGCAATCAGCAGCTCTTGCAGCAGCGATCTGTGCATTTTACCAAAAAGATGTTGAGCTATTGCGTCGGTCAATGCTGGATTTAATCATTGAGCCACAGCGTGCAGCTTTGGTAACAGGATATTATGATGTTAAACAAGCAGCTATTGATGCCGGTGCAATTAGTGCAACTTTATCTGGTTCTGGTCCAAGCTTACTAGCTTTCTGCGAAAGCAAAGCTGGTGCTGAGTCAGTTGCACAGGCGATGCTTGCTGCATTCAAGCAACATCAGGTTGAAGCTGATCATTGGATTTCTCCGATCAACCCTAACGGCGCTTACACTCTTTGATTTTTAAACTCTAGAATTTGTCATACTTCATAAAAATATAGGAATAAAACATGTTATTTTATAGTACTCGCGACAAAAACAATACCAAAACAGTTAGCCAAGCGATTTTGCAAGGATTGGCTGAAGATGGTGGTTTATTTGTCCCACAACAGTTCCCACAAATCGACTGGGCAAAACTTGACCCTAAACTTAGCTATCCACAATTTGCTGCCACAATTTTGGCTGATTATTTCAAAGGTGATGAGCTTGAGTCACAATTAGTTGATATTTGTAAAAATGCTTTTAATTTCCCACTGGTAGTTCGTCCACTTAATGACAATACTTCAATCATGGAATTATTTCATGGTCCAACTTTGTCATTTAAAGATTTTGGTGCACGCTTTTTAGCTGAATGCATGAGTCGTCTTTCTAAAAACCGTAAAACTACAATTGTGGTTGCGACCTCTGGTGATACTGGTTCAGCGGTAGCTAGTGCCTTTCATCAAAAACCCAACGTTGATGTAGTAGTAATGTTCCCTAAAGGTCAGATCTCCAAGCGTCAGGAACAACAGATTACCTGTTGGGGTGATAATATTTGTGCTCTAGCTGTTGAAGGTACTTTTGATGATTGCCAAAAAATCGTTAAGCAGGCATTTAGTGATGAATGGTGGACATCTCAGGCACATTTAAGTAGCGCTAATAGTATCAATATTGCCCGCTTGCTTCCACAACTAACTTATTATGCATACACTAGCTGGCAATTTTATCTTGCTAATAGCGTACAAGCTGGTTATGTAATTCCAACTGGTAATGTTGGTAATTCGACCGCGGCATACTGGGCTAAAGCAATGGGCTTTCCAATTCGGGAAATCGTTCTGGCAACCAATGCTAACCGGGTAATTTCTGATTATATCAGCAATGGTAAATTTGAACCTAAAGCCAGTGTAGCAACTATTGCCAATGCAATGGATGTTGGTAACCCAAGCAATTTTGAGCGTCTAAGTCATTTGTATAATACTTTAGATAGTTTCAAAGCTAATGTGTCTGCCTTTAGCGTGGATGATGAGCAAATTCGTCAAATCATTAATGAAGTAAATCAGCAGTTTAATTATGTAGTATGCCCACACACCGCGACTGGCTATTTTGCGCGCAAAGAACTAAGTTCATCTCCATGGATAATTGCGGCAACTGCAGACCCATGTAAATTTGAAACAATTATTGAGCCAATTACTGGCACAATACTTCCTGTTGCTGAACAATTGCAAGCTATTTTGGCAAAACCAGCTCAAGTAGTTGAAGTCCCTGCCGATATCAAAGCAGTACAACAAGCTTTTGCTAGATAATAAAAAAGTGAGAGTAAAATACTCTCACTTTTTTATTATCCTGAATCTATCTTTTTGACATAATCCAAGACTGAGACTCCATTTCACCTACTTGTATCACAAGCGCAATATAAGTTTCAAATATTTTCACAATTGTCTGTAACATAATAAATCCTGTTTTTAAATTAAAAAGCTAAGTTAGAAATATTTACAGACCTGATTTTACAGAATTATTCATAATAATACAATCACCAATTTTGTTGATTATATTAATCATAAAGCCAGCCTATATTTTGGAAGCCATAGCCAGATATTTATTTTACAGATATCTGGCTACTAAAAATAGCCAATACAACTCTTATATTAATGTATCCTAAAGCCCATCTTTCCGCTCTCAACATTGTACAAAATATCGTAGCTGACAAATGGAATATTACCAGTATTAACAATCAGAGGAAAGGATTCTGCAACTTTGACTGCCGAGTCAATGTAATACTCACCCCCTGTGTTGAAAGACCAATCAAATCTTGTGTTGCCATTAAGTTTCTGCTTCTGTGTAATTCTCGTATGGCTAGGAAACGTCCCCTGCTCTTGCTGTCCAACATTATAGATGGTATAAGCTGCAGTTCCAGTATCGTACAATACCGAACCAGTTTGGCTAAGCGCCACGGTTCCATCTTTAGATGGATATTCTACTGTTGCTGGCAAATTAACATCCCACAATGAATAAGGCGCTGGATTAGATTCTGGTTGAGAGATTGGCTGTAAATCAACATAATCAAACCCAGATATCTTATCTGAACTCAAACCAATCGTTAATCCAGGGTGGGAGCGATTACCATCCAGATAAAAGCCATTGGCAAGTGCACCAGGTAACTGTGATAATGGATTCCACACTCCATGAGTACTTCCACCAATATACAGACTAATGCCCATTAATCCAGCACGACCACTGGCTGTAAATGCATTCTTTGGACAATTTGGTATCTGTGGTAAGCAGGCTATATTTGTAATTACCATAAATTTGATATTTTCAGTTACGCCACCAATTGTTACTGGTGCAGTTGCAACTAAACCTGTAAGGCTTACCCCATCTTGATAACTATAACTCTCAGATTCTGAAGTGATGGTAATCCCGGTTTTATCAGTAATAGCACTCTCTAAAACGCGCAAACCAACTGAGCCAGTATCAACTCCAGCGTAAAGTAAATTATTACCAACCATCAATGGCATATGTAAGCCCATTGACTGACCTTGTAAATTATAGACTAATGGAACAGTCGTGGTTTCAGGATTCGCAACTCTTTTCAAACCAACCTGCCCGTTAACTTGATTGTAGAGTACCTGATAAAAATTAAAGATATTATTACCGACATTTACAATTCCACCATTGGATTCATTTGCGAATGCTGAAGTAGGATCAGTTAATTGCAGCGCCATTGACCCCTGTGTTGTCATAATGGTAGCAGCAACTGGATTTTTTACTTTATTCGAGTCACTAACTACTAGCCAATCTGGGAGCGGTTTAAATTGAAAACTACTGCTTGCTCCGCTATCAAATAAAGAATTAAATGTGGACTCAATCTGTGTTCCATCCTTGGTCGCAGTATATTTTACTGGTAGATGCATATCATTCCAACATAAATTATTTGACGATGAAGATACAGTATAATGATCACATGCACTTTCTGGTGCTTGAACCATTCCAAAACCACTCATTTGCTGACTGGTGAAATTACCAAACTCCAATTGGCGCTCTGGCATATTCATGATGAACATTTGATTATACGGATATGGTAAAAATAATCTTACCGAAACATTTCCATCCATCCGCATCCCCATAATCGCATGATTTTGGCTTTCAACATTACTGATTACACCATCGGGAACTACCACTACGGGTACTTGATTGCTGGCGGTACTAATCAAAGTCGCACCATTTTCTGACAAGAAGCTGACTGAAGTATAGCCAACTAAACCACTCCGTTTAATCGTTCCATGATCGTATGCCAGCGTAATACTTTCACCTGTATAGTAAATATTGCTTCCTACGTAGCTTGACTCAATTACATACAAATCCGAACCTGTATCAATCTCAGTTAAAGTATTTTTACCATTACCTGCGCTAGTGTAAACTGCAAATTTAGACGATTTAGCATCAGCATAGGTGGTAGCTGGTACACTAATAGTAGCATAGATAGGGTTATTAGTCTGAGATGAATTACCGCCACCGCTACTGCATGATGTAACGACAAACATACTCGCCAAAATACTAATTATAGCTATGTTATGTATCTGATTTTTCAGCATGTTAATATTACCCCTCTGTTTTGCCAACACATATATATTCTTCGTCTTTGAATCTCGGACTTTGTCAGATTTCAAAAAAGACTCTCATGTAGTTCTACTACACTGCATCGCTTTTTTCATCAATCCTTCGCACCCAAAAATCAAATACCATGAGTATATTATTTAATAATCATAACACATTATTTTAACAAACTATGGGCGTATTTATAATAAAACCACTTAGAATTCATAAGCTAATACTTAAAATGACTAATTACCCAACTTTATTGTATAATATTTAAACACTATTCATTAATTGCTACGCTAAGTTAATTAGGTTATTATTTGTATACAATCTAATTAGACGAGGATTTACCGATTACTCTAACGCGTATATAGTAAAATCCAGCTTACTATTCTTTTACGGTATTGCGATGTTAAATTCTAATAAATCTACCCTAATTTTACTGGTATTTATGATTACAGTTATGGGGTACTATAACGCATTGGCATTTTATAAAGTCATGGATCATATATTTAGTTCAACAGAGCGTAAAACTAATTTATTTTTATCAATTTCTTTTATTAATGCACTACATTTCTTTTTTCGCCCGCTTGGTGGCTGGTTATGTAACAAGTTACAGTCGAAAAGCAAAAACCTGCTTTTGCCATACTTTGTGCTATTTTATGCACTGTATAATTTTGCTATAATCAATTTGATTAATTTATTTAGCCTTAAATTTAGTATTGTAATACTACTCTGTAATTTTGTACTAGTTGGGTGCATCCTCGGTGGCGTATTCCCACAGATAATTCTTAGTCTTTTAAATCAAAAACAACCAAATACCACCCGTAAAATCATTTTAGGTAATCTCTATTTTATTGCTATTTTCACTGCCAGTATCTTAGCTAAGTTTAGCCTCATTTTACATAATTCGACTAATGATTTTTGGTTTTTTCAGATTGCACCACTTGGATTTGTAATCGTGGCATTATGGTTATTTTTCACCAAGTCTCTGTGGGTAAACTTTCAATTAGATAACTTGGCAATAAATTTAGGACACTCTTGGCGCAAGACTTTACGTCGCCATTGGTTGGTAATTTTGCGCTTTACCTGTTTTTTAACCTTTATTACCAGCTTAAACGCATTTTTCACTACCGCAATGCCTTTTTATTTGGAACACTATTTAAATTATCCAGAAAAGGAAGTTTTATTATTACAAATTTCACTTTTTGTTTGTGGGATTTTAGGATTAATTATCGGTGGAATTTATCATAGTAAACTCGGTAAAAGACTGCATTTAACTATGGGAATATTAATTAAAATAATGCTCTATTTCTTATTTAAATCATATATAAACAATAATTTTTATACAATTGCTATTTTAGAATGTCTCTGTATGTTTGGTTTAGGACTAATGATGTCCAAGATTCTCAATTTAATCTATAGCATTTTCCCAACAAGCTATAAATTAAGTGGGATTACGATTGTTTATGACTTTTCATTTGGACTATTCTCTGGAGTTTCGGTTTATCTGTCAACTTACTTAATCCATCAATTTAATAATTTATATATTCCATCAATGATTATTGTGGTTTTTAGCTACTTGTCTTTAATTAGTCTTTGGTTCACACCAAATAGTGATTTTTTCCGCTATGATGAAGAATAGAATATGCCTTCACGTAATTAAGTGACCGAAGATATTTAATGGTTACAAAATATTTGTATTTATTATTTGATAATCGCCACTTTTCATTTTATAAAAAATTTGCTAAGTTATTATTTACAGCATAAATTTTAACTAGCTTGGTTCCAACAGGCTTATCTAGCGTAATGTTACTTTGGCTAAATGGTCCAGCTAAATTAGCCCAAAGATATTGAATATCCACAATTATGAATACCTATCAATCTGAAAGTTCCATAAAAATTAAAAAATATCATTTACTCTTCGACATAAAGATCAGTTATAAGCTTACTGCCTGCTACACAGTTATACTGTGCCAAATCAATGCCATTTTCCCGTAAAATGTCTTCATCTAGATGGAATTTTCCGCTATAATTAGTCTCCTTTACAACTAATAATGCAACCGCATCAGCAATAATTCGCGGATGACGTGAATGTTGAACCGCCATATCACCACCTAACAGATTTTGTACTGCAGCCGTCGCCAGAAGGGTGCGAGGCCATACTGCATTAACCGCAACGCCATCTTTAGCAAATTCTTCTGCCAATCCCATTACCAACATTGCTGAAGAGTATTTGCACAGGGTATACACCGTATGTCCTGTAAACCATTTCGGTTTTAAGTCAATCGGAGGCGCTAGGTGAATAATTCGCGGATTAGCTGATTTTTTGAGCCAAGGCAATGCGTATTGGGCAGCAAAAAAACTCCCGCGAACGATAACCTCATGCATAAGATTAAATTTTGAAGGAGTAATTTCTTGCGCATTAAGCAAATAAAGCGCACTGGCATTATTCACCAATAAATCAATTTTGCCAAATCGCTCTCCAGTAGTTTTAATTGCTAGCTCCAACGCTTCAAGATCGCGCACATCACAAGCTAGTGCTAGCACATCGGATGCACCAGCTTGACGAATCTCTTCAGCAGCGCTATCCAAAGTGCCAGATAATTTTGGATGTGGCGTGACTGTTTTACCAACGATAGCGACTTGCGCACCACTGGCAGCAAATTTTTTAGCAATTTCAAGTCCCACGCCACGAGTTCCACCGGTTATAAATACAGACTGAACCATGATTTTACTCCTTACTCTTAGCTAAATATTGAGCGACTAGCGCTTTTTTGTCAATTTTCCCCACTAGTGTTTTAGGTAATTCTTCAACAATCGTAATAAAGTGCGGAACTTTGTAGCGTGTTAGATTTTTACGGCAGTGAAGTAATATCTGTTCGACACTAAGGGTATGTTCTGCATTTAATACAATATAGGCATGCACAGCCTCACCGCTTTCTTCATCCGGATAACCGACTACTGCAACCTCTGCAATTTCAGGTAATTGATCAATTATCATCTCAACTTCAGCTGGATAAACATTAAATCCAGAAACGATTATCATTTCGGTTTCACGACCACTGATAAATAAAAGCCCAGCCTCATTAACATAACCCAAGTCACCAGTTCTAAGCCAACCATCAGCAGATAATGCAAGCTTGGTTTGCTCAGGATTACGCCAGTAACCTGCCATAACTTGCGGACCACGAACCATAATAATACCAATTTCACCCTGCGCCAGACTTTTTTCACCAGTTGCAATATCACGAATATCAATTTCTGTCGAGGGAACCGGATAGCCTACAGAACCATTAAAGGCGCTCCCTAGATCATTCATGCTTACGCAGGGAGATGTCTCAGTCAGACCATAACAATTAGTTGGAACATGACCAGTTGCTTGTTGCCAATGCTCAGCCACAGATTGACGAATTGCCATGCCTCCGCAGATCCCATACTTATAGTGCGGATGCTTGGCATTAGTAAAAGGTTTATACTCCAAAAGTTTATGGTAAAGCGTATCCAAAGAGTTAAATACGGTAAATGGCGTTGAATTCATCGTTTTAACTAAATCTTTAATATTCTTGGCATTGGGAACCATGACATTTTCCGAGCCATGGAAAAAGAAAGTAAAGAAATTCGCCGTCAATGAAAAAATATGATACATCGGTAGTGCGCTAATTACCACCTGTTTTGACATGTCATCAACTTGTGCTTCCAATAAAGTAAAAATCTGCTTAATATTCGCTGCAATATTCCGGTGTAATAACATTGCACCTTTAGGGTGACCAGTCGTTGCTCCGGTATATTGAATGAATGCAATATCGTCTGCAGTTACTACTATTGGATTAGCTAAAGCCGCTGACTTTTCAATCAGCGTACGCCATGACAAAGGCTGATAAACCAGTTTAGGATTAACTTTCGCCACATAGCGCAACAACAGATTAATTATGCTACGTTTTACCGTTGGATAAGGATCAGCAATTTTAGTACTAATAATATGTTTAATCCCAAATTGATTATAAAACCCATTAAGCTTCTCTGAAAACATATCCAGCGTCACTACAACTGTCGGTTCTGAATTCTTCAATACATATTCAATCTCATTTGGTGTATAAAGAGGATTGATATTAACTACCGTTGCACCAACTAAAAGCACGGCAAATACAGTCAGAGGATACTGCAAACAATTAGGAAGTATTAACGCAACCCGATCACCTTTATTTACACCAAGATCAATCAAAGCCTGAGCCATTCGCAGCGAACGTTCTTTCACTTCTGAAAAAGATAAAGTTACTTTATGACAACTAACCGCGCGATTAGAAGCATATTGTTCACAAGCTTGATTAAACAAATCAATCAATGTTGTATCATCTAACTTGATTTCTGCAGGGATCTCAGGTTTATAATTTTTAAGCCATATTTTTTCCATGATTGACTCTCTTTAATTGTTATACTCAAACGTATAGTAGTTAGCAAGCTTCAAATAATCCCGCAGCACCCATTCCTGCGCCAATACACATTGAAACTATACCATATTTCTTTTGTGTTCGGCGTAATCCATGCAGTATTCTCACCGTCAATACTGCTCCAGTTGCACCAAGCGGATGCCCCAAGGCAATCGCACCACCATAAGGATTAACTTTGTTTGCATCAAGACCAAGCTCATTAATCACTGCCAGAGATTGTGCAGCAAATGCTTCGTTTAACTCAATCCAGTCGATATCTTTAAGCTCTAACCCCTGCTGTTTGATTAGCTGAGGGATCGCCTTAATCGGACCTATCCCCATGATCTCCGCTGCAACACCGCTAACCGCAAAACTATGAAATTTACCCAAGGCTTTTAGACCATGCTGCTTTAGATATTCGCCACTAACCAAGATCAATACCCCAGCACCATCTGTCATTTGTGAGCTATTCCCCGGTGTAACCGAGCCAGCAGCAGCAAAAGCAGGCTTTAATTTAGCCAAACCTTCTAAAGTTGTATCCGCACGAATTCCCTCATCGCTGTCCACGACTTTGCTTGAACTAATGATTTGTCCAGTTTTTTCATCAGCTTTTTTGCTGCTAATTTCAATCGGCGTGATTTCATCGGCAAAGAAACCTGCTTTTTGTGCCGCATTAGCTTTACGATGACTGCTTGCAGCAAACTCATCTTGAGCGCCGCGACTCACCTGCCACTGTTCTGCTACTTTCTCTGCAGTAATTCCCATCCCATAAGCCAAAGCGACATGTTTATCATTTTGAAAAACTGCCGGGCTCACAGAAAAATCGTTGCCACCCATTGGAATCAAGCTCATTGATTCAACACCACCAGCAATAGCTACATCAATTTCTCCTACCTGAATCCGGTTTGCTGCAATCGCAATTGCATTTAATCCAGAGCTACAGTAGCGGTTAATTGTCATTCCCGGCACACTATCTGGCAAACCAGCTAATTGTGCAGCTACCCGCGCCACATTCAAACCTTGTTCCGCCTCAGGAAAAGCACAACCAATAACCACATCACCAATATCTTCTGGAGTCACGCCAGAACTTGCCACTGTTTTTTGCATTAATTGTGCCAATAAATCATCGGGACGAGTATTAGCAAAACTACCTTTTTTGGCTTTAGTCAAAGCACTGCGTTTAGCTGCAACAATATAAACTTCTCTAGTCATTTGATTTCTCCATTTACATACTATCCATGCACCAACTCAAACAGATCCGAAGTACTAGTAGGCATTTTGCGACGAAGCTTACTCCTGATAAGTGAGGAGCAAAATAACAACCTAGGACAATGAATCTGTTTGAGTAGCTTAATTGCGTAGTGGCTTACCAGTACTCAACATATGCTGAATCCGATCCGCTGTTTTTTCACTAATAGCCAATTCAGTAAATTTGGTTCGTTCTAAATTAAGTAACCAATCTTCACTAACAACACTATTTTTATCAATCATACCACCACACATCACTTCAGCAATATTTTTGGCAATCCATAGATCATGCTCAGAAATTTGTTTGCCAGCAATCATATTTGCCAATAATGCATTAATTGTTGCTATACCCTGCTCGCCAAAAACTTTCACCGTTGGTTTAATCGGTGGACGGTAACCACTTTGCGCCATAAATTTAGCGCGCTCCTTAGCGATCAATAAAACTTCACGGGTATTCATGACTATCGTATCTGACTCACGCAAAAATCCCATTTCTTGAGCTTCGTAGGCTGAAGTTGCAACTTTAGCCATCGCCAAACTTTGATAACGTTTAGTTAAATCAGCCCATGGATCTTGCGACGCAGCAGCTCGTACCGCCATCTCAGTTGAGCCGCCCCAACCCGGTAATAAACCAACACCAGCCTCCACTAAGCCAATATATGATTCCAGAGCAGCCACTACTGCATCACAGTGGAGCATAATTTCACAGCCACCGCCAAAAGCATAACCACGTACTCCAGCAACCACAGGAATTTGACTATAGCGTAATTTATTGGCAATAATTCGATGCCCGGTAGAGATGATTTCCTCTACTGCTTCGACACCATTCATCATAATTGAAAAGCCAAACTCTTCTAAATTGGCGCCCACAGAGAAAACTTCTTTTTCTTGCCAGATTACCAGTGCTTTGCATTGTTTTTCCGCGACACTAATTGCTTCATCCAGACCAGTCAAAACGTCCATACCAATTGCGCACATTTTGGATTTAAAGCTTAGTACACCAATATTATCGCCACTATGCCAAAGTTTAACCCCTGCATTTTCGTAAAGAGTATGCTGCTCTATTTTCACCCGTTCATTTAATAATAACTCGGGAAACAGCTGACGATTATAAACTGGCAATAAATCCAGTTCAACCATTTTATCAACACTATGGTCATAATGCTTACCATCAACATATACGCCATCACCTAACTTAAATACCCATGCAGGAAGAGGTTTTTGCGAAATAGTTTTGCCTGCTGCGATATCTTCTTTAATCCACTGTGCTACTTGCAACCAACCCGATTGCTGCCAGATTTCAAATACACCTTCTTTCCAAGCAAATCCCCAGCGTAAAGCTAAATCCATGTCACGTGGCGTATCGGTAATCTCGCCCATTAATACTGCGCAATAGTGAAATAAATCGCGGAAAGTTGCCCATAAAAATTGAGCTTCCTGATGAGTAGAATCATGTAGCGCAGCCATTTTTTCTGCCCAGGATTTTTTTTGTAATATTGCTAAGACATCAGGGTCAGCTTTCTGGTCTGCCAGACGATAATCACCCAGAGCAAGATCAATTACTTTGATACCGTCTTTATCTTTACGAAATATCCCCGCCTTGGTTTTTTGCCCAAGCGCACCAGCTTTAATTAATTTATCCAACCACTCAGGGATAAGATAACTATCTTCAAATCCATCTTTACATTTAGCCATCATTGTTTCAACAACGTGAGCAAAGGTATCCAAACCAACAACATCTGCAGTCCTAAACGTTGCAGATTTAGCACGTCCCAGATTTTTGCCGGTTAACTGGTCAACAACTTCAAAAGGAATATTAAATTTCTCGGCGTATTCCAAAACCGCCATCATCGAGAAAACACCGATCCGATTCGCCACAAAATTAGGCGTATCTTTCGCTTCAATTACACTTTTACCTAACCCACTGACTAAAAAAGTTTCCAGTGCAGTTAAAACCGCCTTTTCAGTTTTTGAACTTGGAATTAATTCGATTAACGGCATATAACGCGGAGGATTAAAGAAATGAATTCCGCAAAAATGAGAATGAAGTGACTCTGGAACACTGTTGGCTAGCTCTTCAACACTGAGTCCTGATGTATTGGTTGCAACAATTGCCTGCGGATTTAGATAAGGGGCGATTTTATGAAATAGGTCAACTTTCCAATCCATCCGTTCGGCAATCGCCTCGATAATCAAGTCGCATTCGGTTAATGAATCCAAATTATCATCATAATTAGCTAAGCTCAGATATGTAAATGACCTGGCAGAAGCAACTGGGTTTGGTTTTAATTTAGTTAAATTAGCTAGTGCTTTATCGCCTATCGCATTTGCGGCTCCGTCCTTAGCTTTCAAATCAAATAATATTACAGGAACTCCAGCATTGGCAAAATGCGCCCCAATTTGTGCACCCATCACTCCAGCACCGAGAATTGCCACCTTGCGTATAAATAAATTTTCACTCATAATAAGAACCTCCATTTTGAAATACTCTGACTCTCACAACGACGTATTGCTTTGTCATTCAATGGAGAAAGCGTACAACTGGATTGTAGCAGATAACACTGGTAGTTACATCATGCGATGCAGCAGAAAGATGAATTTAAAAAATGGTCAATAGTTAATATTAAAATTAGCAGAGTAATAGTTAATTTCTTTAATTGTAACAACATGATTGATAGCTAGTCTGCACAATTGCAGATATCAGCCAAACAAATTTTATGCGATAATCATGACTTTGTATGATCTATTTTAGCCAGTAAGAGAGATTTAACCTCTAAAATAGTGCTCCGTAAAGATGATAGTCTAAAACTTAAATTATTTAGTTATAGAGAAAGTCATAACAACGGACCGAAAAGTTGTGCCTAAACCTAAAATTTTTAGTGAAGTTGAAATGGTAAACGAGATTGACAATAAAGAAAACAAAATTTCTCATGAATATGAAGAATTTTTAGAACATATCATAAAAATATTTTTTTCCAGCTATAAGGATAAAAAAATATTTCTCAGCATATTCAATCTTGACAAAAAATGTTTATTTGCTACAGATAGAACGAAACTAGAATTTGGCTTTCTAAAACATATCAATGAAACTGACTATTTTGTATTATCCCAAAATGAAAAGCTTAAGATTGATTATTACCATAATGCAACCAAAGAAATTTTAGATATGTGCATGAATAGCCATTCCATAGTTTCATGTATTGTTTTTGATAAATTAAGTAATCGTCACGGTGCGTTACATATAATGTATACCCCCATATATGCACCAAACGGCAATGTTTGTGGAGTACTCAGCCAAGGCTATGATTACACTAGAATGTTTTGGGGTTGTAACAACTTTAATAACGCGGACTTCAATATCAGCCTATTGAAATCTCTAACACAAAGACAGCAAAATATTCTATACCTGCTAGCTATAGGTTACAGTCAAAAAAGAGTATCTGATGCTCTTAACATAAAAAGAGGAACTGTTAGTAACGTTTGTTACCAAATCTCTATTCGTCTTGGGTTTGAGTCTTATTCCGTCGAAAAATTACTTGAGCGAATTGGCCGCTATAACATAATAAAAACACTAGATGTTCCTGATATAAATATAAAGTCAATGATAATGTATTTTGTG